>NZ_JAWRXV010000802.1:0-271 GCF_046534875.1 Paraburkholderia sp. SIMBA_054 | reverse complement strand
ATTGGCGCGGCGCAACACCATGCCCTGTCGCGTTTCGCCATCGTCGCTTTCGCTGTTGAACAGCACATCGACGCCACCCGCATCGCGAATATCATCAAGCGATTCATAGCCGGTGAGATCGAGCAAGGCCTGATTGACGTAATGGATCTTATCGCCCGAATGAATGATGACCGGCACAGGCAGATTGGCCAGCAGGGCCGTTTCATCTCCATAGGCCATTCCGGATGACGGAAGTGATGCTTCGTCGGCGGTAACTTCGTCGATGAGCGAC
>NZ_JAWRXV010000801.1:0-271 GCF_046534875.1 Paraburkholderia sp. SIMBA_054 | reverse complement strand
CGATGTTCGACACTACGGCATATGCGCTGAGTTGCAGGGCGAGAGTGAGCCGCAGGTCTATGCGACGAATCGCCCATAGGCCATATCCGCGATACACAGTCACGCCTTTTGAGTCTCACCCGGCAGCGCGAAATCGAACTGCGCGGCGAGCGCGATGCCATACGCGAAGAGGCGATGATCGCCGCCGAGCGCAGCCGTCGCCCGGGCTGCCGAGGTCAGCAACAGATTGCACGCGCCTCGCATCTTGTCGCTGGCGCCGAGGCGATCTTTC
>NZ_JAWRXV010000800.1:0-271 GCF_046534875.1 Paraburkholderia sp. SIMBA_054 | reverse complement strand
CCCTGCTGCAAATGCAGAGGGAGTAGAAGATATTCCATCTTCAAATTATGATGGACAAATTTTGAGTGTTGGTAAAGAATATGCAAGGTCATTTAGTTGTCAAGCTGCTACGGCGAAAACATATGAACCTTGGACTGAATCTGCTGGTTATACCTGGATTAAATCAAATGGCACTAAGGGATATGTTCAAATGCGGCCCGTGGTGGAGTCACTTTAGGTGTTGTTCTAAATGACACAACAATCGATTTTAGCAATTCCTTCTTAGTAAAGA
>NZ_JAWRXV010000799.1:0-271 GCF_046534875.1 Paraburkholderia sp. SIMBA_054 | reverse complement strand
AGTGCGAGATCGCGCGCCTGAAGTCATCGCGCGATTACTGCGGCGCGACCTGCTAAAGGTGTATCCGCAACTACACGACGTGCGCATCGACTACGCGTGGGGCGGACTGATGAGCTACGCGCGTCACAAGATGCCGCAAATCGGCCGCGGCGCGGACGGCGTCTGGCACGCGGTCGGCTTCGGCGGACACGGCATGGCGCCGACCACCGTCTCCGGCGAATTGCTGGCCGCAGCCATTGCCGGCGAGCGTCCGGTGCCCGAAGCGTTCGCC
>NZ_JAWRXV010000798.1:0-271 GCF_046534875.1 Paraburkholderia sp. SIMBA_054 | reverse complement strand
CTTATTCGCTTGACCATATAACCCCAAGTCGCCTCGGTGTTACATGACGTGTTGATGGGGTACAAAGCCACCAACGCGAACATACGACTCAATTATTAGGGACTCGAAGTCCCCGCCTTAGCCTCAACGACACGTTTAGATAGATATCGCAAACGCTCGCTACGTCACAAGTTATAAAAGAACACGCACCGGCCTCAACGCCGATCCGTATAAATTCCTAGTGTGCGCCATACATTCAGAGTGGTGGGTCTGGGAGGACTCGAACCACCGA
>NZ_JAWRXV010000797.1:0-271 GCF_046534875.1 Paraburkholderia sp. SIMBA_054 | reverse complement strand
ATGCCCGACGACCTGCGCGCGCAGGTCGAGCCGATGTGCGCGATCGGCGAAGCGCTGGGCATCTCGATCCTGCGCGAGCCCGGCGTGGAGGCCGACGACGTGAGCGGCACGCTGGCTCTGCAGGGCGCCGGCGAGGGCCTGGAAGTGACCATCTCCACCGGCGACAAGGACTTCGCCCAACTGGTGCGCCCGGGCATCCGCCTGGTCAACACCATGACCGGCAGCCAGATGGATTCGGACGAAGCGGTGATGGCCAAGTTCGGCGTGCGCG
>NZ_JAWRXV010000012.1:0-230674 GCF_046534875.1 Paraburkholderia sp. SIMBA_054 | reverse complement strand
AATCATTTGTAGAATGCAATTGATGAGCCTGCCAGATGGCAGGCTTTTATCTGCCTTGCACACAAAAATTCAGACACCCCCGTCAGGGGCGAGACAGATCCTTCGAAGAGAATAGATTGCGTGGACACCATCACGCCTTTTCGGTTCTCTATGGAAGGATGCAATGAAACTCATCCAGGCAGTCGCATTCACGGGTCTTTGCCTTATAACGGGTGCCAATGCTTTCGCGCAAACAACGCAATCAGGTCTCACGCGAGCGGAAGTACGTGCGCAACTAATCCAGGCTGAAGTAGATGGAATAGTGCCAGTAGACAAGCACGACTATCCGCCCAGTCCCGAAACGATCGCACGCAACAAGGCGCTCTATGCGCTCCGGCACGAGCACGGTTCGAACAATGCCGTCGCGTCGGCGCCGCAAGATGCAACCGACTCGAGTGCCATGACTAACTGACGCCACAGGTGATCACGTGTCCATGTATCCATTCGCTGAATGCGTGGACATTGAATGACGAAAGGGGGCATATTGCCTTTGCTGAAATTGATCAAGACTGATGGCGCATAGCGACGCGCGCAATCTCAGCAAATTCTTTTGGGCGTCTCATAGGCTAGATGCCCCATCGCTGCAATTTGTATCCTTGCAGAAAGTATCAAACCGGCAAGTGCCTTCTTGTGAATCACCACACATGGCTGAAATAATCGCCGCGCGTGCCGGAGGCAATGGCGCTTGTCGTTCCATGGACCGCGCTCAGCGTGGGTGCGGCCTCTGAATTATGCGGACAGCGCGACTCAGGTGGCGCTTGCGGCGGCACGCAATACCGTTGGCGACGATGCCGTGAGATCGGGTTGCAAGCCGTCGATGGCATCGGAAGACTTTGCGTTTATGGCACGCGTGAAACCCGCTGCGTATATCGGGATGGGTGTCGATGGTGCTACCGCGAGCGCGCCGCTTCACAACCCGCACTACGATTTCAACGACGACGCGCTGGTGAAGGCATTTTCCCGGGCAGCGTGAAAGACTTGCTGATCGCGTTAGACCTTCGTCATTCTCTTGCTCAAGTCCAGGAGGCTGAGCTCAATGTCGTGTCCGATTTGTGATGTTCAGGTGTTCACGTCGTCGTCCGTGCAGTGGGTGTGGCGATCATTCGACGCTCAAGCCCTCAACGTCGACCTTGCTCTTTCACCACCCAACTCGAACCATCTTTGGCGCAGACGCGATCACCGCGCCCGGCTACGGGTTCGCGCGCGATGCGCCTGTGCTGACCACCTGCGGCAGCAGCAGCGTCAGGCACGACGGCGTATGAGTTCAGGCCGATCAACGCACGGTGAGCAGCATGTTCGCGTCGGCGGCCTACCTGCCCGGCGACGGCGCTGCAGCGAGTGCGGGCGCCGTGTCGGTTTGCGCAAGCGCGTCGTCCGACCATCCTCCGCCGACCGCGTGGATCAGTTGCACGTTCGCACTCAGCTGACGGGTCTGGATGTCGATCAAGGCGCGCTGCGCGTCGAGCGCCGCGGTTTGCGCAGTCACCACGTCGAGATAGCCGATCGCACCTTGCCGATATTGCGTCAGCGCGAGATCGACCGAATGCTGCGCGGCCTGCGCGGCATCGCGTTGCTGGCCGAGGGCAGTGCCGAGATCCGATAGCAGCGTCAGGTTGTCTTCAACCTGCTGGAAAGCGGACAGCACGATGCCGCGATAGAGTGCGCCCGCCTCGTCCATTGAGGCTTTTGCCGCGTCGAGTTGCCCGCGACGCAAGCCGCCGTCGAACACATATTGGACGAGCTGAGGGCCGACCGTCCAGAAGAGGTTGGGCGCACTGAAGAGCCCCGCATAGGCGGCGCTTTGCAGACCGCCTTGCGCACTGAGCGTAATGGACGGAAAGTACGCGGCGCGCGCGACGCCGATCTTCTCGTTCGCCTCGGCGACGCGGCGCTCTGCGGCTGCGATGTCCGGCCGCCGTTGCAGCAGCGCGGAAGGCACGCCGACGGGGATCACAGGCAAGGGGATCGACGCGGTTTCTTCAGGCAAGGTGAACTCGGATGCCGACGCGCCGACCAGCACGGCGATCGCATGTTCGAGCAGCGCGCGTTGCGCCAGGTTTTGCGAAAGCATCGATTGCGCCGACGACAACTGTGTCTGCGCGCGCGACACGTCGAGACCCGCGACGATCCCGCCACTATGGAGCGTTTGGGTCAGTTGGAGCGCCTTCGCGAACTCAACCACCGACTCGCGCAGCAGTTGCGTCTGTTGATCGAGGCCGCGCAATCTGGCATAGCTGTCGGCAAGTTCGACCTGAAGGCTCAGTTGCACCGATGCGAGATCAGCCTTCGAAGCCTGTGCCTCGTCTTTGCCCGCTTTGACGGAATCGCGCACGCGGCCCCACAGATCGAGGTCATAGTTGATCTCGCCGCCGAGCGTCACCGAGTTGTAGTAGTCCGGGCCGCCAGCGCGCAGCGGCCGCGTGGCCGATTGCCGGTTGCGTTGCGGAACGGCGACTGCTGCGACGCTCGGGAAGAGACCCGCGCTCACCTGCTCGACGAACGCCTGCGCCTGCTGATAGTGCGCGAACGCAGCGCGCAGATCGGTGTTGTTCGCGATGAGCCGCTCTTCGAGGTCGTCGAGCTGCGTGTCGCCGTACATCTTCCACCAGCCGTCGCGGTTCAACTGGTCGGACGGTTTCGCGTCGACCCACGGGCCCATCGTCCGGTATTGCCCGGCAACGGGCGAGGGCGGCACCTTGTAGTCGGGCGCGAGCGAGCAGCCGGCGACGAGCGTCGTCCCGGCAAGCAAGGTGGGCAAAGCCCACGGCAGGCTGCGCGCACGCTTGTGGATTGCAGTTTTAACCATGGGCGCTTACCTTCTTGCCGCCAGTCGCGACTTCGACGGCGTCGCCGTTCGCGAGCCCGTCGGGCGGCGTATCGATCACCCGATCGGTCGGCTTGAGACCCGAGCCGATCTCGACGGCATCGCCGAGGTCGCGCGCAATCGTCACGCTTTTGAACATCACATGGCCGCCTGTGTCCAGTGTGGCGACGCGCAGCCCGTGGCTGTCGAACACCAGTGCGCTTGCCGGTACGCGCAGCGCATTCGCTTCGACGGGCAACCTGAACTGCAGGCTCGCGAAACCGCCTGGCAGCAGTTTGCCTTCTTTGTTGTCGACGAGCAGTTGTACCAGCGTCGAGCCCGAGTTCGCGTTGACGGCATCCGCCGAGGCGATCACCCGCGCAGCGAACTGCTGGTCCGGGTAGGCCGGCACGGTGAGCGTGGCGGTCGTGCCTTCGTGGATCAACGGCACATAGTTCTGCGGCACCTGCACGTAGACACGCAACTGCGTGACGTTGGACACGGCAAACAGTTCCTGACCAGCGCCTGCGCTGCCGGCGTTGATCAGCGCGCCAACGTCGGTGTCGCGTGCCGTGACGACGCCGTCGAACGGCGCGACGATCCGGGCAAAGCCTTTCGTAGCGATGAGGCGCTCGACGTTGGCCTGTGCGGCGGCGACGATCGCTTTCTTGGCGGCGTAATCGCCCGTGCGCTGGTCGACGTCCTGCTGGGCGACGGCATCCGTGCCGAGCATCGACTGCCAGCGCCTGGCCGTCGTCGCCGCCAGATCCGCATTGGCCTTGGCGCTGTCGAGATCAGCCTTTGCCTGCGCGAGCTGCTGGTCGAGCTCAGGCGTTTCGATCTCGGCGAGCGGCTGGCCCGCCTTGACGTGCGCGCCGATATCGACGTTCCACGCTTTCAGATAGCCGCTGACGCGCGCGAAGATCGGCGCGCGCGAATAAGCCTGCAGTTCGGACGGCAGCGTGAGCACGGGGCCGCTCGCATCGCGTACGGGCGCGATCACGTTCACGGTGGGCACGGCCTGTGAGTCGGTCCAGGTCTTCAGTTTGCGCGAATCTGTGGTCCGCAGCACGAGGCCCGAGACGACCGCGACGACCACGATCGCGACGCCGGCGACACTCGCGCCCGCCAGCCGCCGGGGCGTCCGCGTCCGCGCGGCGCTGGGCTCATAAGCGGACTGGCGAACGGGTTCAATCGGTTCAGATGACATGAGCAGTACCTCCCGGGGCAGACGATGCCGGGGTAGCCGCGCGCCCGCGGCGCGCGTGGATGATGCAGAAAACGACAGGCACGAAAAAGAGCGACGCCGTCGTCGCGAAGATGAGGCCACCGATTACCGCGCGGCCAAGTGGTGCGTTCTGTTCGCCGCCTTCGCCGAGCGCAAGTGCCATCGGCGCCATGCCGATGATCATCGACAGCGCGGTCATCAGCACCGGCCGAAAACGCGTGAAGCCCGCCTCGAGCGCGGCCTTGAAGGGATCGCCGTGCACGGCGAATCGCTCGCGGCAAAAGCTCACGACAAGAATGGAGTTTGCGGTTGCGACGCCCATGCACATGATCGCCCCCGTGAGCGCAGGCACCGATAGCGTCGTATGCGTCACGAACAGCATCCATACGATGCCGGCGAGCGCCGCCGGCAGTGCCGACACGATCACGAACGGATCGGCCCACGACTGGAAGTTTACGACGATCAGCAGATAGATCAGCGCCACGGCGCCTATCAGGCCAAACAGCATGCCTGTGAAGGCGCTGTTCATCGTTTGCACCTGGCCCAGCAGCGCCACCGACGAGCCTTTCGGCAGCGACTTCGCGTGACTTGCGACAACCTTCTGGATATCGGATGCGACTGCGCCGAGATCGCGGTCCTGGGTAGTCGCGAAGATTTCGACCATCGGCTGGATGTTGTACTGGCTCACGATCGAGTTGCTGTTCGTGCGGTCGAACGTCGCGAGGCCGCCGAGAATCTGCGGGTCGTTGCCCGCAGAGGTCGAAGAGGTGATCGGCAGATTCTGCAGCGACGACAGCGTATCGAGGCTGTATTGAGGCGTCTGCATCACGATCGGATACGACACGCCGTTCGCATTGTTGAGCCAGAAAGTCGGCGCGACCTGGCTTGAACCTGCGAGGTTCACAACCATGCTGTTCGTCACGTCCCGCTCGGTGATGCCGAGCAGTTGCGCGCGTGTGCGGTCGACGTTGACGTTGAAGGTCGGGTTGGCTTGCGACTGCTCGATGCGTGCGTCGACGACACCGGGCACGCGGCGAATGTCGCGCAGCAAACGGTTTGTGTATTCGAAATTGCCCGCGAGGTTATTGCCGCGCACTTGCAGATCGATGGGAGCCGGCGACCCGAAGTTCAGGATCTGGCTGATGATGTCTGCGGGGGGAAATGAAAACGTCACGCCCGGAAACTCGCGCGGTAGCCGCTCTCGCATTTCGCGTACATATTCGGCCGTCGGCCTGTGACCTTCATTCAACTCGATCTGAATGTCACCGTCCTGAGAGCCGATGATGCCCGTGTTGTTGTAAGCGGTGTTGATGCCGCTAACCGGCAAGCCGATGTTATCGACCACCGTGCCAAGCTCCGCGGGCGGCACGATCTGACGCACTGCCCCTTCGACGGCAGCCATGATCTCCGACGTCTTTTCCACGCGCTCGCCGATCGGGGCGCGCACGTGCAGCAGGATCTGCCCGGCGTCGACGGCCGGAAAGAAGTTGCGGCCAAGAAACGGCACCAGCGAAAACGAGAGCAACACAAAGCCAAGAAAACAGCCGATGAACATTCGGCGATGTGCGAGCGCCAGTTCGAGCAGACCGCGATAACTCTCGCGCACCTTTTCGAAGCGCGCCTCGAAGCCCTTCTGGAAACGCGCAAGCGGGCCGGGCGGGCGGCTTTCATGTGCATCGTGCGCAATGGCGTGCGGTTTGAGCAGGAAGTTGGCCATGGTTGGGACCAGCGTGCGCGACAGAATGAACGACGACACCATCGCGAAGATCACCGCCTCGGCCATCGGCACGAACAGAAAACGCGCCACACCGTTCAGGAAGAACATCGGCACGAACACGATGCAGATGCACAGCAATGAAACGAATGCTGGCGTGACGATCTGCGCGGCACCATCGAGAATGGCGGTCTCGACAGGTTTGCCGTGTTCGAGGTGCCAGTTGATGTTCTCGATCGTCACGGTTGCGTCATCGACGAGAATGCCGACCGCAAGTGCGAGGCCGCCTAGCGTCATGATGTTCAGCGTTTCGCCTAGCGCCGACAGCGTCGTGATGGAGCCGAGAATCGCGAGCGGAATCGACGTCGCGATGATGACCGTCGAGCGCCAGCTGCCGAGGAACAGCAGGATCATCAGACTGGTCAGTACCGCAGCGATCACCGCTTCGCGCGCAACGCCGCTGATTGCCGCGCGCACGAACAGCGACTGGTCGCCGATCGGCTCGACCTGCAGATTGTCCGGCAGCGCGGCGCGCGCATCGGCGAGGTGCTGCTTGATGCCGGCGATGATCCCGAGCGTCGACACGGAGCCGTTCTTCAGCACCGTCATCAGCACCGAGCGGTGGCCGTTCACGTGCACGATGTTGGTCTGCGGCGGACTGCCGTCACGCACGTTCGCGACATCGCGAACATAGACTGTCGTGCCATTCACCGCCTTAATGGGCAGGTCGCCCAGCTCGCGGATTGCGGCAGGTGCGTCGTTCAGTTGCAGGGTGTACTCGTGATCGCCCATCTTCGCGGTGCCGACGGGCGTGATCAGATTTTGCGTTGCGAGTGCATTTGCGACGTCCTGTGCGGAGAGGCCTCGAGCCTCGAGCTTCGACGGATCGACATCGATCTGAACCTGCCGCGTCTTGCCGCCGAACGGGTAGGGAATGGCCGCGCCCGCGACCGTCACGAGTTGCGGCCGCAACTGGTTCAGGCCGAGGTCGCCCAGGTTCTGTTCGCTGAGCCCTTTGCCCGACAGCGCGAGCTGGATGATCGGCACCGTCGACGCGTTGTAGTTCAGGATGAGCGGTGGCGTCGTGCCCGGTGGCAGCTGTCGCAACTGCGTCTGGGCGACTGCCGTCACCTGCGCATTCGCGGTCGCGATGTTCACGCCGGGTTGAAAGAAGATCTTGATGATGCCGAATCCGGCCACCGACTCGGCCTCGATATGTTCGACGTCGTTGACAGTGGTCGTGATCGTGCGCTCGAAGGGCGACGTGATCCGGCCGGACATCTGGTCCGGCGGCAGCCCCGTGTATTGCCACACGACGCTGATGACGGGAATGCGGATGTCGGGAAAGATGTCGGTTGGCGTCTTTATCGCGGACAGCGGTCCGACGATGAAGATAACGATTGCCAGCACGACAAAGGTGTATGGCCGTCGAAGGGCGATACGTACCAGGCCGAGCATGTGGATTTCCTGCAGAGCAAGTTTACTGGGAAAAGCGGGCTGCGCTCGCCCGCACTGCTCAAGGCAAACGTCGCACTATGCTTCGATAGCGTTCGTCCGTGCGGCTTGGTGGTGCAGGGCGCTGAGCCGTTCAGCAAGGCGCATTACGACGCATCCTCTGTCGCTAGACGTCTACGGACGAACAAAGCCGGAATGTACACAAAGGACCAGAATTCTGCTGGCGGGATTTATGAAGTTGGGACCGCGAACCAGATGCTTGAACAACTGGTTTGCGTGACGTGGTGTGATCGATTCTGCATCTTCCTAAACGGAAACAAGGGCTTAAGGAGACGGTGATAGAAGGTGCTATGAAAGGCAGAGTGCGTTTTCCGTCCGAAAGAGCTTTTATTACCAGTTATTAATGGCCTTTCAGATTAGCCGCTTGTTTCTTTCATCCTTATTGCGTTAATAGTCGATCCGTCAGGAATTGCCAGGACGAAATGGTGAGGTGGATTCACATGTCTACCGGGCGTTTCAGATGCAAAGCGCTGTCACTTCAATTTGTTTCCGCGCGGAAAGCATGGAACCGTCAAGTACCTTCTAGTACTTTCCAGAAGTAGTTGAAATAATCCTCGTTCATATCTGTGCGCGGTTGCCGTTATCGGTGTTGGTTCGGTTTCCATATCGGCAGGGCGGATTCTTGAGGGAGAGCATTGCATGATCGGTGGAGCGATCGTCCTTGACCTTCTTTTCTTATGTTTGGTACCAGCAGGTGTATGACCAGGCCAGTCAGCTCTTTCGCTCGCGCAGCCCAGGTGGCCCAGGCACGGCACGCCAAGGCAATGTTACTTCCACTCCCGCGCGCCGACGCCAACGCCACAGCATTGCGGATTCACCTCACGCTCGATCTGTTGCGCCGAGGGCAAGGGAATCTGCATGGCGTCCACCTTCTGGCGGACGTGATGGTTCTTGTCGTCCTCATCGCGGATCTACGCTTTGACAAAGTAACGCAAGCGCAGATATGCGCGGCGGAGGCTGCGATCGGCACGTGTGTAGAGTGTGGCCACCGAACCGGAGAATGGCACCTCGATCAAGTCGGTTTCGCTTCGTTGGCGACGATGGTGACTATCTATGACCGGCATCTGCATCGTGCCCCGGGCGGCGTGCTGTCGCTTGCATACGAACGTCTGAGGCACTTTCGTGCGCAGTCGCGCATTGAACATGAGAGCCGGGCCCGGGCGCCCCGAGTCCCGCTAGTTCAGCCGCAGTCCAGACAGCACCGCAAAGTCGCGGGTTTTGTGCGCGCGCTCATGAGCGGAAGGCTCATCGCGGCAATTTGTTTCCACGAGGTAACCATGACACTGTCAGGTGCCTTCTTGTGGTCGCCGGATGCGGCTGAAATAATCGGTCTACGTACCCGGGATCACAGTGTCCCGGACCCGGCAAGAACATAAGACTAGAACCTGAGAGCTGGCCATGACGCCAGGAATCATGCGTTGCTCGCATCGAGTCGTGCAATCTCTTTCCGGCGTGAAGCGCTTGACCCAGCGGATGATCGTCGTGTGCGCCAGCGACAGACCGCGCTCGGCCATCATTTCAGCGAGGTCCCGAAAGCTGAGCTTGTAACGCAGGTGCCAGCGCACGCAAAGGACGATAACTTCGCAATCAAAGTGGCGCCCGTTGAACTTCCGTCAATGTCTTTCAGCTTACGCATTGGCTCGTGCTCGTCAAAAACTCGAGCGTAACAGGCCGACGCATCCGAATTGCACCACAACCGTAAACCCGAGGCTTGGAATAAACCGATGCTCGCGGGCGTTATGTCTGGTGACGGTGCTGAAAGTGCCGCACTGTTCGGTTGCAATATAGCCATCGGGCTAGTCTGCCGACTGGGCGGGCACCGTAGTTAGTAAGCCGTTCGGTTGTCGCCACGAGGAATGCCACACTTATGGAGCTCAGAATGAACAGATCCAGGATTATTTCCGCTGTATTCGTTGTCTTCACGCTCGCACTTTCGTCGTTGGTGACGGGCTGCGCGTCGGAAGGTGGTATGGGTATGTCCAGCACCAGCAGCAGCGGTGGTAGCTCGGGCGGCTATTGACAATTGTACCGACACAGCGCAAGTGCTTTGCGCTGTGGGGTGCATTGCATTTTGAAATTAGCGCTGTGCGTTTCCTATCGGGGCGTTGGGCAGGTCCGACGGCGACGACGGGTGTCTATGGACGCATAGATTCGTCGATATAGCCGGCTGGGCTGCGGTGCAATTCCGATGCGCCGGTCTGTTACCCGTGGGCTTTTGACCTGTGGGCTCAGGTCGCGTCGACCGAACTCTCGTCCTGTGCAAGCAACTGGCTGTCGGGTAGCCGGAACGGCACAGGGCCTTCCGAGTTATTGGCTTCCACCAGCCGGATCATCTGCAGCATGAAGACATCGCGCTCAATGGGCGAAAGATGCTCGATGGTGCGATCGTGCGCGCGCTGCACGGCGCTCGCCATCTTCCTGATCAGGCGCTTGCCGGCGGGGGTGAGTTTCACCAGCCGCAAGCGCTTGTCGTGCTCTGCCTGCGTGCGGCGTACGAGTCCGCGTTCGTTGAGACGCGGAATAACCTCCGCGACGCTGGAGCGCTCCAGTCCGACTTCAATCGCGAGCGTGTTCTGATCCATCTCGCCGAGCGATTCTAGTGTGGTCAGCAGACTGTATTGCACCGGCGTGATGTTGAACTCGCCCGTTTCCTGGGCGAACAGGAAGGTGTGGATCTGATGCATGCGGCGGATCAGAAAGCCCGGCCGCGAGAACAGCGGCGAGCGCGCCTGCCGCTCGGCGAGCTCCGCACGGACGCTTTGAATGTCGGTGTGATCGGTGACAGTGGTTCGCATGGAAACGACTCTTGGGAAATGGACGAGCTACTAATGCTCCAATACGCATTCTAGGTCAGAATCGCGGCCAATCGCAAATGCGGGGTACACCACTGAATCACCATAAAAAGGCGTCGCGCATGGGCTTGGTGCGCGTGCGGGTATACATCGTCCGATTTGGTGCGAGGGTGTTTGAAAAAATCCGTGGTACGGCACGCATCTGGTGTGATGGTGTATCGCTAAACCTATGATTCAAAAAGAAAAACACGACTGACGAAGCAGCGCGGAAGAACCGGCACACAATTTGCGGTACACCACGCATCTTCCAACTCGGCTATCGCACCGTACATGTCACAAGTTCTGCTCAAAGGGGGGCGCGTCATCGACCCCGCCCAGAAGATCGACGCCACGCTCGACGTTCTGGTGGACAACGGCGTCATCGCCGCGATCGGCTCCGACGCCGCGAGTCAGGCGCCCCAGGCGGAACTGATCGACTGCAGAGGCAAGCTGGTGCTGCCCGGTCTCATCGATACGCACGGCCACATCTTTCAGTACGTCACGGGCCGCTTCGGCCTGAATGCGGATCAGTGCGGCGTGCAGTCGGGCGTGACGACGATCGTGGATCAGGGCGGACCGAGCTGCATCACGATTCCGGGCTTCCGGCATTACGTCGCGGAGCGCTCGGCCACGCGCGTGCTCGCCTTCATTTCCGCCTATCTCGTCGGCGGCCTCGAAGGGCACTATTATCCGGACCTGTATCGCCCCGATTGCCTCGATGCCGACGCAACCATCAAGTCCATCCGCGCGAATGCCGATCTCGTCAAGGGCATCAAGGCGCACGCTGAAATTGGCGGCTTCGCGCGCTGGGGTCTCGACGTGATGAAGATCGCCGCGAAGATTGGCCGTGGCGCGGAACTGCCGCTGTATATCCACTTCGGCCAATTGTGGCCGAAGCCCGAAAGCGGCAGTCTGCCGGTGCGGCCAGATTCCATCTTCAATCAGGTGGTCGAGACGCTCAAGCCAGGCGATATCCTGGCGCATCCGTTCAGCCGGCATCCGGGCGGCTTCGTCGAGGAGAACGGGCAACTGCATCCTCTCGTGCATGAAGCGGTCGCGCGCGGCCTGAAGATCGACGTCGGCCACGGCTCGCATTTCAGCTTCAAGACGGCGCGCATCGTGCTCGATGCGGGCGTCGTGCCCGACACGCTCGGTGCGGACATGCACGGCTACAACACACACGTGCCCGCGCCCGCCGGCACGCCCGACAGCCATCCCGACGAGGAGCATTCGTTCCTCGGCCGCACGCAGTTCAGCCTCGTGAGCGCGATGACCAGCATGCTCGCGCTCGGCCTGCCGCTGCAACACATTGTCGCGATGGCGACCTGCAACGCCGCGAAGATGGTCGGCATGGAAAACCAGATCGGCTCGCTGCAAGTGGGGCGGGGCGCGGACATCAGCGTACTCGACGACCGTCGCGGCCGCTGGATACTGGAGGACAACGAAGGCACGCAGGTCATCACCGACCGCATGCTGTCGCCGCTGTTCTGCCTGCGCGACGGCGTGCGTCACGACTCTGTCTCTCCGACGCTGCCGCTCGCGCGCGCCGCCTGAGAACGCGAGGCTCACACAATGATCAAACGTCCCCACAAACGCATCGACAACAATCGTCCGCAAGGCATCGGCGCCTCGCTTACGCGCAAGGAAGACGAGCGCTTCATGCACGGGCGCGGCGAGTATGTTCCCAACATCCGCATGGTCGGGATGGTCGATGTGGCGTTCGTGCGCAGCCCGATCGCGCACGGTCATATCGTCGGCATCGAGAAGCCGGAGGCGTTCGCGCACGCCGTCTATACGCTGGCCGATCTGGAGGGCGTGAAGCCTATTGTCGCGAATTCGAGTCTGCCCGGATTCAAGCGCTCGCAGCAGCCTGTGCTCGCGAGCGGCAAGGTGCGTCAGGTCGGCGAGACAATCGCGATGTGCGTGGCCGCGACGCGCGCCGAGGCCGAGGATATCGCCGCACAGGTCTTCGTCGATTTCGAGGAACTGCCCGCTGTGGTCGACATGCTCGACGCGCGCCGTGAAGACTCGGCGCTGGTGCACGAGCACTGGGGCGACAACGTGTTTCTCGAAACCTTCGTCGATGCGAACCCCAACGTCGATCTCGACGCGATCCGCCGCGATGCGCCCATCCGCGTGCATCGCAAGCTGCGCACGGCGCGGCAGAGCATGGCGCCGATGGAAGGGCGCGGCGTTGTCGCGCACTGGGACCGCCGCCTGTCGCAACTGATCGTGCATACGTCCGCCCAAATGCCGCACATCACGCGCACGGGCCTCGCGGAATGTCTTGGTCTCGACGAAGGACAGGTGCGCGTGATCGCGCCCGATGTCGGCGGCGGCTTCGGCTACAAGGGCATTCTGCTGCCCGAGGAGGTCTGCTGCGGCTGGCTCGCGATGCAACTCGAGAAGCCGGTGCGCTGGATCGAGGACCGCCGCGAGCAGCTCACCGCTAACGCGAACTGCCGCGAGCACGATTACGACATCACGGGCTATGCGGATCGCGACGGCCGTCTGCTCGCGGTCGAATGCGATGCGCACGTGGATTCGGGCGCGTATTCGTCATATCCGTTTTCCGCGTGCCTGGAAGCGGCGCAGGTCGGCAGCATCCTGCCGGGGCCGTACAAGATGGATCGCTTCCGCTGCCGCACGTGGTCGGTTGCAACCAACAAGCCGCCGATCCTCCCGTATCGCGGCGTGGCGCGAACGGGCGTGTGCTACGCGATCGAAACGATCATGGATGCGATCGCGCTCGAAGCGGGTCTCGAACCGTACGAGGTGCGTCTGCGCAATCTCGTTCAGCCGCACGAGATGCCTTTCGACAACATCACGAAGAAGCATTTTGACAGCGGTGACTATCCCGAGGCGGTGCGTCGCGCGATGGCCGCGATCGACCTGCCCGCCGTTCGCGCACGTCAGCAGCGCGGCGAGCCGGACGGCAGGCGTATCGGCTTCGGGATGTCGATCTTCTGCGAGCAGGGCGCGCACGGGACGTCGGTGTATCACGGCTGGGGCATTCCGATGGTGCCGGGCTACGAGCCCGCCGTGATCCGCCTCACGCCCGACGGCGTGCTCGAAGTGCGGGTGGGCGTGCATTCGCACGGGCAGAGCATGGAGACCACGCTCGCGCAGATCGCCCATGAAGTGCTCGGCATCGACACGGACCGCGTGCGCATCATTCTCGGCGATACGGGCGTCACGCCGTATTCCACCGGCACGTGGGGCTCGCGCTCGATCGTGATGGCGGGTGGCGCGGTTGGTCGCGCTTCGAAGGAGCTCAAGGAGCGGCTGTTGAGGATTGGCGCACACCTCCTTCAGGAGCCGATGAGCGAAGTGCGCTGGGAGAACGGTGCCGTCGTCGGCAAGGAGGCGCGGCGCACGTTGCAGGACATCGCGCGCACGTGGTATCTCGCGCCGCAACTGCTGCCGCCCGATGTCGATCCGCGCGGCCTCGAAGTCTCGACGTCGTATCAGGCGAGGCGCGATTCGGGCACCTTCAGCTACGCGTGTCATGCGGTGGTCGTTGCTGTCGATCCGGCGCTCGGCCAGACCGAGATTCTCGACTACGCCATCGTGGAAGACGGCGGCGTGCTCATCAATCCGATGGTCGTCGACGGACAGGTCTACGGAGGCGCGGCGCAAGGCATCGGCACGGCGCTCTATGAAGCGATGCCCTACAGCGAAGACGGCCAGCCGCTCGCCTCGACGCTTGCCGATTACATCTTGCCGGGTGCTACGGAAGTGCCCGCGATTCGCATCGAACATATGGAGACGCCGGCTCCTTATACGGAGTTCGGGCAGAAGGGCATTGGGGAGAGCGGGGCGATCGGTCCGCCCGCTGCAATCGCCAATGCCGTCAACGATGCGCTGCGCGAACTCGGTGTGCGCATCGACCAATTGCCGATCACGCCGCGCCTGATCGTCGAAGCGCTCGCGAGGCAGCGTGAACAGCAAGCCAACACGCTGAAAGGAATGCCCGCATGAAAGCCGCGACCTATGACTACGCAAAACCGCTCGCCTGCGATGAGGCGATCGCGCTCATCAGCCCCACCGACGGCATGGGCAAGTTCGTGGCGGGGAGCCAGTCGCTTGGGCCGATGATGAACCTGCGGCTCGCGCAGCCCGAAATGCTCGTTGATCTGCGCGACATCGTCGCGCTGCGCGCGTGTTGCATTGAAGGCGAAGCCGTCACGCTTGGCGCGTGCATCACGCATGCGGAGATCGAGGACGGCAAGATCGACACCGGCACGCGCGGCCTCATGGAGCATGTCGCGCGCGGCATCGCCTATCGCGCTGTGCGCAATCGCGGCACGCTCGGCGGCAGTCTCGCACATGCCGATCCCGCTGCAGACTGGATCAATACGATGCGCGCGCTCGATGCGGTGTTTCTCGTCTCGGGTCCTAAAGGCGCACGGGTGATAAGTAACGGCGAGTGGATGGCAGGCGCATTCACGACCGCGCTCGATCCGGACGAGATCCTCACCGGCGTGCGCTTCGCGCGCCTTTCGCCGACGGCGCGCTGGAGCTACTACAAGTTCAACCGCAAGCCGGGCGAGTTCGCGGAGGCTATCGCGGTGTTCATCGACGACGCGGCGCGCGGCGTGTGCCGCGCCGTGATCGGCGCGATTGACGCGCCGCCGTACGCGATCGACGATGCCCGCGCGCTGCTTCGCGACGCGGATCCGAACACATCGTGCTTCGATGTTCATCTCGAAGCGGCGGGCATCGAAGCGGGAAGCTACGAACACGAGGTGCATCGCGTCGCGCTCGTGCGCGCAGCGGCAGGCATTCGCAATCAGGACGGGAAAGCATCATGAGCGACCCATTCATCAAGACAATCGAACTCGTCGTCAATCAGGCTTGCGTCGCGGACCGCGTCGAGCCGCGCACCAGCCTCGCGGATTTTCTGCGCGAGCAGCGCATGCTGTGCGGCACCAACATCGGCTGCGAGCAGGGCGTCTGCGGCGCGTGCACGATCGACGTGGACGGCGTGCCTACACGCTCCTGCATTACGCCCGCGATCAGTTGCGCGGGCAGTGCGGTGCGCACTATCGAAGGTTTCGACGACGACGTGACCATGAACGAACTGCGCGCCGCGTTCACCGCCGAGCACGCGCTGCAATGCGGTTACTGCACGCCGGGCATGCTGATGACCGCGCGCGACATCGTCACGCGCCTGCCCGATGCCGACGACGCACGCGTGCGCCTCGAACTCTCCGGCAATCTGTGCCGCTGCACCGGTTACGTGGGCATCGTGCGTGCGATCCGCCGCGTGCTCGATGCGCGTCGTGCGTGTGCGGCCGCGCCGCTCGCGGTGACCGCCTGAAACATCGAATACGGATTGATACGCAATGGAAATCGAACAAAGCTTCACCGTGCCGTATCCGCGCGATGACGTGTGGGCGCGCTTTCACGATACGCCTGGTATCGTCGCGTGCCTGCCGGGCGCGTCGCTCACCGCGCCCGTCGATAACGGGATGCTCAAGCTGGCGATGACCGTCAAGCTCGGACCGATCGTCGCGTCGTTTGCGGGCGACGGTGAAATGAAGCTCGACGATGCGCAGTATTGCGGCAGCATCACCGGAACCGGCGTGGACCGAAAGAGCGCGTCGCGCGTCAAGGGCGTGGCGTCGTTCGCGCTTGAAGAGGCGGCGGGCGAAACGCGCGTCGACGTGAAGGTGGATTACACGATCGGCGGCAGCCTCGCGCAGTTCTCGCGCAGCGGCATCGTGAAGGAACTGGCCACGCGCATGACGGAAGCGTTCGCGGCGAATCTCAAGGCGAAGCTGGACGAAGCGGGAACGGCGGCGGGCAGTGCGGTCGCGCAAGCCGACGCAACGCCCGTCGCGCAGGCAGCT
Source organism: Paraburkholderia sp. SIMBA_054 (assembly GCF_046534875.1). Lineage (NCBI taxonomy): Bacteria > Pseudomonadati > Pseudomonadota > Betaproteobacteria > Burkholderiales > Burkholderiaceae > Paraburkholderia > Paraburkholderia sp. SIMBA_054. The sequence continues at coordinate 214,689 of NZ_JAWRXV010000012.1, read as the reverse complement.
ACTGCAACGGAGCCGTCCGGCCCTGAAGCCGAAGCGCCCGTGCAAGCGCCGCGCGTCGAATCGCGTCCGGCCGCGCGCGTTCAACCGGTGAACGCGCCACTCGATGTCGGCAATCTGTTCTGGAAGATGCTGTGGTCGCGCCTGCGCGGCATTTTCAGCTTCGCGAGCCGCTGACCATGCGCGCCGATGATGCCAATGCGATCGCCCTGAGCCGCGTCCATGCGGTGTGTCCGCAATGGCGCGGCGTCGTGGCGGCGCGCGACGCGGTGGGTCTCCCGGACTTCACGCTACTGCACGCGGGGCCGCCGTTCGACGACCCGCGCAAGCCCTCCGCGCCAGTGCGCTCGTCGGCGATCCTGTGTTGTCTATACGAAGGCTGGGCAAACGACGAAGCGCACGCCGAGCGGCTGATCGAGCAAGGCGAAGTGCGCCTCGAATGCGCGCAGTCGTACGGTGTGGTGACGCCGCTCGCCGCCGTCGTTTCTCCGCGCACGACGCTGGTCGAAGTCACGGATGCGAGCGATCCCGCAGCCCGCGCGTGGTCGTTGCTGGGCAGCGGCGCGGGCCCGCAGATCCGTTTCGGCAGCCGCGACATGCGCATACTCGAACGCATGCAGTGGCGTGACTCAGTGCTCGCGTCCGTGCTCGACGAAGCATTGGCGCACGGCCCGCTCGATCTGCTCGCACTGGCGCAAGCCGGGCTCGATGACGGCGACGACCTGCATGCGCGCACCACCGGCGCCACCGCCGCGCTGCGCGCGCAGCTCGCCTCGCGTCTGGATCATGCCGACATCGACGCGATGCTCGCGAGGACACCGCTCTTTTTTCTCACGCCCTGGATGGCCGCGTGCGCACTGATGCTGTCGGCGGCAGCGCGAGCGGGCCAGTCGAAATCGACGCTCGTGGTGGCGCTGGCGGGTAACGGTGAGCGCGTGGGCATCCGGCTGGCGGGCGCACCATCGCGCTGGATCACCGCCGATGCACGCGCGCCGGAAGGCCCGCGCATCGATCCGCAACAGCAGGCGGCTGCCGCGCCGCTCACCGGCGACAGCGGCGTCATCGACGCGGCGGGGTTCGGCGCGCAGGCGCTCGCATTCGCACCGGAACCCGCGCAAGCGTTCGAAGCATACCTGCCCGCCGGTTGGCGCGACAGGCAAGCACGCATCCATACGGAATCGCATCCCGCGTTCGGGCGATTGCCCGGTGTGCTCGATGCCGCGCGCGTCGTTCAGGAAGGCGTCGCGCCCCTTGCCGCGATCGCGATGATCGGTGCCGACGGGCGCGCGGGCCTGCTGGGCCGCGGCCTTTATACGGCGCCGCCCGAACTATTCGCGCACGCTCTGAGCAACCTCTCTGGTGAAGCCGCATGAGCGCAGCACCGATCAACGATCCCGCGACGCTCGCGGCCGTCGAAGCGGCATTGGATGAATACGAGCGCGCGCTCACGACCAACGATGTTCCCGTTCTCGACGCGCTGTTCTGGAACAGCCCGCATACGCTGCGCTACGGCGCGACGGAAAACCTGCAAGGCTACGATGCGATCCGCGCTTTTCGTGCGCAGCGTCCGGGCAAGGGCCTGATGCGAGACGTCATCGATCGTTCAGTGACCACTTTTGGCGCGGACTTCGCTGTCGCCAACATCACGTTCTCGCGCGCGGGCGAGTCACGCATCGGCCGCCAGTCGCAGACGTGGGCGCGCATCGACGGTCAATGGCGCGTGGTCGCGGCGCATGTCAGCTGGATGGACCCGTCGTGATGCGAAACGATCTGCTGCAACCGGGCCTGCACGGCGCATTCGTTGCCGATGGCTTCGATGCGCTGCCCGCCGCCGCGCGGCCGCCGCGCACGGGCGACAAGCTCGCGGGCCTGCGCCTCGCAGTAAAGGATGTGTTCGATATCGCCGGGCTTCGCACGGGCAGCGGCAATCTCGCGTGGCGTGACCAGCAGCCGGTCGCTGCCCGGACCGCGCTGGCCGTTCTCGGGTTGCTCGAAGAAGGCGCGCAATGGATCGGCAAGACCGTCACGGATGAACTCACCTACAGCCTCGCCGGCGTGAACGCGCACTACGGCACGCCCGTCAACCCCGCCGATCCGGCGCGCATCCCGGGCGGATCGTCGTCGGGATCGGTCGTGGCCGTGGCAGCGGGTCACGCGGACATCGCGCTCGGCACCGATTGCGGCGGCTCGGTGCGTTTGCCTGCGAGCTATTGCGGCGTGTGGGGCATGCGGCCCACACATGGCCGCATCGCGACGGACGGTTGTCTCACGCTCGCGCACAGCTTCGACACGGTGGGCTGGTTCGCGCGCGACGGCCGCACGCTCGCCGACATCTTCGAAGTGCTGGCGCGCAGCGTCGTGATGGCGGGCGACGAACCGTTTGCCCTGCACGTGCCGCGCAATCTGCTCGCCTGCGTCGATGCGCAAGTCGCGGCGCGCTTCGAGGCGTCGCTGCAAGTGCTCGGCGATGTGGTGACGTTCGTCGCGCCCGAGGCGTCGCTTGCCGATTGGGCGCAGGCGTTTCGTGCGTTGCAGGCGGCGGAAATCGCGCAACGCTACGGACCGTGGGCGCGCGCGCATGCCGCGAGCTTCGGCTCCGATGTCGGTGCGCGTTTCGAGATGAGCTTGACCATCACGCACGAACAGATCGCCGACGCGCAGCGCGTTCGCGTCGAAGCGATCCGGGCAATGGCCGATGCGCTTCCGCAAGGCTCGTACTGGCTCGTGCCGACGGTGCCGGGCGTCGCGCCACGCGCCGATGCTTCGGCGCAAACGGTCGATAACACGCGCGCGCGTTCGCAGCAGATGCTCTGCGTCGCGGGCCTCGCGGGCCTGCCGCAAGTGAATATGCCGTGGATGAGCTTCGACGGCGCGCCCGTCGGCCTGTCGCTGATCGGCGCGCGCGGCGCAGACGAAGGTGTGCTGCGCACCGCGCGTGCGGTGCACGAAGCCATGCGGTAAGTTTTCGCCAGGACGTTGCCTGGCGATTGATGAGCAAGCGTCTCTCCGATCGAAGCACACCCAAAGGAACGTCCATGACGAAGCACCTGACCGAAGCGCAGATCGCGCACTTCAAACAGCACGGCTATGTCTACCCGATGCGCGCGATCAGTGCGCAAGAGGCGGCGGAGTATCGCCGCGTCATCGAGCAATACGAGGCGTCTTCCGGCGAGGACGTCAACAAGACCCTGAAAATCAAGGGTCATCTCGCCCTGCCGGCGATCGTCGAGCTCGCGCGTCGTCCGGCCATTCTCGATGCCGTCGAGGATCTCATCGGGCCGGACATCATGCTGTTCGGCGCGTCTATCTTCGCGAAGAACGGCCGCGATCCGCGTTATGTGTCGTGGCATCAGGACTCGACGTACTTCGGGCTCACGCCGCACGAGGAAGTGACCGTGTGGGTCGCGCTCACGCCCGCGAACTCAGTCAACGGCGTGTTGCGCGTTCTGCCCGGCTCGCACAGCGGACCCGACTTGAAGCACGTCGAAACCTATGCGAAGGACAACATGCTCGCGAAAGGGCAGACGCTTGTCGGTATCGACGAAGCCCTCGCTGTCGAAATGCCGCTCCAGCCCGGCGAATTCTCGATGCATCACGAACGCACCGCACACAGCTCGCTGCCCAACCGCTCGGACGACAGACGCATCGGCTTCGCGTTCTTCTATGTGCCGGCGCATGTCCGTTCGGCCTCGGGCCGCCGTCGCGCGACGCTCGTGCGCGGCGTCGACCGCTTCGATCACTGGGACCCGGACACGCTGCCCGAATACGACTGCGATCCGCGCTCGATGAGCGAACTCGCGCAAACGTGGGGCAAGTATAAGGATGGGGAAGTGAAACAGGCAGCGGATATGATCGCGCCGCAATGATTGGCACAACGCTCATCGTGGCGCGTCGAACGCCGCGATGAACGTTTGCCTTATCAGGCGAGCTTCGAAGCCTCGCTCCAATCGTCGGCCGCCTGGTCGGCTGCATGATGCGGCGAGCGGAAACGTGCGAGAAACTGCCGCGCGCGCGGCGTCTGCGGCGCGCTGAAGAACTGCTTGGGCGGGGCGCTCTCGATCACCTGACCCGCATCCATGAACACGACGCGGCTTGCCACTTGCCGCGCGAACTCCATCTCGTGCGTGACGATCACCATGGTCGCACCTTCCTGCGCGAGCGAGCGCATCACGTTCAGCACTTCGCCCACGAGCATCGGGTCGAGCGCGCTGGTCGGTTCGTCGAACAGCAGGATGTCGGGTTTCATCGCGAGCGCACGCGCGATGCCCACGCGCTGCTTCTGTCCGCCAGACAGCCGCGACGGAAACGCATCCATCTTGCCCGCGAGACCGACGCGTTCCAGCAAACGTTCGGCGTCCGCGCGTACTTCGTCGCGCGGACGCCCGAGCACGTGCAACGGTGCTTCCATTACGTTCTGCAGTACCGTCAGGTGCGGCCACAGCGCGAAATGTTGAAACACCATGCCGATGCGCGCGCGCGAACGCGCGAGTTCGGCGTCGCTCATCTTGATGGACGAACCTTCGCGCACGCCCATGCGCCGGCCGGACACATGGACCGTGCCCGCGTCGGGAATTTCGAGCCAGTTCACGCAGCGCAGCAGCGTCGACTTGCCACATCCCGACGGTCCCAGCAGGCACACGGTCTCGCCCTTGTGCACGGTGAGCGAGACGTCGCGCAGCACCTGGTTCTCGCCGAACGACTTCGAGATGCCGTTGAGTTGCAGGACCGTTTCCGCGCCGGGCCGCACCGCCTCGCCGCAAAGGCTGGACGAAGGTCCGGCCGCATCGGCTGCGCGCATGATGATGGGCGGGACGTCGTTCGAAATGTTCATGCTCTGCGTTCCTCGGCGAATCTCGACAGTAAACCGCTGCCGCCTTCGATCACGAGGCAGATGGCCCAGTACAGCAGCACAGCCGTGATGAACGCGGCAAACGGAATGAAATATGTGGCCTGAATGCCGTTCATCTGATGTGTGAGCTCGCCCACCGCGATCACCGTGAGGAACGCGCTGTCCTTGACGATCTGCACGAGCTGGTTGCCGATCATCGGCAAGGCAACCGTGAACACCTGCGGCAGGATGATGCGGCGAACCAGACCGAATCCGTGAAAGCCGTAGGCGCGCGCGGCCTCGATCATCGGCGTGGGCAGGCCGGCCCACGCGCCGCGCAACAGCTCGGCCATGTAGGCGGTGTTGTAGAGAATCAGCGCGATCGCGCCGGCCCACCAGTTCGACAGGCGGATGCCCGCCGAGGGCAGACCGAAATAGATCAGATAGACGAACAGGAGGAAGGGCGCACAGCGCATCGCGTCGACATAGAGGGTCGCGAGGCGCGCGATCGCCGGGCGCTTCGACATCAGCGCGGGCGTGAGCAGCGCGCCCAGTACGAGCGACGCAACGGCCGCCACCGCAAGCAGCCCGAGCGTGTCGAGCAGACCCGACAGCACGTCCGCGCGCTGTTGCCAGACGATCAGAAAGTGCTCCGTCATGCACGAGCCTCCACGGGTTGGCGGCGCTCGATCACACGCTGCGCCTTGATGAGCACGAACACGATGAGCCCGTAAAGCACGAGCGCAAACACGAAGGGCGGTAAAGGATCGTACGTGCGCGCACCGACACGCAAGGCCGCGCGCGTGATTTCGACGATACCGATGACCGCGACCGCGGGTGTCGACTTGATCTGCAAGGTCATCTCGTTGACGAGACCCGGCAGGCTCGCGCGCCAGATCTGTGGCATCACGATGCGGCGGAAGCGCACCGTGCGCGGCATCGCGAAGGCGAGAGCGGCGTCGTATTGATCGCGCGGAAAGTTGATCAGGGCCGCGCGCCAGATCTCGCAGTTGAACGCGGCGGTGCTGATGGTGAGCGCAAGTATCGCGGCGGGTGTCGGATCGAGCGAGATGCCGAACTGCGGCAACGCGAAGAAGATCAGCAGCGTGAGCGTCACGGCGGGACACGAGCGAATGAGGCTCACGTAAGCGACGACGACGCGGTTCAGGAACGGCACGCGGGCCCAGCGGATCAGCGCGAGGCCCAGCCCCAGCGGCACGCCGAGCACGATGCTGGCGACCGAGAGAACCACGGTCGCCAGCGCGCCCTGAGCGATGCTCCAGTAATCGAAGGCGTTCATCGATGCGGGATCACGAAGGCGTCAGTTGACCGACTGCGGCATGTCCTTGTAGCTCGCACCGAGCCACTTCTGCTGAAGCTGGTACATCTCGCCGCTCTTGCGCAGTTCGAGCAGCGCGGCGTCCACCATCTTCAGCACGTCGGTGTTGCCCTTCTTCACGGCCCAGGCGATGTAGGTTGGCTTGCCGATTGCCTGACCGACGGCGAACGCATCCGGCCGGGTCTTGACGAGGGAGTTCAGGCTGATCTGGGTGTTGGCGACGGCGTCGACACGTCCCACGCCAAGATCCTGATACGCCTCCGGGTACGACTGGTATTCGACGATTTGCTTGATGCCATTTCCGCCGTGTTTCTTCTTCAACTGCTCATCGAAGAGTTTGAGGTCCGCAAGCATGGCGCTGCCCGTTTCTGCGCCGACGACCTTGCCGACGAGATCGTCGGGGTTCTTGATCGGCGAATCTTTTTTGGTCGCGTAGAAGGTGATGGATTCGCAGGTCGGGGTTGCGAAGTCAAAGATCTTTTTGCGCTCTTCGGTGACGAGCACGGCGGTCAGCGCCATGTCGTATTTGCCGGTGGTCACGCCCGGCAGAATGCCGGACCACGGCATGACTTGCTGTTTCACGTCCACACCGATCTTCTTGCGTACCAGCGCGAGCAGATCGTTGTCATAGCCGGTGTTCTTGCCTTCAGCAACGAATTCGAACGGGGTGTAGTCATCCTCGGTCGCGACGCTCAGATAGCCGCGCGCCTTGATTTCCTCGGCGCTCGCTGCATGCGCCGCATGAACGATGCCTAAGGTGGCGACGAGCGCAAGCGCGCATGTGCGCAGCAGCGTAACGGCGGTGCGCTGTTTTGACTGGCCAGGATCGCGGCGGGTAAGACGGACTGACATGAAGAGCCCCTTTGGTAGTGGTAGCAACCGCGCGCAAGGCTTCGTCCGTGCGCGATCACTGGAGGATGATCGTCGAATCGATAATTCGTTTGGATACTGACGATTCATCCATGGAATATGCAAGGGGTATGCCAACGATCTGTTTCGCCGCAAGTCCCGGATGCAGTGGGGCACGAGGTGCGACAAGGGTGATCATCAAAAATGTGTGGTGCACCACGTATGTTGGTAAAGCCTTGTATTCGTGCATTTGCGCACCGACTTGCGCCATGCGGCACCGGCAATCGACGTTCAATTGACCGCGCGCAGATCCGCGCGAGATTCTTTGTATCGGAGCGTCGGCAGGCAGGCCAATACGATGTATGCTGACGAACCGTCGCGCACCATGCGTGGACAACTCGTATTGAACGCAAACGGAACTCTTCGCTCATGGACGCTCCACCCGCAGTCAGCAGCATCGACGACACCGAGCCGGACCAGGTGCTCGCATGGCGCACTACGGCGCTCAACGAGCGGCCCGGTTTTTTGATCCGCCGCCTGCATCAGATTCACGTGGCACTTTTCATGGAGGAATGCGCGGCCGAAGGCATCACGCCGGTGCAGTACAGCATTCTCACCGCGCTGGAGCAGTTGGGGCCTTCCGAGCAGGTGGTGCTGTCGCGCGCCGTGGGGCTCGACCGCGCGAATACGGCGGACGTGATCACGCGTCTCGCGCAACGGCGTTTCGTGCAGAGCCGTGTCTCGCGCACGGATCGGCGAAAGAAGGTCGCGGAATTGACGGGCGTGGGCCATGCGTTGCTCGCGCGGCTGGAGGCGCCCGTCGCTCGCGCGCACGAGCGCACCATCGCGGCGCTGCCGTCGGACGAACGCGCGACGTTTCTCAGGCAACTGCTGTTGCTGGTCGAAACGAATAACGAACTCAGCCGTACGCCCATCGTGCGATAGACGAAAGACGCGTGGACAGTGTGGATCTCGAAGTCTTGAAGCACGGTGCGCGATGGATCGGGGAAGGCATCGCGTTCTGCTCGTGACGGTGGGGAAGACGTGGGGCTCGTCGCCGCGTCCAGAAGGCACGATGCTCGCCGTGCGCGGCGATGGGCATGTGGTGGGATCGGTGTCGGGTGGCTGCATCGAGGACGATCTGGTCGAGCGCGTGCGGCAGCGGGGCATCGAGAAAACGAAGCCAAAGGGGAAGTACGGCATCAGCGCGGAAGAGGCACATTGAGCGCCCAGCGATGCACGGTCGAATGGTCAACCGAAATTCCTCGTTTGGCCATCATCTGCTCGAGGTGGCGCAGACTCAGCGATACGCAATGTACCGGCGCACACCGAGAAGGATTACATCAAGCGGATAGTGCAGGCGCTTCAGCACCTTCGCCACAGCCGGACTCAGGTTCTGCTTCATCGATCAAATCGTTCGTCTCCTTGCGTGCAGCTTAACAAGCCACCTTAGTGCGACAGAACCCTCCGCTGAAACTGTACATCGCGCTTACCACGACACCATGATACGAAGCGCCAGCTGAAGAGGGAGAGGGGGCATTCTCTCTCAGGCCGCAGCCTGGTTCGCCAGCGAGACGGTAGCCGATCCACCAAAGGGCGATACGGATTCGTGAGAGCGTAAGACTTCAGCGAAATGTTTCCATACCCACACATCTTGCTGAACGAAGGCTGACCATAAGCAGACAGGGAACGTTCATAAATGGTCAACGCTGTTGCTTTTTCTATCCAAAAAGGCACGTGACAGCCTGGAGTAAGAGCGCATTACGTGAACAGAATCTGGATGGAAGCGTTGATTTCAGGCCCTGACCGAGAAGTGAGGTCTCGGGCCAGAACAGTCGGGGAGGCTTACCAGTCTGGAAGAAAACTGCAGTAATCCGTAGGTAACTCTGTTCGAATCGAGACGTACTACCCTCGATGCCTGGCTCATCAAGGAGTGCCTCCATGTCACTGCCGCTCGCATTCGCGATCGACTCGCTCCATGGTTTCGAACTGACAGAAGACGGTCAATACCTGATGCTGAAAGGCAACCGGTCGGATCGCATCGCCGTGCACTGTTCGGTCATGCATGAGTTGCTGGCGGCTCTTTCGAATGCCATAGGCTCGTCCGAGCGCATCCGGCGCAAGAGGAATAGCGTGAAGTTCGCGATGCCCTGCGAAGCGTGGGCGCTTGGCAAGGATGCGGGCGGGGGCCCTTATCTGATCTTTACGTTCCGCCTGCCTGGTGGCGCGGAATTGTCCTTTCAGATGCATCGCTCGCAGGCCGCGCACATGACGCAGGTGCTGGCGCTAGCCACCGGTCTCGCGAAGGCAGGCGGCATTGCGGGCCTCAGGCTGCAATAGAACAACGAGCCGTCTCTCATCCGCACGTAGCGGATCATCCACTGGTCAAAAACGGCTGTAGTTGGGGCTGAATTTATCTTCGCATATCCTGCATGAAGGCAAAGATTCTGTTGTCCCGTTGTTCGAGGGTATTGCCCCTCGCTGGACTGAGTGTGACGGCCGTATCGGCGAATGCCGCCGACTCATTTGTGGTTCGCGATATCCGGGTGGAGGGATTGCAGCGCATCGAACCCAGCACCGTGTTTTCGTATCTACCGATCAAACACGGTGACACCTTTACCGACGACAAGGCTTCGGAAGCGATTCGCACACTGTATGCGACGGGCTTCTTCAACGACGTGACGATCGACACCGATGGCGACGTCGTGGTCGTGCAGGTGATCGAGCGTCCGGCGATCGGTACGATCGATTTTGCGGGCATTCACGAATTCGAGAAAGACAACCTGATCAAGGCGCTGAATTCCGTCGGACTGTCATTGGGTCGCTATTTTGACAAGGCGCTCGTCGACAAGGCCGAACAGGAACTGAAGCGCCAGTACCTGACCCGCGGCTACTATGCCGCCGAAGTCACCACGACGGTCACGCCAATCGACCGTAATCGCGTGGGATTGCTGTTCTCGGTTGTCGAAGGTCCGAGCGCGAAGATCCGCCAGATCAACTTCATCGGCAACAAGGTGTTCAGCGAAAGCATGCTGCGCGACATGCAGCTGTCCACGCCCAACTGGTTCTCGTGGTACACGAAGAACGACCTGTACTCGAAAGAAAAGCTCACAGGCGACCTCGAAAACGTCCGCTCGTATTACCTGAACCGCGGCTATCTCGAGTTCAGCATCGAGTCGACCCAGGTGTCGCTCTCGCCGGACAGGGAGGACATGTATCTGACTGTCACGCTGCACGAAGGGGAGCCGTACACGATTTCGAGTATCAAGCTCGCGGGCAATCTGCTCGACCGCGAGGCGGAGTTGAACAACCTCATCAAGATCAAGCAGGGCGACCGTTTCTCGGCCGACAAGCTGCAGGCCACCACGAAGGCTGTCGTCGACAAGCTTGGCGAATACGGTTATGCGTTCGCGACCGTCAATGCGCTGCCGCAGATCGACCAGGAACATCACAAGGTCGATCTGACGCTGCAGGTCGATCCGGGTCGCCGCGTCTACGTGCGCCGCATCAACGTGGTCGGTAATACGCGTACGCGTGATGAAGTGGTGCGCCGTGAAATGCGCCAGCTCGAAAGCTCGTGGTTCGATTCGAACCGTCTCGCGCTGTCGAAGGACCGTATCAACCGTCTCGGCTACTTCACGGACGTGGACGTGACGACGGTGCCCGTCGAAGGCACGACCGATCAGGTCGATGTGGACGTCAAGGTGACGGAAAAGCCGACCGGTTCGATTACGCTGGGTCTGGGTTATGGCTCGGGAGAAGGGCCGATCATTTCGGCAGGCGTGTCGCAGGACAACGTGTTCGGCTCGGGGACGAGCCTCGCGGTCAACGTCAACACGTCATCGACTTTTCGTACGTTGACCGTCACGCAGGTCGACCCGTATTTCACGATCGACGGGATCAAGCGCATTACCGATGTCTACTACCGCACCAGCGAGCCCCTCGAGTTCTCGAGCACGAACGACACGAGTTTTCGGATCGTGACGATGGGTGCAGACCTGAAGTTCGGTGTTCCATTCTCCGAGGCCGACACGGTGTATTTCGGCCTTGGCCTCGAACAAAACCGCCTTGACGTCGACTCCGCCACGCCGCAGAGCTATATCGACTATGTCAATACCTTTGGCCGCGTATCGAACAACGTACCCGTCACGGTCGGCTGGTCGCGCGACGCACGTGACAGCGCGCTTGTTCCGAGCCGCGGTTATTTCACGCAGGCGAATGCCGAGTACGGCACACCGCTCGGCGGCACGCAGTACTACAAGGCGGACCTGCAGGCCCAGTATTACCACTCGTTCTCACGCGGCTTCGTGCTCGGACTGAATTTCCAGGGGGGCTATGGCAACGGTATCGGTAATCCGTACCCGATCTTCAAGAACTACTACGCGGGCGGTATTGGTTCGGTGCGAGGCTATCAATCGAGCTCACTCGGTCCCCGCGATGCAACAACTGGCGATCCGATTGGGGGTTCGAAGATGGTCGTCGGCAACATCGAGCTGACGTTCCCGTTGCCGGGCACGGGATACGACCGCACGCTGCGAGTCTTCACGTTCCTCGACGGCGGCAATGTATGGGGTTCGGAAGGAAACAGCATTGGCGCAAATGGCCTGCGTTACGGCTACGGTCTGGGCCTCGCGTGGATTTCGCCAATCGGACCGCTCAAGCTCAGTCTCGGTTTTCCTGTCGTGAAGCACACTGGTGACCAGTACCAGAAGTTCCAGTTTCAGATCGGGACGTCGTTCTAGCGTGAATCGGGTTACGAGTTGATGAAGTCATGGTTCGCTGAACACCAGCGATATCCGCAAGCGCTGTTTGCAGGCTCGATTACGTTGCTCGAAGGCATTCTGCAGTTTGTGAACGATGCGGATCAACTGGCGCAGGCGCCAGGCCAACTGATGACGTTCCATGACCATAAGCTGCTCGACTGTCTGCCTTTCAAGATCGACGCGATTATCCAGGACAGCGCGCAACTGGCTGAGCACAGTCTGCGTTGCGTGTTTTCTTTGCTTGAGGGTGACAGCGTGCCGGACTCGCGGCTGGTGCCGGCGCGGATTCGATATCGTAGGTCGGGTGGATGAGTTGTCGCTGCGCGTGGGCTTGTTAGTGCGTCGGCGGTGCTGTCAGGCCCTATTTTTCAAAATTCGATTTGTCAAAGCCAGATTCAGATGTCGTAGCGCTGGCTATTTACAGATGTCGTGTTTCTGACCTTGGGTTTGGGTCTGTCTTTCACGGTTTGCATCACACGCAGTGTCGAAGGATGCCGGGCTGAACGGGCAGGGCGTGTCAGCCGGTTCAGTGAGTGCGTGCAGACCGCTGGCCAGGTGTGGAAGGCGCCGTTGACGGCTGCGCGATCTGCACGATTGCCTGATCGAGATCGGACCGCGTGAACTCGCGCGGTTTCTTCGTGCCGGGCAGCCGGTCCTTCGCACGCGGTGCCACGCCCCGGTTGGTACGCGACGGCGCGCCCGAGATGCGCCGGTCATCACGCTGCGCCTGCAGTGCCTGCGCCACCTGCAACGCATGCGCGAGGCGCTTGTGCTCGATCACCGCGCCCTGATCAACCTCCGCGAGCTTGTCGTAGCGGCGGCAGTCCAGCGCCTTGCCATCGGCCCGGATCTCGATGCGTCCGTCCGGATACTCCCACACGTCAATGTAGCGGTGAATGAGCCCACGGTTGGCCGGTGTGTCCTCCAGCAGGTACAGCACCCGGTCATACAGCACCGTCAGCGCCTTCGACACGCGGCGCGTCTCGCGCCAGGTCATCAGCAGATCAAGATCCTCATCGTCACGCAGCGGCCGGTGTGCATCGAATGGACTGCGGGGCGGCTTCGCAAAGCGCGCGTTGTAGGCCGCGATGAAGGCGGGCGCATACGCGTTGGCATCGCTCACCGTGCTGATGCCGCGCAGCCGCAGCTCCTTCACCAGACGGTCCTGCAGCGTCAGGTGTGCGCGCTCCACGCGGCCCTTGGCCGAACTCGAGTTTGCGCAGAACGTGTCGATGTTCAGTTCGTACATCGCGCGGCCGAAGTGCGTCACGCCTTTGCCCACCGTCTCCGCGCGCCGGTTCACATGGAACACGCTCGCACGGTCGCTGTAGAGCGCCACCGGCTTGCCGTAGCGTTCGATGTAGGTACGCGTCGCCTCGAAGTAGCTGAAGGTCGACTCGCTCGCCGTGAAATGCAGCACCATCAGCCGGCTGGTCGCATCGTCCACGTACACCAGCAGCGTGCAGGCCGGCGCCCGGTCCTCGAACCAGCGGTGATCGCTGCCGTCGATCTGCACCAGCTCGCCCAGACAGGCGCGCCGCGCGCGCGGCTGGTACACCTTCGGCGGACGCTGACGGCGCGGCACCCACAGGCCGGCCTCTGTCATCAGGTGGCGCACGGTTTCCTTCGACAGCACCAGTCCATGACATTCGCGCAGCTTCTCGCACGCCAGCGTCGGCCCGAAATCGGCGTAGCGCTCACGGATGAGCGTCAGGGCGCGCAAGGCCAGCCCCTCATCGAGCCTCCGGTTGCCCGGGCCATCGCGCTTGCGCGAGGCCAGTCCCGCGGCGCCTGATTCGCGATAGCGCATCACCAGCCGCTGAACCTGACGCACCGTGAGGCCAAGCCGCTCGGCAGCACGACCGGGCTTCAAACCCTGTTCAACCACCGCCTGGATTACCTTCAAACGATCGAGTTCGCGCATGTTCAATGTCACGAGTGTGCCAGCCTTCATGAGCGGCTCCCGCATGCGTGCAGAGAGCCGCCAGCTTGCCAGCAACGGCAAAACACGACATTTGTATCTTGCTAGAACACGACATTCTCACATTGCTGCTACACGATTTTGTTCGATAATTAAGATTATGTCAAATAACTAACAGGCAGCAGCAAACCAACCACCGCTCCCTCCAGCCTCAAGCCTCAGCGACCCGCATGATCGACCCGCAACCGATCAACCTTGCGCCTGATCCGCAGCCGGCGCATTTCCTTCACCGTCCGTCTGGTCCGTCTGCGCCGCAGCCGCGTCATCTGCAGGCTTCGCAGCCGCAACCACACCCGCATCTTCACCAGCCTTTGCAGCAGGCTTGTTCCGTCCACCCGAACGACGTCGCGCGAACGCGGATTCCGACGCGGTGACCTTGCCCGTTTCCGCGCCATTCAGATCCACACGCGACGCGCCTTCCGTCAAGCTCGCCCAATAGCGGCTGCCACGGCACCAGGTGCTCACGGCATCGCGGACTTCCTGCTCGGTCAGCTTCAGTTCGCCGGCCTCCTTGAGCAGATCGTCGAGAATGCCGATCTTCAGCGCCACCTTCGGCGCAGGATTCTTCGGAAACGCCAACGGAAAACGCTTCTGCAGCTTGCCGATCGTATGCACGACGGGATCGACGGGATTCTGCTGCTTTGCCGCCGGACGAGCCGACGCCGGCTTGCCGTGCGTCTTCGCGTCCGCAGGCCGGGGCGCCCGTCGAGCGTCCCGGGGTTTCGGGTCCCGGGGTTTCGCGTCGCGCGGATTAGCATCTCGCGGACTGGCGTCCTTCGCCTTCTGATCCTTGCCGCCCGCGTGAGGAGCCGGCTTGTCCGCAGCCTGCTTATCCTTGCGCTGCGCCTTTGCCTGCTTGGCGAGTTCGTCCCTCAGCTTCGCCAGTTGTTCAAAGCCCATGTGTTCACCTTCATTGCAATGACGCAGGATTGTAGCAGCCGCTGAGCACCTTCATATCGGGCGACTTCTCGTTGCCGTCCGCCAATCTTGCGCCCGGTCGATGGCCGTTTCCTGTCATCGCCCCATCCCGGCGCGGCAAGCAACGGACTCCGCCAGCCGACGCGAGCAGCAAGCGACAGTCCCGCATCGAATGCGCGCGCAGCGCACATCGCCACGCACAAAACGAAAAAAGCGCCGCAAGCGCGGCGCCCTGTCCTGCTTTAGCTACGTCGTACAGCGTCAGAACCGATGCACCATGCCGACGCCCACACCGACCATGCTGCGCGATGACGACGGCGTCGAATTGAAGCCGTCGCCGATCGTTGCCGTGGCGTTGATGATGCTGCGGCCGCCCGTGCCGAGCGTCTGGCCGTTCGCGCGCTGATACGCCTGCAACGCATACAGACCCGTACGCTTGGACAGCGAGTAGTACTCGGACAGGTTGACCTGCGAATACGACGCGCTGCTCGTGATGCCGTTGGCCTTCGTCGCGCGCGTGTAAGCGTAGCCCGTTGCGAGATCCCATGCGGCCGTCGGCTTCCAGTGCAGCACGACGCCGCCCGAGTTCCAGATCGACAGGTCGTGGAAGCCCGAACCGATGCCCGGAATGTACTGCACGTTCGAATACGTCGCCGTGATGTCGAACTGGCTGTTGAACGTATAACCCCCGCCGACGGCGAAGCGCTGCTGCGCGCGTGCCGACTGGTAGCCGTTGGTCACGGCCGAAACGCCCGCCTGCGCGCCCGCGTTCGACGTCGTCGTATCGGTGCCGAACGTGCCGCCATTCACGTTCGAGTTGTTGATCTTCGAGAAGCCCACCGCGATGCCGATCGGGCCTTGCGAATACTGGACCGCCGTGCTCCACGTCGAGCCCTGATACGCGCTGCCCGGCACGCCGCCGAACGAATACGAGCCGCTGAACTTGAAGCCGTAAATCTGCGGCGACATGTACAGCAGCGTATTGTTCGCGCGATAGATCGTATCGAGACCGTCGACGTCGCCTGCGTGCGCGCCGTAGAAACCGGTAAGCCACGTCGTCGGGCTATACGGCGACAGCAGCTGGTAGTACGACGCGTACTGGCGGCCAGCCGTCAGCGAGCCATAGGTGCTGTTCGACACGCCGACGAACGCCTGGCGGCTGAACATCAGGTTGCTCGTCGACATCGCGCCGTTGTTCGCGCTGAAGCCCTCTTCCAGTGTGAAGATCGCCTTCGTACCGCCACCGAGGTCTTCTGCGCCCTTCAGGCCGAAGCGGCTGCCCGCCCATACGCCCGTGACCATCTTGAAGGCCGAGTGCCCGCCCGTGGTCGAACCGAGCGTCGTCGAGCTCGACTGATAACCGATGCCGTTATCGACGATGCCGTACAGCGTCACGCTGCTTTGCGCGAACGCGGGCAGTGTGGCCAGCATCGCTGCGCCAGCCAGGGCGGCTTTGACTTCGGGGTAACGTCGTTTCATCTCCTGATCCTTTGTCATTGAGTGTTATGACGATGCGTCGCATCGTTTTGTCGGCGGCGGGACAAACGCGTGCCGTCGCCGCCGGTGCTGCGGGTAGTGCGAAAAGCTGAAGTAATGCGGGAAAATCCGGATGCCGTGCGGATCGCTACGGGTAACCACCACTATCGAGCCGCGCGATCCTTTCACTGCACACCGTTGCGCCTAGCTGTGCTTGCGCTGGGCCTGCGCAGCGAGTCTCACAGGCGCATTGACCGCGCCGTATCCGTCGTAACCGCCCTTGCGCTGCACGACCTCCAGAAAGAAGCGGCCATCCATCTGCTCGGTGTACACATGGAAGAACTCGCCGCCCTGCGCGTCCCTGTCGTAAAGGACGTGGGCTTCTTTCATCTGCCTCACCACGCCGTCGGCGAAATCGTAACGCGCTTCAAGGTCATCGTAATAGTTCGACGGGATTCGCAATAGCTGAACGTCGCGTGCGCGCAACTGTTCGACGGCCGCGAAAATATTGTCGGTGTCGAATGCGACGTGATTGAGGCCCGATCCACGATACGTGTGCAGCGATTGCGCGGTCGAAGTCCGTCCGTCCACCGATGCATTCAGAACGATTCGCACCGATCCGTCGGCGCTGCGCACCGCGCGGCTGCGCACGAGTCCGTAAGGATCGGGAAGCAACCAGGCGGGCTCCGCGTCGAAACCGAACACGGCCCTGAAGTAAAGAATCCACGTATCGAGTGTGTCGGCGGGCAGGTCGAGGCACACGTGATCAATGCGCTTCAACTCGCCCTGCACCGCTTGCGTGCGTTCGCTGTCATGCGCGCTCAGCACGAAGTCGGCTTCGTAGAGCGTCGGCTCGTCGGGCCGTGCATCGACGAAGTAATGCAGGCTGCCATCGGGCGCGCGCACGCCCGGCACGACGCGTTCGTTCGGACCGACGCGGCCCGAAAACGGTGCATAGCCGAACGACGTCGCGCGCTCGAACACGCGCGCTGCATCGTCGACCTGAAACGCCGACGCGCATAGCGACAGCCCGTGCCGATGGAAGAACTCGCTGGCGAACGAATCGGTCTCCGCGTTCAGCACGATCGACGCCCCGCCCTGCTGATACAGCGTTACGTCCTTCGAGCGATGCTTGCCCGCCGCATGGAACCCTGCTTCGGCGAAGCGCTGCGCAAGACGCGGCGCGCTGGTCGAATCGACGGCGAACTCGATGAACTGGAAGCCCGAATGCGCGGGCGGCGCGGGCGGTGTGAACAGCGGCTGACCGTCCTTCGAGCGGGCGCCCTTCAGCCCGGCCTGCTCTTCGAGATACAGCAGCGAGCGGTAGCCATCGGCGGCCGTCGCGGCTGTCGGCGCGGCGCGAAAACCGTCGTTGAAAATTTCGAGCGAGAACGGGCCTTGATAACCCGTCGCGAGCACGCGGTCAGCGAAGCCGGCAACATTGAGATCGCCTTGCCCCGGGAAGCATCGATAGTGTCGGCTCCATTCGAGCACATCCATCTTCTGCAGCGGCGCATCGGCGATCTGCACGAAGGCGATGCGATCGCCCGGAATATCGGCGATGGGATCGATCGGGTCGTCGATCGACAGCGTATGGAAACTGTCGAGTATCAGGCCGAGACTCGGATGATTGACAGCATCGACGAGCCGCCATGCGTGTCGATACGAGCTCACGTACTTGCCCCACGCCAGTGCTTCGAAGCCCACGCGCACGCCTTCGCGTTCAGCGAGCAACGCAAGCTGGCCGAGCTGATCGACGATCAGCGCATCGTCCGCGATCACGTTTGGGTTGACGTTGCTGCACACGAGCACGAGATCCGTGCCGAGTTCGTGCATCAGTTCGAACTTGCGCTGCGCGCGGTTCAGGTTCTGTACGAGCCGCTCCTTTGACACGCCCTCGAAATCGCGGAACGGCTGGAACAACGTGATCTGCAGGCCGAGATCGGCGCAGCGCTTGCGAATGTCGGCGGGCGAGCCGTCGAAGTACAGCAGATCGTTTTCGAAAATCTCGACGCCGTCGAAACCCGCCGCGCGAATCGCAGCGAGTTTCTCGACGAGCGTGCCGCTAACCGACACGGTGGCAATGGAGCGAAGCATGATATGGCTTGGGTCGGGAATCGTGCGGGAATGGTGATTACGCAGCGGGCTTGAGCGCCAGCAGCTCGCGAGCCTGCTTCGCCGTCGCGACAGGACGGCCGTATTCGCCGCATAGCTTCGCGACGCGCTCGACGAGTTGCGCATTGCTTTTTGCGAGCGTGTCCTTGTCCCAGCGGACGTTGTCTTCGAGGCCCGTGCGGCAATGGCCGCCCATTTCGAGCGTCCAGTAGTTCACTTCGAGCTGATGCCGGCCGATGCCCGCTGCCGTCCACGTCGCGCTCGGCAGCAGCTTCTGCAGTTGCGCCACTTCGAATTCGAGAATCTCGCGTCGCGCGGGCAATGCGTTCTTCACGCCCATCACGAACTGCACATGCACGGGCTCTTTCAACAGGCCTTGTTGGACGAGATCGACGGTGCTGTACAGCATGGCCAGATCGAAGATTTCGATTTCGGGCTTCACGTCGTGATCGAGCATCGTCTGCGCGAGCATTCGCACGAAATCGGGCGGATTCTCGTAAACGGTGGTCGGGAAGTTCACCGAGCCCGTCGCCAGCGACGCCATATCGGGCCGCAAATCGAGCATCGCGCCGCGTTGCTCGAACGAACGTCCGCGCCCGCCCGTCGAAAACTGGATGATGATGTCCGGGCAATGCTTGCGGATGCCTTCCTGCAGCGTCGCGAAGCTGCTGCGGTCGGAACTCGAGCGCTCTTCTTCGTCGCGCACGTGCAGATGCACGAGGGTCGCGCCGGCTTCATAAGCTTCATGTGTGCTCTCGACCTGCTCGGGTATCGAGATCGGCACCGCCGGGTTGTCCTTCTTGCGCGGCACGGAACCCGTGATGGCGACGGAGATGATGCAAGGCTGATTCGTGGCGTGACTCATGGCAGAACCTTTCTCGATGAAACCTGTGATGCCGCTACGCGACGCCTCCGATGTGCCCATCCGGTGCGGCGCGGCCTGAAGGGCTAAGGTGGCTCAAGAATAGGCAAGCGCCATGGGGTGGGCAATGCTCCTGGTGCCCGGAATGTGCGTTAATCGCACGTTTCTGTGCGATTAACGCGCGCTTCGCGGGTTAGCACCAGGCTGGGTGTCGTATGGCGCATACAGTGTCGGCGAGGTTTTCCGCCTGATCCGGAAGTGATCGAGGCGACGTTCCCCCTTGCGCCAGGCGATATCAACAAACGGCGCGTAGTGGGCGATAAGTGAGCGATAATCGCGCATACCGATACGTTAGCCGCGCAAAATCAGGGAACGATTGCCATGAACCGACCGCCATTGGACAAACGCGACTGGATCGCGGGCCTCGAAAAAGGCCTTGCGATCCTCGAGTCGTTCGACAGCGAACACGCCCGCCTCACGCCGAGCCAGGCTGCGCAACTGACGGGCATGACGCGCACGGCTGCGCGCCGCTACCTGTTGACGCTCGAACATCTCGGCTATGTGCAGGGCGACGGCAAGCTATACGGGTTGACGCCGCGCGTGCTGCGCGTCGGCTGGTCGTATTTCGATTCGGCGCGGCTGCCGAAAACCGTGCAGCCGTACCTGCAACAACTGAGCGCGACGATCGGCGAGTCCGTCTACGTGAGCGTGCTCGACGATTGGGAGCTGGTGTTCATCGCGCGCAACGGCACATCGCGCGTGATGACGACGGGTTTCGTGCTCGGCGCGCGCGTGCCCGCCCCGCTCACCTCCCCCGGCGTCGTGCTGCTCGCGTATCACCGCGATCAGGAAGCGATGCAGACGTGGCTCAACGACGCCGAGCTCACGCCCTTCACGCCGCACACGGTCACGAACAAGACGGGCCTGCTCGAAAAGGTCCGCCGCGCGCAGGCCGACGGCTTCGCGGTGATCGAGCAACAGTTGGATATCGGCGTGCGCGGCGTCGCCGTGCCGATGAAGAACCGTCATGGCGAAGTCGTCGCGGCGCTCAGCACGAACATGCCGATGGGTAAGGAAACGTCGGAAGCGGCGCTCAACCGCGTGTTGCGCGCGCTGCAGGAATCGGCACTCTCGATGCTCAACGTCCTATAGTAAATGACGTAGAGGTAGCGGACGTGGGAGCGAATCATGCACCGTCGATTTGCGGATCGCGCCGACGCGGGCCGTGCGCTCGCCGATCAACTGAAGCACTACGCGCAACGCGACGATGTCGTCGTGCTCGGGTTGCCGCGCGGCGGTGTGCCTGTTGCGTATGAAGTCGCGCGTACGCTGGGCGCGCCGCTCGACGTGCTGGTGGTTCGCAAGCTCGGCGTGCCGTGGCAATGCGAGCTGGCAATGGGCGCGATCGCATCGGGCGACGCGCTGTATGTGGACGAAGAACTGATGCGCGAAACGGGCGTATCGCAGCCCGAATTCGACCGCGTGCTCGCGGATGAGAAAGCGCAACTCGCGCGGCGCGAGGCGCTGTTTCGCGACCCGCGGCGCGCGAGCGTCGACGTGGCAGGCCGCGTCGCGATCATCGTCGACGATGGGCTCGCGACGGGCGCTTCAATGAAGGTAGCCGCGCGTGCATTGCGCGCGCGCGCGCCGGCGAAGATCGTTGCCGCGTTGCCCGTCGCGCCGTACGACGCGGCCGGGCGCATTGGCGAGGACGTCGACGAATATGTCTGCGTTACCGCGCCGGAACTCTTCTTCAGCGTCAGCCAGTTTTATTCGGACTTCAGCGAAACCACCGACGACGATGTGCTCGCAATACTCGCACGCGCATCGTCGGCCAGCGGGCCCGCGTCGTCCGGATGACGCGCGCGCTTGCACCGACTGACCTGCAGCGCGACGGCCGATAGACGCGCCGTCGCTGCCGCAGGCGTTGCTTTCAGGCGGCCGCCGCGGTCAGATGCAGCGGCAGATAGCTTTGCAGATAGTCTTCGAACTCGCCGCGCACTTCCGGGTGACGCAGTGCGAATTCGACGGTCGCCTTCAGATAGCCAATCTTGCTGCCGCAATCGAAGCGCGTGCCGAAGTAGCGATATGCGAGCACCTGCTCTTCCGTCAGCAGCGATTGCAGCGCGTCCGTCAGTTGCAGTTCGCCGCCCGCGCCCGGCTTCAACGCGCGAATGTGCTTGAAGATGGTCGGCATCAGCACATAGCGGCCGACCACGCCGAGATTCGACGGCGCCTTGTCGGGTGCCGGCTTCTCGACGATGCCCGACAGCTTGATGACGTCCTCTTCCCACTCCTTGCCGTCGACCACGCCATACGAGCGGCTTGCCTCGCGCGCGATGGTTTCGACACCGACCACGGAGCTGTGGTAGTGGTTGAACACGTCGACCAGTTGCTTCATCACAGGCTGTTCGCTGTGCAGCAGGTCGTCGGCGAGGATCACGGCGAACGGGCTCTCGCCGACCAGCTTTTCGGCGCACAGCACGGCATGGCCGAGGCCGAGCGCTTCGGCCTGACGCACGTAGAAGCAATCGACGTTCGCCGGCTTGATGCTTCGCACGAGATCGAGCAGTTGCTCCTTGCCGCGCGCTTCGAGTTCCGCCTCGATTTCATAAGACTTGTCGAAGTGATCTTCGATCGCGCGCTTGCTGCGGCCTGTGACGAAGATCATTTCGGTGATGCCTGCCGCGATCGCTTCTTCGACCGCGTACTGGATCAGCGGTTTATCGACGATGGGCAGCATCTCCTTCGGGCTCGCCTTCGTGGCGGGCAGAAAACGTGTGCCGAGGCCCGCTACAGGAAAGACGGCTTTGGTGACTTTCAGCATGGTATGCATTTCCACTCGGTTGATTGAATGTATGCAATCGCCGTGAGAGGCGGCGCATTGTCGTTCGGGAAAAGACTAGCGGAAAATTATTTTGAAAGAACTGATAGCGCCCTGTTGAAATTAATTCAAATTGTTCCTTTCCAATGCTTCGTTCCGATATTTGAAACTCGTGCGGAAAGAATGACGTGAACAATCTGAATCGCCATGCATGCGGCGCGTAAATCTTGCCAATCACGCCGAGCGCGAGCGCCGCCCTCATGCGCTCATTCGTTTTCTTCGAACTGCGGCATCTTTTCCGGGTTCATCCGGATACGACTGATCGGCTCGTTGCGCAATGCTTCACGGTACGCGGACACGGCAACGAGTAGTAGCAACACGGCGACGCCGGCGATCAAATGCAGGTTCATGACCCCACCCTTGTCAGAAGTTTTCCCCGCATGAACGTAACACGAAAAAAACGTCAAATAATTCAGGCGTCTATTTGAATTTCGGTCGGTTTCGGCAATCCATTGTCAATATGACAGCCTGAATAATTCGAATCATTTCTTGTCGATTTTTTGCCTGTCCTTTCACCTAGGATACGCAAGCGGGCGTGCTGCGTCTTGAGGGCGCCGCGTCAATTCATTCATCAACGATCAAGGACCGCGCATGAGCGACACAGCACTGGACGCCACCGGCTCGTCCCTGTCCTTTGCGCCGGCGGCGCGCAGCGAGGCGAAGGTCGCCGGGAAGGAACATGTCATCGATGCGATGCGCGGCTTTGCCGCGTTGCTGGTGGCTTATTTTCATTGCCGCCAGGTCGAATGGGTGGGGATGCAGAGCTTTCACCATGTCGCGGGCAAATCATTCGATCTGAACACGATCGTTGCTTACCTGACGCTGCCGATTGCGTGGGGCTCGGCGGGTGTGCCGATTTTTTTTGTTATTAGCGGGTATTGCATTCATCGTGGCACTGCGCAGCGTCTCGCGAACAATTCTGCGTATCGGCTCGATGCGATGAATTTTTGGGCGCGGCGGTTTGCACGCATTTACCCTGTGCTGTTTGCCGCGCTGCTGCTTACGCTTGCGCTTGACTCGGCTAGCCTGCACTTTCCGCCCGTTAATCACAAGATTCTCGATATCGGGCCTCAGGCGCTTTTTGTCAATTTGTTCTCGCTGCAAGGCTTGGCCGGCAAGACGTATGGCTCGAATGGCGCGCTGTGGACGCTGTCGCTCGAAGTGCAGTTTTATGCGGTTTATCCGCTGGTCTTTGCGCTGCGGCGCCGGTTTGGGATCTTGCCTGTGCTTGGGATTGTGGCGCTCGTTAATGTGGTTTCGGTTTTTGTGTTCGAGCGGCATGACTTGCAGTTCTTTACGTCGTTCTGGTTCTCCTGGATGCTCGGGGCCTGGATCGCTGAATTGCAGCTGAAGCGCGGTGATGATTCTTCGCGTAAGCACATGCCGTGGCTGATGTATGGGTTGGCTGTCTTGCTGACGGTGCTTGGGTGTGTTGCTTTTCGCTTTGGGCAGTATCTGGCGTTTCAGTTTTGGGCTGTTGGGTTTGCGTGCTATCTGAATGAAGCGCTCAAGAGCCGGCGGCAGAACGATACGCCTGTGATTCGGGTGCTTTCTCGCTTTGGCGACTTTAGCTTCTCGCTCTATTCGATTCATTTGCCCATTTTTGTGCTGCTGTCTTCGGTTTTGTATCGCTCGGCGTTGCAGATGTCGATCTTGCCGACGTTTGGTTTTATGCTTGTGGCACTCGCTGTTGCGTGGGTCTTTTATCGTTGTGTTGAGTTGCCGGCGATGAAGTGGTCCAGTAGTTTGAAATCTACTCGCGGTTCGCGTTGATTTGTGATGCGGTGGTTGCTGCGTAAGCGGTTTGGTTTTTTGCCCTTGCGCTGGCATCCGCGTTACGGTGTTTGCTGTTCACGCGTCGCCCCTGTGTTAGCGCCTTCGCGGCGCGGGCGTTTTTTGCCTTTACGCGGGCATCCGCGATTTGTTAGCGTGCTTCAAGCGTCGCCCCTGTGCGGGGCGGCACCTACTTTTCTTTGCCGCCGCAAAGAAAAGTAGGCAAAAGAAAGCGGCTAACACCGCCAGTTCTTGTATTTGCCTGAGGGCCCCCAACCGGTCCCACACTTCACACGGCAACGTCCTTGTTCACGTGTGTTGCCAACGCTCTCTCTATACGCATCACCCGCTTCATGCATCCGCGTTGCAGCACGCCGTGCCAGATATTCCACTGCCGCCCAGGTGGCAAACTGTGTGTAGGCCGTAGCGCCACACACGTCTCACTTCGGACCGATAGCGCACGCGTCCCACCATGTAAGAGCGCCAAGCTATACGCCCCAATAACCTACACACAGTTTGCCACCTGGGCGGCCGCAACCATTCGCTGCCGCTAGCCCTTGTGCGGGTGTTTGAAGTGGGTGAGGCGCTCATTCAGCGCGTTGGCAACACACACGAACAGATACGTTACCGCGTGAAGCGTAGGACCGGTTGGGGGCCCTCAGGCACAAACTAGAACTGGCGGTGTTAGCCGCTTTCTTTTGCCTACTTTTCTTTGCGGCGGCAAAGAAAAGTAGGTGCCGCCCCGCACAGGGGCGACGCTTGAAGCACGCTAACAAATCGCGGATGCCCGCGTAAAAGCAAAAAACGCCCGCGCCGCGAAGGCGCTAACACAGGGGCGACGCGTGAACAGCAAACACCGCAAAGCGGATGCCAGCGCAAGGGCAAAAAAACACCGCCCCAGCGTCGCAGACAAAAAAAACTCAAACCCCATTCGCCACATTGGCAAGAATTTTCTCTACGCCTTCGACATACGCCTGGGTCCCAAACTTCCGCACAGCGGTCTGATACCCATGCGCAACAAGCCGGTCGCGCAGCGCCTGATCCGACCGCAATTCAGCAAGTGTATCGGCCAGCACATGCGCATCGCCTGGCGTACACATCACCCCATTCACGCCATCGTCGATGATCTCAACCACACCGCCAGCACGTGCCGCCACGACCGGCCGCCGCGCCAACATCCCCTCAACAATCACACGACCAAAAGGCTCCGGCGTAATCGAAGTATGCGCAACGACATCGACCGCACACATGCACGCAGCCACATCATCCTGAAACCCAAGAAAATGCACGCGCCCTTCAAGCCCATTCGACGCAACAAACTCACGTAACCGTGCCTCGTACGCATCTTCACCAAACAGCGGCGCGCCCACCAAAACCGCATGCATCTGCGGATTCAGCACCATCGCCTCGAGCAACACATGCTGCCCCTTCCACTGCGCGAGACGACTAAACGAGCCGACCAGAAACGCATCCTGCGGCAGCTTCAGCCGCGCACGCAGCACGCTTTGCGGCGTATCCCGCAACGCACTGAACGGCGCAGCAGAAATCCCGTTAAACACCACATCGATGCGCTTTTCGCCAAAACTGGTCAGCTCGGCAAACGCGCGCGCCGAAGCCGCCGAATTGGCAATCACATGCGCAAGACCCAATTTCGCACACCATTTGATGATCGCAAGCTGCCGGCTGCCGAAATGCTCGGGGCTAACTATATCGCGCAGATGCCAGACCACAGGACGCCCTGCGAACCGCCCAGCAATCGCGCCAATCACCATCGCCCGCTGCGTGTTCGCATAGATCACATCGCTCTGCCGAGCCCGCGCGACGGTCGCGCGAACCAGCGATGCAACGCCCTTCACCGCCCTGGCGATGGGCGGCGTACCGCCCTGCTTGCGGATGTCGCGCGTCGCGCCGGGATCGAGCACATCGACGGCCACGCCTTCGCGATGCAATGCCATGCGAAACGGTCCGTCGTCGAACAGCACCACCTGCACGCGCGCCTTGAGCGCCTTCACGACTTCCAGCAGCGACAGTTCGGCGCCACCCATCACGCCGCTCTGATCAATCGCAAGCACGCGCAAGGCGCTTGATGCCGGCTTCTGTTCGCTAACCTTCGCGGGTGGTTCATCCAAAGGCAACGTCGCCCCGTGCAACGCAGGTACCGTTTCGCGCACAAAGCCGAAGAAGCGCTCGCGGAAATGCCGGATCGAAAAACGCTCGGCATTCGCGCGGCAATCGACGGGCCTAAAGCGCGTGGGATCGTCAGCGAAATCCTCGATCGCGCCGATGATCGAATCGGTCGTCTGCTCGTTGAAGAAAATCCCCGTCGGATGCGACTCGTACTGGTCGCGCACGGTTTCGAGCGCCCCGCCCTTGCCGTACGCAATCACGGGCGTGCCGCATGCCTGCGCTTCCACCACGGAAATGCCGAAGTCCTCTTCCGCTGCGAACACGAACGCCTTCGCGCGCCGCATGTGATCGCGCAACACGTTGAACGGCTGATAGCCCATGATCTGCACGTTCGACGTCGCCTTCGCGCGCACCTTCTGCATGTCGGGGCCGTCGCCGATCACGACCAGCTTGCGCTCGGGCATCCGCGCAAACGCCTCGACGATCAGGTCGATCTTCTTGTACGGCACCATGCGCGAGGCTGTCAGATAGAAGTCGTCCTTCTCCTCGTATAGCGAGAACGAATCGACGTCGACGGGCGGAAAGATCACTTCGGAATCGCGCTGATAAACCTTGTGTATGCGCCGCGAGATGAACTCGGAGTTCGCAACGAACGCATCGACGGAATTCGACGTGCGGATATCCCAGTTGCGCATGTAGTGCAGGATCATCCGCGCCACCGCGGACTTTGGCCCGCTCGTCAGCTTCGACTGCTGCAGATACTGATGCTGCAGATCCCACGCGTAACGGATGGGCGAATGCACATAGCTGATGTGCACCTGGTCCGGGCCCGTCAGCACGCCCTTCGCGACGGCATGACTGCTGGAGATCACGACGTCGTACGCGGAGACGTCGAGTTGTTCGATCGCGAGCGGCATCAGCGGCAGATAGCTGCGGTACTTCGTGCGCGCCTTCGGCAGGTTCTGGATGAAGGAGGTCGTCACCGACTTGCCGCGCAGGAACGTGCGGTCGTCGAGGAAATCGACGAGGCTGAAGATATCCGCCTCCGGAAAGCACGCGACAATCTGCTCGAGCACGCGCTCGGCGCCCGCATAGGTGACGAGCCAGTCGTGAATGATGGCGACACGCACGGGCCCGACGCTGCGCGCCCCGCGCCGTTTCGCGGGCGGCTTTGCCACGGGCGTGGTCGTGATGAGATCGCGGCCCGCATCGCGCGTCACGGACGTGGGACGCAGGAGGTCTTCTTCAACGATATCGTGGTTCATGCGCTATTCCTCGGATTGAGTCGCAACTTCAGACGCACAAGCAGCGAACGCGCAAGATCGCGCAATGCAGGGGTCATCGTGAGCGACCACGCGACGTTCGCGCTCACGATGAGCGCGCCCGCGGCAATGGCCATCGGCAGGCTGGAGAGCAAGGTGGCGAGCCACAACGTGCCCGCCAGAAAAGCAAGATGCGCGAGCATGTCGAGCACGATCGGACGCGCGTGAATGGCCGACAGTTTCAGCAGCGCGACGTAATCGAACAGGCCGCGCGCGGCCACGACGACGGCCGCGCCCGTCAGCCCGAAATGCGCAATGCCGAACCACAGCGCGCCCGCGAAGAAAGGCAGCTCAAAGAGGCCGAGGCGCGCGGCTGTCGCAGGATGCACCTGCGACTGAATGAGAATGCGCGCGAGGTTCGCCTGGCCGACGAGCCATACCGAGATGATCAGGATGCGTCCCACCGGGCCGCCCGCGTCCGCGACTTCGCTCCCAACCCAGGCATGCAGGAACGGTTCGAGCACGATGATCGCGACGAGCGCAATGGGCGTGAACACGCCGTTCAGGAATTCGAGCGACTGCCGCATGATGACGTCGGCGTCGTCCCGACCCACCGCCGAGAGCCGCGGAAACAGCGTGCGCTGCAGCGCCGTCGGCACGATGTTCAGGCGCGTGACGAGGTTCTGCGGCACGGTGTAGTACGTGACGAAACGCGCGCCGAGACTCGTGCCGAGCATCACGCGGTCGAGCGACTCCGCGACCATCCCCGAGATGCTCGCAATCAGCATCCAGCCGCCGAAGTTGAAGAGCCCCTTCGCCACCTTGAACTGCGGCGCGCGGATATGGCGGATGCCGAGCACATTGAGCGCCGAGCGTCCGAGCAGGATCGCGGCGAGCAAACGCGCGACCACAGCCGCCGCGAGCACGTTCTGCAACGTCGGTCCCATCATCCATGCGGCGGCGAGTGGCAGCAGCTGGAACAGGAATGTGCCGAGCGTCTGGTTCGTGTTGTAGATGCCGAAGCGTTCCGCGCCGTTGATCGCGCCCGCGAACACCCACGACACGTTGGCGAGCGGAATCGCTACCGCGAGCCACGGCAGCGCCATATAGACCTCGTGCTGCAGTTCGGGCGACACCTTCGAGAAATACGCGGTATAGAGCGCCGCGCCGAAGTAGATGACGAGCCCGCCGACGATGCCCGTCGCCAGGTTCAGCCACGTCGCGCTCCAGAACACCTGCTCGCAGGCCTTTTCATCGTTCGATGCGCGCGCCTTCGAGATGTGGTTCTGCGCGGCCATGCTCATGCCGAGGTCGAGAATGCTGAAGTAGCCGATCAGCGTCCAGACGAGGCTGATCACGCCGTAGCGTTCGACGCCCAGCAGCTTGATGTACGACGGCACCGTGACGAGCGATACAAACGTCGGCAACACCAGTCCGATCAGGTTGATCACTACGTTTCTGAGGATGCCTTTGTCCATCGGATGCCTTTCTGGTCAGTCATAGGTTTGGGTAGCGTGTGGGTGGAGAAGCGTCGTGTTTATGTCTTTGATGTTGGTTTCCATCGGTACATCAGGACCTTGCCGCGTGCGTCTTCTTCGACGAACACGAGGTACTCGCCGTCGTCGCGGCGATACGCGCTGATGCCGTTAGGCACGTCGACCCAGCCCGATGCATGGCCTACTTCCGGCCCAGGCTGCATCGTGCCGACGGGCGTGCCCGTCTCCTTGTCGTAGACGTGCACGGTGCCGACGGGCTCGACGGCGAACATGTATTTGCCTTCGACGGTGAGGCCGATCAGCGTCGAGACGGGTTTCGCTTTCGTGTCCCACGGCAGCGGCAGCGTGTAGCGCGCAACGGGGTTGCCGCTCGACCACTTGTCGTAACGCACCAGCACGCGGCCCACTTCTTTCCAGAAGCCGCGGTCGAACGGCGCTTCGGCTGTGTAGCCCGTCACGTACATCGAATCGGTTTGCGGGTCGTAGATCGCGCGTTTGATTTCGCTGAACGGTTGCGGCACCGGGTATGAAGTCATGTCCGCGTACGAGTAGACGGGGTTGCCCTTCGCATCGAGACCGCCGAACCTGAAGCGGTTGATGCCCTTCGAATCGCGCGCGCGCCAGATGTCGCCGTTCGTGTCGACCCACCAGCCCCAGCCGCCCGCGAGGTGCGTGCCCGTCGTGTTCGGCGTGAATTCGTCGGCATCGAAGCGGCCGTCGCCGTTGCTGTCGCGCCAGATCCAGTCGCCGCCCTTCGGCGCGTTCGGCACCTTCAGCACGGCGCGCTCGCGGCCCGCGATAAAGCCCGAAGGCGTCGCCGTCTCGCCGTCGCGGCCGCCGTCGAAGCGATAGATCTTCAGATGGTCCGCGTACATGTCCGTGAGGAACAGGAACGTGCGGCCCTTCAGCTTGCGGGCGATGGGCAGGCCCGGCCACTGGTCGGTGTTGAAGACGGGATCGTCGGGATATCTGAAGCGGTTCGTCAGGAAGCCCGCATAGGTCCATTGCTGGCCCGCCGGCTTCGACAGATCGAGCGTGAAGCGCTTGTTGCCCGTATAGACGCTGTCGGGCCGCGACGGGTCCATCCACGCGCCATCGACGAACAACAGCCCTTCGACCTGCCACACGCGCTTGCCGTCGGGCGCATAGCTTTCGAGCGTCGCGCCGAGGCCCGCGCCCGTCGGCTCGAAGCGCGGGCCGACGCCGTTGGTCGATACGTAGACGTTGCCGCGCGCATCGACGCCTACGCCCGTGAGTCCGTTGAAGCGCTGCGGTCCCGGCTTGCCCGCGACGCCCGAGAAGATGCCGCCGCGCTCGCCGAGCGTCGAACTCAGCGCATAGCCGCCATCGCGTTTGCTGAAGAACAGCACCTGCTGGCGCGGGCCGTTGTCGGCGACCAGCACCCGGCCTTGAGGATCGACGGCGATATCGACGGCGACCGTGTCGGCCGGCAGCGGCAATTCGTCTTTCAGACGCTGGCCGTTTGCGTCCAGGTGCGCGACTTTCGGCTTGTCGCCGAGCGTGTCCGTGAGCACCCATAGCGTGCCGTCGCCCGCGCGCGCGATGCGGCCCGGCGCAGGCACGCTCCATTGCGCCTTGCGCTGCATCGATTCGGCGTCGTACACCTCAATGCGGTTCTGCGACGTGTTCGACGCGTAGAGCGTCGTATCGCTTGCAGCGAGCCCGTTGATGTCGCCGCGCGTGCCCGTGGGCACGTCGTTGACCATCGCGAATGCGGCGGCCGCCTTCGCATGCGGATCGATGCTGCTCACGGCGGCCTGGAACGCGGCGACGCGCTTCGTATCGCCAATCTCGCGCCGCGAAATGCCGTACCACTGACGGCCCTTGTCCGGCCACACGCCCTGACCGGTGAGATGTCCCTTCTCGTTGCCGACGCCGACAGCCACATACGCATAGCGTTTGTTGATCGCGATCGCGTTGCCGCCGCTGTTGCCCCAGCCATGCGTGCCGCCCGCGAAGCCGAGCATCTTGCCGTTCTGATAGACGCTCGCTTCCGCGCCGCTCTCGTCCCACGGCGCGTTCGTATAGACCTTGCCGTCGGGCGACACCGCGAGCGCCGTGATGTTGATCTGCGTCCACGCGCCGTCGCCGAAGCCGAAGGTATTGCCGATCCATGACGTCTGCACGTTCAGCGCGGGTTCGGCGAACGCATGCAGTGTCGCGAGAAGGGCAAACGCGCACAACGCGCGGGCAAGCGTGAGTCGGGACAACGCGAGTTCTCCAGTCGAGGCGAAACGAAGGCAGGCGATAGCGATGCATGTTCGCTGGATGTAAGGCGGAAATTCGAAAGGCAGCGCAATACGCGCAGTGGCGTTAATGCGCATTGATCCAATCAGCGCTTAACGGTAAGTGCAAAGAATGAAGGACGAAATTCGCAAATAATTCAAAATTATTCGTCGGTTGAAACGCACGAAAAGAAAGCAGAAAAAATTTGCGTCGAATTTTTTTCGGGCATTTTTTTGCTTGAAATCCCCTCCATTTACCGATACGGCGATCCGATCCGAAGTTCTTACCGGTTCGCGTCGCGAGTGTGTATCGAGGTGTAACCGGGCGTATGCAGATATGAAAATCCGCTTCTCGTTATTCAAATCAATTCGTTTATTTCATTCCTGTTTTTTAGGGTTTTTATTTACCTAGAATCAAACCCGTTTTTACCGTCTTCATGGTGATCGCCTCGCGACACCGTGCATGGCCCATTGACTGCCGCATCAGGCGCATACACGGACGCTCATGACAGCCAGCACCCTGCCCGCTACGCCTTCTCATCACCGACGCATCGTCCAGCTCGACGGTTTGCGTGCGATCGCCGTGCTCGCGGTGTTCGCGCAGCACGCGCTGAAGGCGCCGCTGTGGATGGGCGTCGATCTGTTCTTCGTGCTGAGCGGTTTTCTGATCACGGGCATCCTGCTGGATCGCAAGGCGCGCCAGCAGTCGTATTTCAGCTACTTCTATGCACGCCGCGCGCGCCGCATCCTGCCGCCGTATCTGCTGCTGATGGTGGTGTCGTCAGTGCTGTTCGGCTTCGGCTGGGCGCAGCACTGGGAGTGGTATGCGTTCTTCGCGACCAATATCGGCGATGCGCTGAACCAGAGCGGCCATGACAGCCTGAACGTGCTGTGGTCGCTCGCCGTCGAAGAGCAGTTCTATATTGTCTGGCCGTTCGTGATCCTGCTCGTGCCCGAGCGCGCGCTCGGCTATGTCGCGGGCGCGCTGATCGTGCTCGTTCCCGTGCTGCGCGCCGTCGCGACGCCGTGGTTCGATTCGTTCTGGCCCATCTATTACCTGACGCCGTTCCGCATGGATCTGCTCGCGGCGGGCGCGCTGCTCGCCGTCGCCGTGCGGCGCGATGCGAACGCGCTCGCGCCGTTCAAGGTGCTTGCCGTACTCGGCGTATGCGTCGCGCTGGCCGTGCTCGCTTGGCTGCATCTGCACTATCCGCGTTTTCGCGCGGCCAATACGCCGCTGTCGAATGCGGGCCTGTATAGCGTATCGCTGTTGCTGTGCACGTCGGTCGTCGTGATCGCGCTGCAGAGCAAGGGGATCGTCAAGCGTGTGCTGTGCAATCCCGTGCTCGTCTATATCGGCACGATCAGCTACACGATCTATCTGATCCACCTGACCGTTCTCTACGCGCTCTGGCCGCTGCATTACAACCGCTACGTGACGGCCGTGCTCGCGCTCGCGATCACGCTGGTTTATGCAAGCGCATCGTGGTTCGGCTTCGAGCGCCGCCTGATTCATGGCAGCGCGACGCGTGGCCAACAGCCCGACGCCGCGTTGCATGCGACACGCGAAGCATCGAGGACGAGCGCATGACGCGCGCGCCGATGCTGCGTGCCGCGCTGTGCGCGCTCTTTTGCGCCGCCGCGCTTGCACATGCTGACCAACGCGCGCAGCCGCAAGTGCTGATCGAAGCCTACGGCGACTCGACCACGCTCGGCATTTCGTGCAGCGACGGCCGCTGCGGGCCGCGCGCCGATAACGCGGTGACGTATCTGCAGGATGCATTGCGCGCGGAATACGGCGCGCGCGTGTCGGTCGTGAATGACGGCGTCGGCGGCGCGATGGCGACGCAATTGCGCGACGGCACGGGCCGCAACGGCCCGTGGAAAGACCGCCTGGCATCGTCGAATGCGCAGATCGTCACCATCAATTACGGCATCAACGAAGTGATGCACAACCAGACGCCCGAGCAGTTCTATCAGGCCGAAACCGATCTCGTGAAGACTGCGCAGGCGCTCGGCAAGCTGCCCGTGCTGCAGACCTCGAACCCGATGCCCGATGGGCGTCTGAATGCACGGCTCGCTGAAATGGCCGCGATGACGCGGCGCATCGCGGCCGAACAGCAGGTCCCGCTCGTCGACCATTACGCGGAAATCTCCGCAATGGCCGACTGGAAGACCCATATGTCCGACGGCGCGCATCCGAAGCCCGAGCTGTATCGCGTGAAGGCGCAGCAGGATTTTCAGGTGATCGATCCGCTCGTGCGGCGTCTGTTCGGCGTCGCAGCCGACTCGCCGCGCCAGCCGCCACGCGCCGCATCCCCGCTTCACTCTACTTCCGACAACCCGACGAGAGGCAACTCATGACCACACAACGCAAAGCTATCATCACGGGCGTATCCGGCCAGGACGGCGCCTATCTGACGAAACTGTTGCTCGGCAAGGGCTATCAGGTCACGGGCACGTATCGCCGCACCAGTTCCGTCAATTTCTGGCGGATGGAAGAACTCGGCGTGATGGACAATCCGAATCTGCAACTCGTCGAGCACGATCTCACCGACGCCGGCTCGACGCTGCGTCTGCTCGACACCGTGCAGGCCGACGAACTCTACAACCTTGCGGCGCAGAGCTTCGTCGGCGTGTCGTTCGACCAGCCTTCGACGACGGCGCAGGTCACGGGCGTGGGCGTGCTGAACCTGCTCGAAGGCATCCGCACGGTGAACCCGAAGATGCGCTTCTACCAGGCGTCGACGTCGGAGATGTTCGGCAAGGTGCAGGCCGTGCCGCAACGCGAGGAAACGCCGTTCTATCCGCGCAGCCCGTATGGTGTCGCGAAGCTGTTCGCGCACTGGTCGACGATCAACTATCGCGAGTCGTACGGCATGTTCGCGACGAGCGGCATTCTGTTCAACCACGAATCGCCGCTGCGTGGCCGCGAGTTCGTCACGCGCAAGATCACCGACACCGTCGCGAAGATCAAGCTCGGCAAGGCCGAGGTGCTCGAACTCGGCAATCTCGATGCGAAGCGCGACTGGGGCTTCGCGCTCGAATACGTCGAAGGCATGTGGCGCATGCTGCAGGCGGATGAACCCGACACCTATGTGCTCGCGACGAACCGCACGGAAACGGTGCGCGATTTCGTGAAGATGGCGTTCGCAGCGGCGGGTTACCAGCTCGAATGGTCGGGCCGCAACGAGAACGAAAAGGGTATCGACGTGAGGACGGGCAAGACGCTGATTCGCGTGAACCCGAAGTTCTACCGCCCTGCCGAAGTCGACCTGCTGATCGGCTGCGCGGACAAGGCGCGCGACAAGCTCGGCTGGAAGCCGGAAACGACGCTCGAGCATCTGTGCAAGATGATGGTCGAGGCGGATATCGCGCGGAACCAGAACGGGTTGTCGTGCTGATAGCGGTTTGAACCGCTGACAGAGAAAGGGCGCGTAAAGCGCCCTTTTGCTTGTCTAAAGCAGCTTGCGGTCGACCTGCGGGACCATCGGCGCGAATTGCAGCAGGCGTTCGGCCTGCACGGCGATGAAGTCCGATATCGTGTGCACCAGCGCGCGCTCGTCGCCGACATAGACGTCCGAACGTGCCAGTTCGGGCGCAAGCGCCTTCGCGGCCTGCGCCATACGCGTCATTTCGCGGCCGAGAAAGCGTGGCACCGTGCCCGTTCGCCGCGCGAAATCCGCCAGCGCGAACGGCGTGATGTCCTCCAGCCGGAAGGCGTCGCCATAGCCCATCGCCATGTCCTGTTCGACGCGCTCGCCATAGGCATTGACGGACACCAGGTCGTAAAGCGGCGCGGGTTCGAGACCGCCGCCGTGCATGAAAAACGACAGGTTTTTTCCATGCGCATCACTGTTGCCGATCAGCAGCTGAAACAGCGCCCACCGGATCATGAAGGTGCGCGCGGCAGCGGGATTGTCGAGATGCCGCTGAAGCGCAAACAGCCTCTCGAAGCTCACGCCCTCGCGTATGTTGCGCACGTCCGGTGTGTTGCCGAAATTCCGCTCGTATTTGAACGTGACGGGTAGATCCAGCGCCTGGCAACCGTCGATCACATGCCGCCGCCGCACGGCCTGAACGGACTCGCCATCCGAGGGGTCCAGCTCGACCGTCCGGTCGAACCGCCCGATCAGCAGGATCGGCTCGGGAATGCGCCGGATCGAAACTGGCGCGGTGAGCAGGCCCATGCGGGACGCCAGCGTCATGCAGTAGTGCTCGTTGGCGACCATGCACGGCGTGACGGGGCTGCGCGATTCCGGTTTCAGAATGTGCGTCGAACTGAGCGGCCCATCCGCAAGCGCGATGCGCTCGCCTTCCAGCAGTACTTGCAGCTTGTCCTGATAACCCGCCACCGACAGGCGAACCTTGCCATCCCATACAGGGAACGGAATCACGTCGCGCTCGCGGATGCGCTGGCTCAGTTCATCGGGTGAAATTTCGCGGCGCGCGGGCGGCCGTTCTTCCGGGTGAATGGGCTTGCCGTCATCGTCCGTGGCGAGAAAGCTCAAGGCGCCGACGGGCTCCTTGCCGAGCATCCGGATAAGCCCATACGTGTTGTCTTTCGACACCTGATAGACAACCGACGCGACATCGAGCGCCCGCCCCTCCGGCAACAGATTGGCGATAAACCGATGCACGGTACCGCCTGGCGGTTCATCGCCTGACAGAGGGATGTGCGGAGACAGCGGAAACGCATGCCGGCGTCCGGGCCAGTTTGCGTCATACGCGAAGCGGTAGAGGCTCTGTCGCGCGTCGAAGTCCAGACGGCCGACTGCTCCTTCGTGAGCCGTCACATGAAGGGCATGAGGCATCAGGACGCCTCCGACGGACTGCCGGGCGCTGTGACCGTGGCGCCCGCCTGCGCGTTGAACGGTTCGATGTAATCGAGCACCGCGCTGGTTTCCTGATTTGTGAAAACCAGCATGTTGAGGCCGAGACCGTTCAACACCTTGAACACCTTGTCGAGACTGACCGATCGGCCGTTTTCCAGCCGCGATAGCACGTCTTTGGAGATGCCGAGCATGTCGGCGGCGTCGTCGATGCGAAGCTCGCTTTGCGCACGCCGGTTGCGCACGAGCCGGCCCAAGGCTGCCATGTCGCCAGCCAGTGGATTGACGGAGGTGGGTCGAGGCAAGGTGCGGGCCATAGTTCCGGGATTTCAGGAATAAAACCGCTCACGGTCGTCGTGAGCCGGATAATTACGAGAATATCGGAATTATGGGGAAAAGAAGTGTGAGCTGTCAATAGTTCTTATATTTAAGGAATTAAGTCTCACGGGATGTGTGAAATCTAGATAATTCCTTAAATATCGGAATTATAGAGACGCTGATCAGCGACGCATGCCTGGTCGCCCGTCGCCGCAAAAAGAAAGGGACGGCTCACGGCCGTCCCTTCCCCCAACGGTGTTATCCGCCCTACGCCGCCGCCTGAATCGCCTCGTTGTACACGGCCGCGACCCGCTTCGCGATCACCGGATTATCGAAATTGGCCCGCGCATACGCACGGCAAGCATCCGAATCCGGCAGCCTGATCGTTCCATCCAGCGCCTTGCCCAGGCCATCGGCGATCGCGTCCGCGCCCGTCGAAGGCAGCACGAGATCCTGCGACAGCCCCGCCACCGCTTCCGGCAGACCGCCCACGGGCGTCACCAGCACGGGTGTTCCCGACGCCAGCGATTCGACGGTGATCAAACCGAACCCTTCGAGCGCCACGGTCGGCACGACGCTGATCGTGGCCGCGCGATAGAGCGACGCCAGATGCTCGTCCGGCACGAAGCCGAGCAGCTTCACGTTGTCGCCGAGACCGGCATCGTCGATGCGCTGCTGCAACTCTTGCTGCAAGCGCCCCTTCCCTGCGATCAGCAGCAGCACGTCCGGATTGCGGCGTTTGACAACCTTCACTGCATCGATCAGATCTTCGAGACCCATGCGCCGCACGAGACGCCGCACGGCCAGCACGATCGGCCGGCCCAGCGGCAGTTGCAGACGCAGCCGCGCTTCGTTTTGCGTCAACGGCAGATTGAACTGATCGACGTTCACGCAGCCCGGCACGACGCGCACGCGGTCGGCGGGAATGCCGTAGCGCGACGTCAGAATGCGGCCGAACGCATCGGACAGCACGATCAGCCGCGACGAACGCGCGTACACGGTCTGCTCCAGATAACGCTTGGCGCGCTGACCGAGCGAGTCCGCGCCTTCGACATGACTCTCGTCGGCCCACGGCCCCTGAAAATGCGACACCTGCGGGATGCCACGCATCGCGTCGAGGCCCGGAAACGTGTACAGCGCGAAGTGCGACGAGATCACGTCGGGACGCTGCTCGCGAATCTCGCGGCGCAGCGCGCGGCGCGCGGCCATCAGGCGCAGCGGCAGCGATTGCGCCGCGGAACCGAAGCCCTGGATCGCGCCGTTGGTGTCCTGCGCGACGCGCTCCGAGCCCGCGACGACGCCCCGCACTTCGACGCCCGCGCCGGGCAGCGCGCCGATCAGCGAGTAATACATGCGGTCGAGACCGCCCGCGCGCTCGGGAAACCAGTGCATGCCGATCTGCAGCGATTTGATGGAACGAGTGGTCATGGTGTGTGCTTTCCTTGTCGTTGTCGATGTGCGCTTCAGTCGCCGTACGTCACGTGCATCACGCGCGATCCGCGCGTTGCGGGCCTGCGAGCACGTTCGCCGCCAGCGGTTCGGCGTCGTTGTCATTGATGTTTTTCGCGCGGCGGCGGTCTTCACGCTGCCCCGCAATCTGCCGGTACAGCGCGATGTACTGCTGCGCCATGCGCGCCCAGCCGAAGCCCGTCGCGAGTTCGTTGGCCGCGCGGCCCATCGCGAGCCGTTGCGCGTCGTTCGATGCGAGACGTCCCACGGCTTGCGCGAGCGCCTGCGGATCGTCGGGATCGTCGAGCACGATGCCGCATTCGGGCGTGATGATCTCCGCCCCGCCCGCCGTGTGCGCGGTCACGACAGGCAGACCCGCCGCCATCGCTTCGAGCAGCGACAGGCTCATCGCTTCGTAGCGCGACGGAAACACGTACGCATCGACGGAATGCATCAGCACGGGCATCTCTTTGACGAGGCCGAGAAAGTGCACGCGGTCCGCAATGCCGAGCGCTTTCGCCTCTTCCGGATACGGACTGCCCGGCAGATAACCGGCCACCGCCATATGCACGTGCTCGGGCAGATGCTTCAAGGCCTTGAGCACCGTGCCGAGATTCTTGCGCGGCGTACGCAGATCGCCGACGAACAGCAGCAGGAACTTGTCCTCAGGCAACTTGAAACGCGTGCGGTCGCCCTGCGCGGCGGCAAAGCCCTGCGTATCGACGCCGTTGTAGATCACGTCGAGCCGGTTGCGCGGCGTGAGGCCGATCGCGGCGATCTCGGTCGCGACCTTCTGCGACACGGCCGTGATCACACGCGAACGTCGATACGCCCAGCCTTCGAGCACGGCATTCACGCGCGTATAGACGAACTGATATGCGGACCACAGACCCTTGCTCAAACCGAACGGGTAGTACTTGCTGTTGAACCAGCCGCTATGGACGAAGTGTGCGGTGTTCACGTCGGCGGGCATCCACGTGATGAAGCCGTTGACGTGCAGCACGTCGTATTCGGCGCGGTGCTTGCGCAGCCACCACGCGCTCTTCAATGCGAACACCTGCTGGCGCAGCAGATTGGTGGGCCAGAAGCGGCCGATTTTCACGGGCGCCCAGCGCACCAGCGGATGTTCGAGCAGTTCGGGCGCGACATGCGAGGCGACCAGCGTGACCTCGATGTTCTCGTCGAGCGCGGCGCGCGCGATCTCGTGATTGACGCGGCCCTGCCCGTCGTTATGACGCACTACGTGCGTGACGATGGCGACTCTCAATCAGTGGCCTCCAGGAAAGAATGAATGGCGGCGCCTGTTCAGCTTCTGCCAGTGCGCCGCGGAAATAATCGAAAACACGCCCATGAAGAGCAGCAGACCGCCCGTGCCGACGAGCGAATTGGTGAACACCAGCATCGCGAAGATCGCCAGCGCGAGCGACAGCGAAGCGGACGCGAACTTGTCGTCGCGCAATTTGAACGATGCGCGTAGCGCGCGCACCAGCAGCCAGATCACGCCCGACATGTACAGCAGCGTGCCCGGCCAGCCGAGCACGAACGGAATGTTCATCACGCCGCTGTCGAAGTTGCCGTACTGGCCGAGCTGGCCGCCGTCGTTCGAGAGCTTGGTCGAGGTGCCCGTCGCGCCCAGCCCTTCGCCCGTCACATCGGTGAACGCGGTTTTCGCGAAGGTCGCGTAGAACTCGTTACGCGCGGCGTAGCTCTGGTCGTCGTGAAGATTGACGATCGTGTCGAGACGCGCCTGCATCCGCTCGGCGACCGGGCCGATCGCCAGCAGCGGCACGCACAGGCCAACCAGCAGCACCGCGCTCGCGACGATGCGGATACGCACCTTGTTGTTCGACTTGGCGAGCTGGATCAGCATCGCGATGACCCAGCCGCCCCATGTCGAGCGCACCAGCGACAGACAGAACGACAGGAAGCCGAGCGCGCCCGCCACCCAGCGCACGCGATGGTTCGCGGCCATCACGTAGACCATCGCGCCCATCATCGCGAGCGCGAACGGGCCCGACGAATTCATCGTGCTGAATACGCGCACGCCGAACGGCACCGGGTCGCCCTGCGAATTCATCTGCGATCCGAGCATCCACAGCGCGTCCCACTGCGGCATGATGAAGAACTGCACGAGGCCATAGCCGCCCATCAGCAACATGCCCCAGATGAAGGTATTGATGATGGTCTCGCGGAACTCCGGGTACCGGCGCGAGTGCGCCATGATGTGAAAACCGATCAGGATCGGATAGACCCAGTTCGCGAGGTCGTACAGGGCCGCCAGCGGGCCGCTGGAGACGACGCCGATCATGAACGCGTACCCGAGCCCCGCCAGCACCAGCAGGACGGGCAGGCCGCGCCGTTGCGCGAGCACGGGGTAAAAGCGGATCAGCGACAGCCCGCTGATCATCGTCACGGCGAGGGGCGCGACCTGGATCAGACTGGTCGGCGTGAACGCGCCTTTGGACCAGTCGGCGAGACGCCGCACTTCGGGGCTCAGGAACCACAGCCACCACATGTAGCCGACGTACTTCGCGGGCGCCTTGAAGTACAGCCAGAAACCGACGGCGATCGACAGCACCGGGAACGCGAGCGTGAGCACCGTGCCCTGATGCGCGACGATCAGCATCGCCGTGACGAGCCACAGCAAC
The DNA here is from genome assembly GCF_046534875.1 of Paraburkholderia sp. SIMBA_054. NCBI lineage: Bacteria > Pseudomonadati > Pseudomonadota > Betaproteobacteria > Burkholderiales > Burkholderiaceae > Paraburkholderia > Paraburkholderia sp. SIMBA_054. The sequence goes on along the minus strand of NZ_JAWRXV010000012.1, from coordinate 174,526 downwards.
GCGGGCGGCAGCCACTCGCTCTTCTGGCGCTTGTCGCTCTTCACGCTCTTGACGGCGCGAGTGGCGCTATCGATCCCGGCTCGTGCAATCGACGACATCGCTTACATCCCTCCCCGGCTCTGCGACGGCACGCGGGCGTTTCCACTGGCGTTCGCCTTCTGCGCGGGATGCGCGTGCTGCGCTTGCTGACGCAGCAGATCACGCGTGAGCTTCACGTGCTGCTGCGCATAGTGCTGCGTCGTGTGATCGCGCGACACGAGCTGCATCGACGCCGCCTGCGCCTGTTGCAGCGCTTGGTCGGGCGATGCGATGAGGCCGAGCAGCGCCTCGCGCAGCGCGTCGGCGTCGAACGGCGGCACATACGCCGCCGCGCGCGCCGAAAAGTAATCCTCCAGCCCGCCGACATTCGTCACGACCATCGGCTTGCCGACGGCGGCGGCTTCCAGCATCACCGTGATACCGGACGCATGCGTGTTCGGACGCAGCGGCACGACGACCACGTCGGCCCAGTCGTACAGTTCGCGCTGCTTCTTCAGGCCCGCTGCGGGCGCGACCTGCACGTTCAACGAACGCAGTGCGCGCGGAATGCGCCGTCGCGTCGCGAGCCGCACCGCAAAGCGCGGATCGTTGCCGACGGCCTTGATCAGCGTTTCCCAGTCACGGTCGCGATCGTTGCCGATGGCCGCGATGCGCAGCGGCGTATTCGGTTGCCATGCCTTTGGCTGCTGCACGGGAAAATCGCGCGTGTTCAGCCCGTAGAAAAGCTGCGTCGCGTCGCGGTCGAAATACTCGCGGCACAACTCGGCGTTATCGCGCGCGAGCGTCGTCAAAAGATCAGCACGCCCAATCAGCTTGCGATAGAACCAGCGACGCAGCAGCCCATAGTTCGGCCACTTGTCGATCAGCCACACACTTTGCGCGAGCAATAGCGGTTGCTCCTCGCGCTTGCCGTTCATCAGCAGCATCAGCGCGGCCGATAGCCATTCCTGCTCGGTGTGCGTCCAGATCACGTCCGAGCGCAGCATCTCGTCGCGGTTGCGCAGCGTGTGGATCAGGTCGAAGCCGAGCAGCGTCTTCAGCGCGCGGCGCACGAGACGTACCGGCTTGCTCTCCTTTGCGTCCTGCGAATAGCTCAACTGGAATTCGTCGGACTCGGCGTGGTGATAGCCATACAGGCAGCCGATGTTCTCGCCCGGTCGATAGAAACGCGGATCGGCGCCGTAAAAAAGATGCACGTGGACCTTTGTCGTCATGCGTGCACCCCCGTCCCGGTGCCCGTGCCGCGCTGCTGCGCAAACGCCCGGCGCGCTTCGCGAGCGCCCGTGCGCACGGCATGCCAGCGCGCAAGCTTGGTGCGCGCCCCTTTCGACGTCAGCGCGAGCACCGCATGCAGCGCGCCCGGATAAACACGCGTGCCGACGAGCGCATACCACCACCACGCGACTTCGCGCTGCCCAGCCGGCAACTGCTCGCGCAGGATCAGATGCAGGTTGTACGCGGCGTTGCGCACCGCCGTCAGCGACTGCGCGTCGCGGCGGTCCTCGTCGAAACGCTCGGCGGGGTAGTGATCGACGGCGACGCGCGGATCGTAAACCAGCTTCCAGCCCGCGTTCTTCACGCTCATGCTGAACGCCATGTCGTTGTGGACCTGCGCGCCTGCGCCGCGCAAGCGGCCGTCGAAGCGGATCGTGCGCACCGCGTCGTGCCGGTAGCTCATGTTCGCGCCCTTGAGCAGATCGACTTCGCGCGCTTCACCGACACCCAGATGATGGTTGCCGATGATCTTGCCCGACTTCATCATCTTGCCGACCAGAAAGCGCGAGCCGTCGAGCACGCCGCCCTTTTGATGCACCCAGTCGCGTCCGCCGAGCGCGCCCAGGCGCGGATCGCTTTCGAACGCGGCGCCGATGCGGCGCACCCAGTCCGCGTGCGGCGCGGCGTCGTCGTCGGTGATGGCGATCACGTCGCCCGTCGCAGCATCCAGCCCGCGATTGAGCGCGGCCACCTGGCCCGGCAATTCGACGGCCGCGACGTTCAGCGGCAACGCGCCGACCACGAGGGGATCGGCGAGGCATGCATGCGTCGCTTCATCATCGGGACGCGCGACCACGACCACTTCGTCGGGCACGCGCTCCTGCTTCTGCAAGGCCGCGAGACAGCGCGCGAGGTCCTGCGGGCGGCGAAAGGTCGGCACCAGTACCGTTATCTTCATCCTGTACTCTCCGTGGCTTGTTGACGGCGCATGGACCTTGCCTCGCAGGCAAGACCCAATGCGCGCATCAGGTGCTCAGGTATTCCTGCACGGCCGCGTAGCTGCGGTCGTAGTTGCCGCGCGCGCGCGGCGGCATCGCGTTGAAAATCGCGCCCTGCACGTGCACGCCCGCCGAATGCAGGCGCTTCAACGCATCGGCGATCTCGCCTTCGCTGTGCATGCCCGAGCGCACGACGAAGAACGTCGAACCCGCATAGCCGCCGATGATCGACGCGTCGGTCACGGCCAGCACGGGCGGCGTGTCGATCAGGATCACGTCGTAGCGCTTGCCCAGCCCGTCGAGGTACAGCGGCAGCCGCGGCGACATCAGCAGTTCGGACGGGTTCGGCGGACGGCGGCCGCACGAAATGAACGACAGGTTGTCGATTTCCGTCGCGCGCACCGCTTCTTCCAGCGAAATCTGCCCGCTCAGCAACTCCGACAGGCCGTTGTCCTGCGAGCCGCCGAGATGCTTTTCGAGCGCGCCGCGCCGCATGTCGCCGTCGATCATCAGCACGCGCTTGCCCGAATGCGCGAGCAGAACGGCGAGGTTGATCGTCAGGAAACTCTTGCCGACGCCGGGCAGCGGACCCGTGAACATCACGATGTGGTTGCGCGAATCCTGCAGCGTGAACTGCATCGACGTGCGCAGGCTGCGCAGGCTTTCGATACACACGTCCTTCGGCTTCGCGTTTGCGAGCACCGCGCGCTGACGCGTGCCGCCGCGCACTGCGGCGTTCTCCAGCAGCGCCTGTTCGGACGACAGCGGCACGAGACCATAGACGGGCAAATGGAACGTGCGCTCGACCGTTTCGGGGTCGTCGATTCCCTTGAACATATTGCGGCGCAGGAACACGAAACCCGTGCCGATGATCAGCCCGAGAATCGTCGCTGCCGACAGAATCAGCGCCTTCTTCGGCTTGATGGGCGAACCGGGGCGCAACGCGGCGTCGACGATATGCACGTTGCCGCCCGTGCCTGCTTTCTGCACGGACAGTTCCTGTACGCGGTTGAGCAGCAGCACGTAGATGTCTTCGGCGACCTTCGCGTCGCGCTGCAGCTGCACGGCCTTCACTTCGGTAGCGGGCAGATCGCGGAAACGGTCAGCGTATTTCGTGCGCTGCGCCTGGAGTTCGGCCATCTGCTGCTGCGCGGCCTTGATCATCGGGTGATCGTCGCCATAGCGCTGTTCGAGCTGCGAAATCTGCAGACGCAAGGCGGAGATCTGCTGCTCGTACTGCACGCTGCCTTCCAGATAGACCTTCGCCTCATCGCTCGCGTTGATCGAGCCGCTCTTGCTCTGATACGCCGTCAACGCCGCTTCCGCGCGTTCCAGATCGGACTTCAGGCGCGGCTCTTCACTCTTCAGAAAGTCGAGCATCCGGCTCGCGTCGGCCTGCTTGGTGCGGATGTGCTCCAGCAGATACGACTGCGCGAGCGCATTGGCGACGGCCGCCGCGTGCTCGGGGCTCTGGTCTTCGAGCGAGATCGAGATCACGCCCGTCTGCTTGCCCTGCTCCTGCACGTTGATCGCCGACTGGAACGCGCCGATCGCGTCGAGGTCGTTCGCGCGCATCACCGTGAACTGTGTGCCGGGCCGCGCGACGAGCTTGTCGACCAGCATCGTGACGCCGCCGCCCTGTGCCGGCTGGCCGGCCTGGCCGCGCAACAGCAACTGGCCGTCGGGCGTCATCAGCGTGTAGCGTTCGTTGTCGAGCGCGGTGAGGACCAGCTTCTGGCCTTCGAGCGCAGGCGTCACGTCGAGCGAATCGACGTCGGCCAATTCGCCGCCCCACGCATACGAGCCGAGGCCGAGCCACGCCTTGGCGGGCTGGCCCGGCGTCGCGAGACGCGCGGCGAGGCTGCCGAGCACGGGAATCGTCTTCGGCGCGATCGAGAAGTTCAGCTTCATGTCGTGAACCACGGGCGCGACCACGCCGCGGCTCTTGATCATTTCGATCTCGGCGTCGGTGGGAATCGTCGACTGTCCCGTCGAGATCGTCGCGCCCGTTTGCGTCTGCGTGAGCGCCTGCGACGTGTTGTCCGACGTTTCCACACGCACGTGCGCATCGGCCGAATACACGGGCTTCGCGACATAGCAGTAGAAGCCGGCAATCGCGACGATGGTCGCGGCGATGCCGATCAGCCACCAGATGTCGTCGATGATCACCTGCAGCAGTTGGCCGAGGACCACGTCCTCTTCTTCGGTTCTGGCCTGCATGGCCAGATGGGGATTGGCTTGAGTGCTCACTTGGATACTCGCTTGAGTGCTCAGGGTTGACCCGGGTCGGGTCGCCGGCGGCATCCGGTGCGTTGCATCCGTTCGTGTTCCGGATGCGAAGCGCCGGGATGCCGGCAGCGGTTCAGGCATTGCAACTGCAATGAGACGTCAGGACATCAGCGCGTCAGCTGCTTCAGGTAGAACAGCGTCTGCACCGTCGGCAGGACCTGCTGCAACACGCGGTTGAATGTCGTCGAGGCGGCCGTGCCCACGTACACCACGTCCATCGGCTGCAACTGGAATTGCGACGACAGCATGATCGCGTCGGGCTGCGTCATGTCGAGGCGATACACGTCGGGCGTGGTCGGCTTGTCCTTCATGCCGCGCATCACGTAGATCTGGCGCGGGTTCGCGTCGGTGTCGAGAATGCCGCCCGCCTGCGTGAGCGCATCGGCGATCGTCAGTTCGCCCTTGTTCATCGGCACGGGGATCGGTGTCTTCACTTCGCCCATCACGAAGATGCGCGTGTCGCTGCGGTCCGGCACGTTGACGATGTCGCCGGGTTCGAGCATCACGTTCTGCGTCGAATCGCCCTTGTCGAGCATGCGGTTCGCGTCGAGCACGTAGAGCTTGCCCTTGCGCGTGAGGCGCACGCGCTGCAGATCGGCGTTGTCGGACGAGCCGCCCGAGCGGGTGATCGCGTCGACCAGCGTGAGCGGCACGTCGGACAGCGCAAGCGGTCCCGGCGTTTTCACGTCGCCCGTCACCTGCACCTTCTGGCTGCGGTACGACAGCACGCGCACATCGACCTGCGGATCGCGGATGTACGGAATCAGCTTCTTGCCGAGTTCGTCGCGGATCTGCGCCGTGGTCCGGCCCGACGCGCGAATCCGGCCGACGAACGGGAAATAGATCGTGCCGTCGGGCGCGACCGTCTGTCCGTACGGGTCGGCCTGGCCCGGCAGTGCCTGGGTGTACGGCTGCTGCAACGCGCCGCCGATCGACTGCGTGGTGTTGCCGCCCGAAGACAGCGTGCTGCCGTTCGGCGTCGTCAGTTCCGGGTGGTCCCACACGGTGATGCCGAGAATGTCCTGCGGCGCGACGTGATAGACGTACTGCGTCGGATCGGCGAACGGGCCCGGCGGCGGCAGCACCTGCTTCGCAATGGAGTCTGCCGTTTGGGCCTGCTGCTTCTGGATCACCGAGGCATCGATCAGCGTCACCGGGTACGTCTCAGCCGGCTTGTTCTGCGAGTCTTCCTTCAGACGCGACGTGTCGAGGTAATTCCCCGGCGCGGTCGCGCACGCCGACAGAAAAGTCGTCAGCAGAATAGATAACGTGATATTTCGTTTCAGCATATTTTGTCCAGCCATCCCATGACGAGGTGTTCGATGTGCGCGAGGCTGTCGCGATACGCGCCTTCGTCGCGTCCATGCGGATCGACGACGTCGGCGCTTCCCCACTTGTCCCACTTGCCGAGCGGATAGACCTTGCCGCGCGAAGTGCGATCGAGCGCTTCCACATCCTTGACTTGCCGCTGTTCGGTGACGAGGATCAGATCGGCATCGCGCACGAGCTTGCCGTCGAGCCGCCGCGCGCGATGCGCGCCGCTTTCCACGCCGCGTTCTTCGAGCAGACGCCGCATGACGGGGTCCATGGCGTAGCCGTCGATCGCGCGCAGGCCCGCCGAGCGAAACGCGATGGGCTGCGCTCCGCGCGCGTCCTGACGCGACTTGAACAGTCGCTCGGCGGCGGGCGAGCGGCACACGTTGGCGTGGCAGACGATCAGGACGTTCGCGAACATGGGCGGCCTCTTTGCAGTCGATGACGCCTGGGGTTACAGCGCGTCAGCCGTGGCAGCCGTCGCGAGCGAGGCCGCCGCCGCTTCGGACTGCGCGGACTGACGGCCAATCGCGTGATACTCGATGCCGAGTTCGCGCAGCGTGTCCGGCTCGTACAGATTGCGGCCGTCGAAGATCAGCGGCGTTTTCAGCAGCGTCTTGAGACTGTCGAAATCCGGGCTCTTGAAGACCTTCCATTCGGTGAGGATCACCAGCGCGTCGGCCTGCTCAGCCGCCTGCATTTCTTCATCCGCGAACGTGAGGCGCGCGAGATGTTGCGGCTTGTCCTTCAGGTCGAGCGCGAACACGCGCTTCGATTCGTCGACGGCGACCGGGTCATAGGCCACGACCTTCGCGCCGCGCGCCAGCAGTTCGGCGATCAGTGCACGGCTCGGCGCTTCGCGCATGTCGTCGGTATTCGGTTTGAACGCAAGACCCCAGACGGCGAACGTGCGGTCCGACAGGTCCTCGCCCAAACGTGCAACGATCTTGTGCGCGAGGATCTTCTTCTGCGTTTCGTTCACTGCTTCGACGGCTTCGAGAATGCGCAGGTTGTGGCCCATCTCGCTGCCCGTGCGGATCAGCGCCTGGACGTCCTTCGGGAAGCATGAGCCGCCATAGCCGCAGCCCGCGTACAGGAAGTCGTAGCCAATGCGCGGGTCCGAGCCCATGCCGCGGCGCACCGCTTCGATATCGGCGCCGACGCGGTCGGCGAGATTCGCGAGGTCGTTCATGAACGAGATGCGCGTCGCGAGCATCGCGTTGGCCGCGTATTTCGTGAACTCGGCGGAACGCACGTCCATGTACAGCGTGCGTTCGTGATTGCGGTTGAACGGCGCGTACAGGCGCTTCATCAGTTCGCGCGCCTTTTCGCCGGGCACGTCTTCGTCGCAACCGAGAATGATCCGGTCCGGGCGCGTGAAGTCGTCGACGGCGGCGCCTTCTTTCAGGAACTCGGGGTTCGACACGACCGAGAACATCTGCTTCAGGCCACGCGCATTCAGCTCTTCCTGCACGGCCTGCGCGACGCGGCGCGCGGTGCCGACGGGCACCGTCGACTTGTCGACGATCACCTTGAAGCCCTTCATATGGCGGCCGATATTGCGCGCCGCGGCCAGCACGTATTGCAGGTCGGCCGAACCGTCCTCGTCGGGCGGCGTGCCGACGGCGATGAACTGGATGTCGCCATGCGCGACGGCCGCTTCGATATCCGTCGAAAACTTCAGGCGCCCCGCCTTGCGGTTGCGCGCGATGATCTCCAGCAGACCCGGCTCATGGATCGGCACGCCGCCGTTGTTCAGCACGTCGATCTTGCGCTGATCGACGTCGAGGCAGAATACGTCGTGCCCGATGTCTGCCAGACAGGCACCCGTCACGAGGCCCACGTATCCGGTTCCAACGATCGTCAGGTTCATGAATTACACCTCGGAGATTGAATGTTCAGTGAATGAAGAACGCCTGGCGTTCTACCCGATGGACGCCACGCGCGTCAGTACGCGTTGCTGCCCACGAAGCCTTTCCAGAAAGTCAGGCCAACGATCTTGATGTCGAGCCAGAAGCTCCAGTGCTGCATGTAGTACAGATCGAGCTTGACGCGGCCCATCATCTTTTCGATGCGGTCGGTCTCGCCGCGATAGCCGTTGATCTGCGCCCAGCCGGTGATGCCGGGCTTGATCCGGTAGCGGTGCATGTAGCCCTTCACCAGATCCTTGTAGATGTCGTCGTGTTCGAGCGCATGCGGACGCGGCCCGACCACCGACATCTCGCCGCGCAGCACGTTGATGAACTGCGGCAGTTCGTCGAGGCTCGTGCGGCGCAGGAACGCGCCGACGGGCGTAATGCGCGGATCGCGGCGCGTGGCCTGCGTGATCTTGCCCGCCTGTTCCTGGTGGACCTTCATCGAGCGGAACTTGAAAATCTCGAACTCGCGTCCGTCGATGCCCTTGCGCCGTTGCCGGAAAAACACCGGGCCCGGCGACGACAGCTTCACGGCCACGGCAATTGCGAGCAGCAGCGGCGCGAGCGCCGTCAGTGCGGCGAGCGCGAACAGACGGTCGAAGATCCGCTTGGGCAGCACGCGCAGATCGGTGATCGGCGATGCGGCGAGATTGATCGCGGGCACGCCGAGCAGATCGACCATCGGCTGGTTGAGGAGCGTCAGGCTGCGCACATCCGGGATAAAGCGGATGTTCACGAAGTCGTTGCGGAACTCCATCACGAAGCGATGGATGATCTTCTCTTTCGACATCGGCAGCGCCATCCACAACTCGCGCACCGAACGGCGGCGCATCTCGTCGATCATCGCCGCGTAGTCGCGCCGCACGGGCACGCCTTCGATAGTTTCCGGCTCGTCGTTGTCTTCGTAGTGGCTGCGGCTATCGTTTTCGTCATAGACGATGACGGGGCTGAAGCCTGCTTCGGGACGGCTGCGCATCTGCTCGATCAGAAACTTGCCGTACGGCGCGCCACCGACGATAGCCACCCGCTTCTGGTTGAAGCCCTCGCGGCGCAGTCCGCGCAGCACGGCGTGCACCAGCGCCTTGGTGACGATCAGCAGCACCACGCTCGCGCCGGCCCAGTACGCGAGCCACAGGCGCGACAGCATGTCCGATCGGTGCAGGCTGAAGCTCATCAGCACGCCCGTCACCTCGACCATCAACCAGCCCATCGACACGCGCCACAGCAGGTCGTACAGCGGCTTGCCGCGCCACGACTGATAGATGCCGAGGGCCGGAAAGAACAGGATCACGAGCAGGCAGTCGAACGCCAGCGACACGCTTTGCATGTCGTCGAGCCATACGAAATGCCCTGCGTGCAGCGCGGCTGCGATCAGCGCGCCGAGCGCGACCATGCCGATGTCGATGATTCTCGATAGAACGCTCAGCATCTGCTGCCCCTCGCCTTGTCTGTCAGTTCAATCAAGTTCTATCCACGGTCCGTTGAAAAGTGCGCTGCGTAATTCGCGCGCCGGCTTGTCGGGTGATTCGCCAACCGGCCTTGCGTCTTGCGAATGGAAAAGCAACGCGGGAAAAGCAAATCACCTCGCATCCGGTGCATTGCGGTTTGCATTGCGACCCGAATACGAATGAATTGCGCCGGTGAGTGAATACCCTTGTACAAGCCTAGATAAAGCGGTATTAAAATTCCGGCTGCAAGGCGGTAAAAAATCTCAAAATGTATCAGCACGATTTACGATATTTTTTTCACTTTTATTCGGTAACTTTTGCCGAATTATGCGAGTTGGCACCGCACTTCACACCGCTCGACCCGCCTTTGCTGTGCTTTTTTTCCGCTGCAGTTTCAGTTGATGCCGTACGCGTGCCGGTCAGCCTCCGAATTTCAAGGCCGCGAATTGTGTCGCGTCAATTTTTGCATGATTTATTTTCTATTTTTCTGGCATTGCGAAATTATTCGTTAATGCATGTTGAGCATTTTGCATTGGAATTATTCGGTAGAAATTCAATGTCCATTTATTGACGCATTACGACGTGATAAAAACGAAGCCATTCACCCTGCTTCGAGGAGTTATCACCATGACTGCTACGGCGTCAGACGTCGACAATCGCCAGGCGAATCAAACCCGGCTCAACGTCAAGCTCAAGGTTCATCCCGTGATACTGGCTGGCGGTTCGGGAACACGGCTGTGGCCGATGTCGCGCGAACAGCATCCGAAACAGCTGATCGGTCTGCTGGGCGCAGACTCGCTGCTGCAATCGACGACGCAACGGCTCGATGGGCTCGATGCCGGTTATCCCGTCGCCGAGCAACTGGTCGTTGTCTGCAACGAAGATCATCGCTTCACGACGGCCGAGCAACTGCGCGTGAGCGGCAAACAGAGCCGCCTGATTCTCGAGCCCTGCGCACGCGACACCGCACCGGCTTTGACGATCGCGGCGCTTTCCGTGCTCGCGCAGGACCAGGACGGCATCATGGTCGTGATGCCCGCCGACCACGCGGTGACGGACACTGAAGGTTTTCACGCCGCCGTCGCGGCGGGCGTGCAGCATGCTGCAAACGGCCAGATCGTGACGATGGGCATCGTGCCGTCGCGCGCCGAAACGGGCTACGGCTACATTCGTATCGGTGCTTCACTGCCCGCCGTCGAAACGGCGAGCGAGCGCGTGATCGACGCGCACCAGCTCGACCGCTTCGTCGAAAAGCCGCACATCGAACTCGCGCAGCGCTATGTCGAGTCCAAAGAGTATTGGTGGAACAGCGGCATTTTCATTCTGCGCGCGTCGACGTGGATCAAGGCCGTGCGTCATTTCCATCCGGCCATTTATGAAGCCTGCGAAGCCGCGCATGCGCAAGGCACCACCGACGGCGACTTCTTCCGCGTGCAGCGCGACGCGTTCGGCGCGTGCCCGTCCAATTCGATCGACTACGCGGTGATGGAACGTCTGGGCGGCGACACGTCGGTATGCTCGGGCGTCGTCGTGCCGCTCGATGCCGGCTGGTCCGATGTCGGCTCGTGGGACGCGATCTGGGACATCCTGCCGAAGGACAGCGACGACAACGTCGGCCGCGGCAACGTTATGTTCGAAGGCGCCGGGTCGACATTCGCGCATTCCGAAGGCCGCTTGATCGCCTGCGTCGGCACGCACGATCTCGTCGTCGTCGAAACGGACGACGCGATTCTCGTCGCCGACAAGAGCCGCGTGCAGGACGTGAAGAAGGTAGTGGGCCGCATCCGCGAAGCGCATGGCGCGGAAGCCGTGAACCATCGCAAGGTGCATCGCCCGTGGGGTCACTACGATTCCGTCGACATGGGCGAACGCTTCCAGGTAAAGCGCATTGTCGTGAAGCCGGGCGCGCAACTGTCGCTGCAGATGCACCATCATCGCGCCGAACACTGGATCGTCGTGCGCGGCACGGCGCTCGTCACGCGCGGCGAAGAGCGCTTCATCGTGTCGGAAAACGAATCGGCGTATATCCCGCTCGGCGTCACGCATCGTCTCGAGAATCCGGGCAAGATGCCGCTGGAAATCATCGAGGTGCAATCGGGCTCGTATCTCGGCGAAGACGATATCGTGCGCTTCGACGACACGTACGGCCGGCGATAACGCGCATCGCTAACAAACGCAGCAGAGACGGACGCTGATGGATTGCGCCCGTCTCTGCTACGACGTGTTTGCTGATACCTCAGATTGAAACTGCGCAGATTGAAACTGCGGGGGTGAAGCGCGCGATGCGTGAACCACTGCATCGAATCACGACAATGAACGACGAGACAGCAACGACGCGCCTACCCGCTGCGCGTCTGCCCAAGTAACCGGTTCCAGTTCTGGCTCAAACGATGGCGTGCCTACGCCATCGTCATCATCCTGCGTGCGAATGCAGATTCAACGGCAACAGGTAGCGTTCGCCCGTTTTGTCCTTGGCGACTTCGGGCGGATAGCGCCGCAACGGCATCAGACGCGGATTCAGATGCTGCGGCAGATGCGGATTGCCCGTTGTGGCGGCAACGTTCGCCGCGGCGAGCGCTGGCGTCGGCGTGAGTTCGGGCATGGCGCGCGTGACCGGCCGCACGGCGACCTTCGGCGTGTGCATACCCACGCTCGACGGGTTCGCGCGCAGTCCTGCCGCTGCTTCATGCGTACGGCATTCGCGGTCGATCCATTGCCGCGCCCAGTCGAGCGCAAAACGGTGCGCTGCGTCGACATCGGCGAAACGCGGGCCGATCAGGCCGGAGCGCTCGACGCGCTTGCCGTCCTTCATGATCTCGGCCCACGCGCGGAATGCGTCGTTAGGCACCTGCTCTGCCTCGACGTAAATCGTATAGCCCTGGCGGTCGGCGACCTCCAGGCCGCGCGGCGCCGTGAGGCTCATCCACAGCGGCGTGTGCTGGCTATCCGCCGAGGTATCCGCCGAAGCGCTCGCGGTGGACGCGTCTTCGCCATGCGCGTCGGCTTGCGCCGGCGTGGCATGAGAGTCTGCGACGTGCGCCTGCATCGGCGCCTGCACAGCTTGCACGTCGACACGCTGCACGTCGCCGAAGACGACGCCGGCATCGAGCGCGCTCGCAGCGCTCACAGCACTTGCGCGCGGCGCCTCGACGAAGCCCGTCTCGACGGCAGCCGAGCCCGCCAGCTGACGCGTGATGTCGGCCATCGGCGCGAGCGCGCGCCAGCCCGACGGCGCGCCGCTCGGCACGTCCGACTCGGGACCAGACGATTGCCACGTCTCCGGACTCTTCCAGAACACGCCGCGCGCGAACTCGTCACGCGGCTTCGGCGCTTCGACCACAGGCGCCGGCTTCGGCGCAGCAGGCGGCGTCGGCTCGGGAATGTACGCGAACGCGCGCCCATTCAGCGTCAACAGACGGATCACTTCGGCCAGCGTGCCATCGGCTTGCCACTCCTCGAAGCGACGCCGGCACGTAGGACCTGACGGATAGCGGCCGGGAAGCCTCGACCACGGCTCGCCAGTGGTCAGGATCCACAGAACGGCATTGGCCACGATTCGAGGTTCGGCGCGGGGCCGTCCGCGTCGGTTCAGGCGGACGGCTGGCTCGTCGGAAACAAGCGCTGATACTTGCGCCCATTCGTCATTGCTTAGCTCATCGAAAAACATTGAGTTCTCCACGCAGCCTGGCCCGGCTGCGGCGTTGGGCTCGCACGAACTTCATTTTGGCGGTTCGTGTCGGGTCCTCGGTTGCACAATATGCTTATACGTTCGTGCGCCGGGATTAATAAAAGCACACCGATAGTGCGCTAATTCACCGGGACGACGCACAAAACGTGGTCTCACTCGTGCATGGGAGAATTTGTGCACGAAGCATACCATTCCTAGGGTTTGTCTGAATATGACGGAGACAAGTGTTACGGATAGAAACAATCTTGTCCTTTTTGCTGCGTCGTTTAGTTCATGACTGTCACAGAAATGACGTCAGTTGCAACGCTTCGAACATTGCGCGAACAGCGCGACGCAGCGCGTCCATGCTCGCGTCGTCGCGATGACAACGCCTGTTCGCGTGGATTGCGCACAACAGAGTTGACGCAGTTACATTCGCTTTGATGTAAGACGCATATGGTGCGCGTGTGCAGCGGCGTTTTTATTTGTGTTGCATCGTTGCCGCTGCGTGAAACGAATATTGCGTGGGGGTGGCGTTGATCTGTGGCGTCGGTGGGTGGCTCAGCGCACGGGCGTCGCCGCGTGTTCGCCGACGACAGTGGTCCACGGCCGCACGCGCCATTTCGTGACGAGACCGTTGAGCACATACGGATCGGCTTGCGCGAACGATTCAGCGACGGCGGGCGTTTCGCCTTCAAAGAGCAGCACGGCCATATCGACGGGATCGGCGAGTGCGCCGCCGAGATGCAGCTCACCCCGTTCGGCGGCCGCCCATGCGAGCTTCAGATGCGCGCCGCGAAACTCCGCGCGACGCTCAAGATAATCCGGCGACACATCGTAGATCAGCAGATAGTGCATGGCGAAAACTCCTGGATGGCGATGACAGCAACGACTCAAGCATAACGGTTCGCACGTTCAGGGTAAGCGATCTTAGGGAAAGACCTGTGCAGTCTGAGCGCGGCGTGCGTCAACCGTTTGTACGGTCCGCTCGTTCTGACAGCACCATGCATAGCAATGGTGACGGCGAACACAACGAAAGCTATCTGCCCGAGGCTAGCGCCCGGCTCGATGCCCGTCTCACGACAATCAACAACATTCACAACCCGTGATGGAGTGTCCCATGAAGATCCAAGCCGCTCTCGCTGCCCTCGCCCTGACAGGTCTGCTCGCGTCGCCTGCTTTCGCCGCGAACAGCCAGCAATCGAAGATGACCGACTGCAACAAGCAGGCAGGCGACAAGAAGGGAGACGAACGCAAGGCGTTTATGCAGAGCTGTCTGTCGGCAAAGCCGGCGTCGGCGGCGGCCGCGTCCGGCCCGATGACGCAACAGGACAAGATGAAGATGTGCAACAAGCAGGCGGCCGACAAGAAAGGCGACGACCGCAAGGCATTCATGAGCACCTGCCTGAGCAACAAGGGCTGAGATCCTGGTTGCGTGTCGCGTTGTGTAGGTTCGCGCGGCACGATTGGCGATGCGGTATCGACGGGCGGCATCCATCGCGGACGCCGCTTTTCTTTTGGGCTTCGTCATGGCGCAGCGACGGCGTTACGTCGAACCTGAAGCGTCGCGCATGCGCTTCCCGTCCCGCCTGCGACATGGCGCACACAAGCCGTGCATTCGCGTCATCACACCCTGCACTTCCCCGGCCGTTTTCTTCTATGATGGCGGCACAGACGGCCCATGCCCCACACAAAACAAGTCCCACGGGCCGCCAGCTTGTCGTTGATGCCGCAAGCGCATCGCACGGAGGCAAGGATGGTTGGGAGACACAAGAATCGCTGGTTGCGTCGCTGGCTGGTGGTGATCGTATTTTGGGCTGTGCCCGTGGCGATCGTCGCCGTGCGCGAGATTCAGGAGGAAATGGCCTATAACCGGGTCGACCTGAACAACGCGCTCACGACGTGGCAGCTGACCGACGCGCAACGCGCCGCAGGCGCCGCCGCGCGCTGCCACGGCACGCCCGACGTTGCGCGCGAAGCGGGCTGCCCCGCCGACGTGCTGAGCGCGAACGCGCCGCGCCAGCAGGACGCGATCAACGAGTACGCGGTCCGCAAGAGCACCTTGGCAGGCTATCTGTGGCATGCGTTCGTCGGCTACTGGGTCGTGCCTGCCGCAACCATCTTTGCGATCGGCTTCATCATCGGCATGGTGCGCCGCGCGCTGAGGCGGCCACCCGTCAATAAAAGTCCGGCGAATCATTAGCGATCCCGACGCGCGTGCTCGCGCTGCAACGCGTGCAACACGTTACCCGCGAGTTTGCGTACGGCATGCGGTGCGCTTCCGACGCGCCGCTGCGGCTTTCCCGCAACACTTTCCGTTCGCTTACAGCGAAGTTTGACGCAGTGCAAAAGCGGTAAATACGACTGCTTCCGGCAGACGTTCTCGCGGCTCGAATCCGGGCCAACGACGCGCATTGCCGTCTCCGCGCACGAGCGCCGGACAGCAGCCGGACAGGCTTCCCACCCGCGCAACCGACCGGCCAGAATTACCCAACAGATCGCTGACCATCGGCGGAGCGCCCGTCGCACAAGGGTTTGCGCGGTGACCCCAGAACCCTTGCATTACTGGTTGGTGTGATATAACTAAACAGGCAACCCGCGTGAACTGAGGCTGCACCCCGGAACCACGATGGAGAAAAACGATGCAAAGACGAAACTTCATGCTGAAGAGTACCGCCGCGCTCGCTTTCGGAACCCTTGCACTGGCCGGCTGCACCACCACCAAGAGCAGCGGGGAGTCTGCCGCTACGGACATGTCGAAGCGGCAGTCGATCGACGCTAGCGTCGACGGCACCATGTCCCGTCTCTACACGACGGTTCAAGGCTCACGCGAGCTGGTTGCGAAGGCGCGCGGCATTCTCGTGTTCCCGTCCGTGCTGCAGGTCGGCTTCGTGGTCGGCGGACAGTACGGCGAGGGCTCGCTGCGTGTGGGCGGCAGCACGGTCGGCTACTACAGCACGATCTCCGGGTCGTTCGGCCTGCAGGCCGGCGCGCAGTCGAAAGCGATCATCTTCCTGTTCATGACGCAGGATGCGCTCGACAAATTCCGCAGCTCGGACGGCTGGTCGGTCGGTGCCGATGCGTCCGTCGCGCTCATCAAGCTGGGCGCGAACGGCGTCGTCGATACGACCACGGCCACCGCGCCCGTCGATGTGTTTGTCCTGACGAACACCGGCCTGATGGCGGACGTGTCGCTGGCAGGTACGAAGGTGTCGAAGCTCAAGATCTGACGACATGGCGGCCTCGATGCAGGCCGCCGCGGCGCAGCGCTACGGGACGCGGACGGGAGTCCGCCTTGCGGTTCCGGCAAGTCGTCGATGGCGGGTGCGGCAATGCCGCCCTCGCCCATTGGCGATGGGTGTGATGAACACGATGGATGACTGGCGAATGACTAAGGGCGACGCAATCGTCGGATTGCGTCGCCCTTTCTTTATGCGGCTCTGACGTCTCGTTTCAGGTGCTCGACGACGCGTCGATCACCTTGAAGCGCGAACGCTTCTGCGCGCGAATCACCGACTGATACGCGTCCACGTATTGCTGCGCCATCCGGTGCGACGTGAAGCGCTCTTCGAACCGCTGGCGCACGCCCGCGCGCGGCAGCTTGTGCAGACGGTTGACAGCGGCCACCGCGCCGATCTCGTCCTCGACGATGAAACCCGACACGCCGTCGTCGATCACTTCGGGCACCGAGCCGCGATTGAACGCGATGACGGGCGTGCCGCACGCCATCGATTCAATCATCACCAGCCCGAACGGCTCCGGCCAGTCGATCGGGAAGAGCAGCGCATGCGCGCCCGACAGAAACTCGGCCTTCTGATGATCGGCGATCTCGCCGATGTACTCGACATACGGCAGATCCAGCAACGGCTTGATGTCGCGCTCGAAGTACTCGGCGTCGGCGGCATCGACCTTCGCGGCGATGCGGATCGGAATGCCACAGCGGCCCGCGATGCGGATCGCCGTATCGACGCGCTTTTCCGGCGAGATGCGGCCGAGAAACGCGAGGTACTTCTGCTCGACGGGCTGCGGCGTGTAGAGCGTTTCCGGCAGGCCGTGGTAGACGGTGCTGAGCCAGCGAGCCTGCGGCAGCGGATGACGCTGCGAGTTCGAGATCGAGATCACGGGTGCGGTGTTGAACGTGTCGAACACCGGCTGCTGCTCGGGCAGATCGAGACGGCCGTGCAAGGTCGTGACGAACGGCGTGTCCTGGCGCTTGAACACCGAAAACGAGTAGTAGTCCATGTGAAAATGGAGCACGTCGAACTCTTCGGCCTGACGGCGCACCAGTTCCATCAGCAGCATGTGCGGCGCGATGCGGTCGCGAATACCGGGATCGAGCCGCAGCGCGCGCGGCCACACGGGTTCGAGCTTCGCGCGCGTGACGGAATCCCCGCTTGCGAAGAGCGTCACATCATGGCCCAGGTCGACGAGCGCCTCGGTGATGTACGACACGACGCGCTCAGTCCCACCATATAGCTTGGGCGGCACCGATTCGGTCAAAGGAGCGATCTGCGCAATTCTCATCTGTGTCTCCAGGGGCCGCATGAGAGCGGCGGCAGCGAGCGGTGGCGAACGAGTATGACAGCAGGCAGGCAGCCGATCAAACGCGGTTTGGCGATTTCATGCGCACTGTGGCGCAATGTCGGGTTTATCCGTATGCGTAGTCTGGACGACGTCTGAACGACGGCTGCGCAACGGTTCTGGGCTTTCCAAAAAACACGCGCGCCTGACCTTCGGGCCACTTGTGTCCAATGCGCCGATTATTGCCCGGTGTTGCTCGAAACGCCGCAGGTATTTCAATTGCATTACGCTGTTACAGTCGGGAAACACTCGCTTCGGGCAATCCCTTCTTGCCCTTTCTCGCGATTTACTGCGGCGTGCGAAGCGCCTTGCCTTTGCCGGTCGCGCCACGTCGCGCCGCGTCACTCCGCATCGCGCTAGCGGGCTGGCCACTTCCACGCGGGAAGATCGCGCGACTCGGCGTCGGCGATGCGGGTCGCGCCCAACTGCTTTTCAAGCACGACGGATTCGCTGCCGTCCTCACGTTCCAGCGCCGCGATGAGCCGCGCCGCATGCGACACGACGATAACCTGCGAACGCAACGACGCCCGCGCGATCAGCCGCGCGAGCGCCGGCAGCAGATCGGGATGCAGACTGGTTTCCGGCTCGTTCAGCACGAGCAGCGCGGGCGGCCGGGGCGTGAGCAGCGCCGCGACGAGCAACAGGTAGCGCAGCGTACCATCGGACAATTCGGCGCCCTTCAGCGCGCGCAGCAAACCCTGCTGCTGCATCGTCACCTCGAAGCGCCCCTCGATATTGGTAATCGCCACGCGCGAACCGGGAAAGGCGTCGTCGATGGCGGCATCGAGCGCGGTCGCGTCGCCGATTTCGCGGATCGTTTGTAGCGCGGCGGCCAGGTCCGCGCCGTCGTCGCTGAGCACGGGCGTGTGCGTGCCGATCTGCGGCAGGCGCACAGGGGACTCGGCATCCGTTCTGAAATGATCGTAGAAACGCCAGGAACGGATCTGCTCGCGCACGGCGATCATCTCCGGCGCGCTACGCGGGTCAGAAAACTCCGTCATCATGCTGTCGAAACTAGCGACGGTATGCGGAATGGTCTGCCATTCGCCGTCGTCGTCACGCGTGCGGATCGACGCGCCATGCCGGTCGACCAGCAGCGCCGACGGACGCAACACGGGACCGCTCCAGATGCATTCGCGCTTGATGACGGGGTCGAGCCCGAACTGCGTTTCGCCTGGAATGGGCAGACCGAGATCGATTGCGTAGCCGAATTCATCGCCTGCAAAACCGAGCCGCAGATTGACGGGCTCCGTGCGGCGCGTGCCCTGCACGGGCGTGTCGCCCGCCAGCATCGCGCGGGAAAAGCGCTCGGGGCCCGCCCAAAGCGTGGATTGCAGCCCTCCCTCGCGCGCCAGCGACGGAATGACACCACCGCGCGCCGTCACGGCCAGCAGCCGCAACGCGCGATACACGCTCGACTTGCCGCTGCCGTTCGCTCCCGTAATCACGTTCAGACGCGCGAGCGGCACGATCAGATCGCGCAGCGAGCGATAGTTGGCGATGGCGAGCGTCGTCAGCATTCGGGCTCCGCACGGCCGGCGCGTCGATCGGACAAATCGGACAAGACAGCATTGTTCTGGATGTCGAACGGACGCCCGCGCTGCATCAGCCGCGCCCCGCCTTCTTTGCCGGCGCCCGTACTTCGCGCACGCTATCCGGCAACGGCGCAGGCGTGGGGACGCTGCGCAGATCGCGCAGGAACGAATCGCGCCACACGCCCAGATCGTTTTTGCGCAGTGCCTGCATATCCATCTCGTGACGCCGCTTGCGCTCGTCGAGCGGCATCGAGAGCGCGCGCTGCAACGCGTCGCACATGCCGAGCGAATCATGAGGATTCACAATCAACGCGCCTTCCAGTTCGGCCGCCGCGCCCGCGAACATCGACAGCACCAGCACGCCTGGATCGTCCGGATTCTGGGCCGCGACATATTCCTTCGCGACGAGGTTCATCCCGTCGTGCAAAGGCGTGACGAACCCGACCTGCGATTCGCGGAACAGCGACATCAGTTTCCAGCGGTCGTACTGCTGATTCAGATAGCGGATCGGCGTGTAGTCCAGCCCTGAGTACTTTCCGTTGATGCGCCCTGCTTCGTATTCGAGCTGCTGACGGATGTCCTGGTACGTGGTGACGTCCGAGCGCGTGGGCGGCGCGATCTGCACGAGCGTGACGTTGCCGCGCCACTCGGGCGAACGCTCCAGCAACGCTTCGAACGCGCGAAAGCGCTCGACCAGCCCTTTCGAATAATCGAGCCGGTCGACGCTCATGATCAGCTTGCGTCCTTCGAGGCTCTGCTTCAGGTCGAGCACATGCTGACGGCTTTCGTAGCGCTTCGCCTGTTCGGCGATGTCGTCGGGAAACACGCCGATCCGGTAGACGCCCGTGCGCAGCTGCCGGCCGAACGCTTCAGCCCGGCCATCGCTCGACACCGTACCGCGCGCGTGCCGGCGCAGATAGTCGTGAAAAGCGAGTTCGTCGTTGTCGGTCTGAAAACCGAGCAGGTCATAGCAGCACAGCGACTTCACCAGCTCTTCGTGCGGCGGGATGTTCAGCAGAATCTGCGGCGACGGAAACGGAATGTGCAGGAAAAACCCGATGCGGTTCTTGATGCCCTCGGATCGCAGCGCTTCGGCAAACGGAATCAGGTGATAGTCATGCACCCAGATGATGTCGTCCGGCTTCAGCAGTTTGATCAGCTTGTGCGCCAGCCACGCGTTGACCCGGCGATAGCCCGCGTACTCTTCGCGCTCGTAGCGCGCGAGGTCGTTGCGATAGTGGAACACGGGCCACAGCGTTGCGTTCGAGAAGCCGCGGTAGTACTGGTCGTAGTCCTTGCGCGTGAGGCCCGTGGTCGCGAAGGTCACAGTGCCGTCCACGTCGAGCGTCGGCCCGGCGTTGGCGACTGTTTCGCTGACGACGTCCCCGCTCCATCCGAACCACACGCCGCCCGCGTCCTTCAGCGCGCCGAATACGCCGACCGCGAGCCCGCCCGCGGAGCCTTTGGTCTCCGTGGGTGTTGCCACGCGATTCGACACGACGATCAGTCGGCCCATGTTGCTGTCCCTCCGCTCTGGTTGCCGCGGCCGGTCTGCCGTGGCCGGCGTGCATTGTTCAGTGCTGGTTCGACCGCGGTTGCGCCCGATCAGTTGCACATTTGTGCGGGGCCGGACGGCATAGGCCAAAAGACCGGCTTGGAACCGTGTCTAAAACGCGTCTAAAGCGGTGAAAAAAAAGCAGAAAACGCGCGCGGTGCAGCAAGCACGGCGCGCGTCGAGATGAATCGCGATAAACGAAACTGAAGCGACAGAAGCGAAGCGCCGCTCAGCTGCCCGACTTGCAGGGGAATGCCTTGCCGAGTCCCAGCGAGATGGCCGTGCTGGCGTTGTAGCCCGCCACGTTCGGGTTGTCGGCGATGTACTTGCGCACGGCGTCCGTCAGTTGTTGCGAGCGCGCGTCGGGCGGCAGGCAGAAATACTGGCCGACGCGCGGGCCCGTCGTCCCGCCGATCGCGTCGATCGTGTTGAACACGCCGTCCGCGGCGCCTTCGATATAGGCTGCACACGCGCTACGCGACGCAACGTCCGTCTTCGTGCACAGCTTGTTGAGGTCGCCCCCCGTAAACGCGGCAGCCGTCAGCGGCACGGCGAGCGCGCCGGCGCAAATCAAAACCCGCAGCATGTTTTTTTCCTTCCTGGTGTAAGCCCGGAACTTGACGGTGTCCGGCGGTCTTTGCCGCGCGGTTTTAGCCACCCGTCCCGGCTGCAATTCAGGCGCGTGGTGACCCGCGCCCAAGCTGCTATTTTGCACTGTTTTGCGGCGTTACTGGGGCGCCTGCGGGGCCTGTTTCTGCATTTGCTGGAGGCGTGCCGTCAGCCCTTCGACGACATCGGGCTCCTTATACTGTTTGGCGAAATCGAGCGCGGTCAGGCCGAGCTGGTTTTTCACGTTGAGGTCCGCGCCGCTGTCGAGCAGCAGCTTCACGGTCGACACATGGCCGCCGCGCGACGCCATCATCAGCGGCGTGGTGCCGTTCGGCGAGCCGGCGTCGATGTACGCGTCATGATCGAGCAGCAGCTTGACGATGTCGTCGTTGCCGTTCGCCGCCGCGTAGTGCAACGGCGCCCAACCCTTCTTGTTGACTTCCGCGTCCTTGGCGATCAGCAGCTTCACGATGTCGATGTCGCCGTTCAGCGCGGCCATCATCATCGCGTTTTCGCCCGCCTTGTCGAGAATCTCGATATTCGTCTTCGGATTGTCGATGAGCGCGGCGACCACCTTGTCAGATTTCTCGCGCGCGGCGATCACGATGAGCGGGATGCCCTGGTTGTCGGCCATGTTCGGGTCCATGCCGTTCGCCAGCTGCTTCTTCACTTCCTTCACGTCGTCGAACTTGACGGCCTTGATCATCGTGTCGGCGGGTGCGGCGTGCGCAGGCAGCGCGCCGAGCGTCGCGAGCGCGACACCTGCTGCCAGCGTCAGTTTCGCCAGGCTACGGCGCAGGTCGGCGGCGCGGGCGGAAGCCGCGCCATGATGGCCCTCGGTCAGATATTTTTTCATGTGTTGCTTTAGGAGTATTTCCTATCCTGTTGATACTACGTATTTTTCACTTCAAACGCCTGCCGGCGCCGGAATCTTGAACAGACGGAAAAAGTTCTCGCTGGTCGCTGCCGCGAGCGCTTCGTCCGCCATCTCGCGCTGCTGCGCGATGAAGCGTCCGACATAACTGACGTACGCAGGTTCATTCGGCTTGCCGCGATACGGCACGGGCGCGAGGTACGGCGAGTCGGTTTCGATCAGCAGACGCTCGAGCGGCACGCGGCGCGCGACGTCCTGCACGTCCGTCGCGCTCTTGAAGGTGACGATGCCCGACAGCGAAATATAAAAATTCTGCGCGAGCGCCTGTTCGGCGACGGCCCACGGTTCCGTAAAGCAGTGCATCACGCCGCCCGGCACGCTCGCGCGTTCCTCGGCCATGATCCGCAGCGTATCCGCCGCCGACGCGCGCGTATGGACGATCAGCGGCTTGCCCGTCTGGTGCGCGGCGCGGATATGCACGCGAAAACGCTCGCGCTGCCACTCCATCTCGTCGATCGAGCGGCCTTCGAGGCGGTAATAGTCGAGCCCCGTCTCACCGATCGCGACCACCTTCGGATGCTGCGCCAGTTCGACCAGCTCGGCGACCGTCGGCTCCCGCGCATCCTCATGGTCCGGGTGCACGCCCACTGACGCATACACGTTGTCGTACGAACGCGCGATGTCCAGCACGGACGGCAGCGTTTCGAAGTCGACGGACACGCACAGCGCGTGCGTGACCGAATGCGAGCGCATGTTTTCCAGCACTTGCGGCAGACGGTCGCCGAGTCCTTCGAAGTTGATATGGCAGTGGGAATCGACAAACATGGTGAAGTCCTGCGAAAAATCCGATGACGTTTGAGGCGAGTCGTACGGCAACGCTTACTGCGCGCCGTCCAGACGCTTGCCGAGGATAACCAGATCGCGCTCGACGCCATCCAGCACCGCGACGCGCGGCAGCGTGCCCCATGCCGCGAAGCCGAACGCCTGGAAGAGTCGCACGCTAGGCTCATTGTGGCCGAATACAAAGCCGAGCACCGTGTCGATACCGAGTTTCGGCGCGGCTTCCAGCGCGGCTGCCAGCAGTTTCTTGCCAAGCCCCTTGCCGCGCGCGGCTTCATCCAGATAAATGCTGACTTCGGACGTGCGCTGATAAGCCGGGCGTCCGTAGAAATCGGAAAAACTCAGCCACGCGATCACTTTCCCCTGATCTTCGACGATCCACAGCGGACGCTTCTCAGGACCGTGCGCCTCGAACCACGCGCGGCGGCTGTCGATGCTCACCGGCTCCAGATCGGCCGTAACCTGGCGCGACGGCACGGTCGAGTTGTAGATGGCGACGATGGCGGGCAGATCGTCGAGCGTAGCGTCGCGGTATTGAAGAGTCATGTCGATGTCGTTGATGGAATGAGCTAAAAACGGTTGTGCTTCACATGCGCTGCGAACGGATCTGGCTACTGGACGAACAGGTCGCGATAGCCGAGAAACAGTTCTTCGAACACGAGCCGCGCGTTGAGCGGATGGTTTTCGACCGCGCGTTGCCGCGTGACCGTCCGCATGAAGCGCGCGAAACCGTTCGCGTCGGCCTGCGACGCGCAACGCGAGAGCGCCGCCGACGCCGCCGGGAAATAACGTGGCGTGCCCGTCGTGCCGACAGTGGACTGGGCGAGCAGATCGTACATCCAGCGCTGCAGCCAGCCCAGCACGAGCGGCACGGGCAGCTTCTGCAAGGTCTCGCCGCACGCGAACGCGTCGCAATTGGGGCCGGCCGCCAGTTGTTTCAGGGTCCAGTCGCGCAGCGGGCGGTTTTCGTCGCTGGCCAGCGCCAGCGCCGCGAGCGGCGCACCGCCTGCTTCCGCGAGCAGGCCCGGCGCATCAGCCACGCCCTGTTGCGCGAGCCACGCGGTAGCGGCCTGGGGCGACGGCGTCGTCATCGGCCACTGGCGGCAACGGCTGATGATGGTCGGCAGCAGCCGGTCGATGCGCGCCGACACCATCAGGAACACGACGCCCGCAGGCGGCTCTTCAAGCGTTTTCAGCAGCGCGTTGGCTGCCGCGACGTTCAGCGCCTCGGCGGGATACAGCACAACGACGCGCACGCCGCCGCGATGCGAGCCAACGCCGCAAAAATCCAGCAGCGCCCGCACCTGCTCGATCTTGATTTCCTTGCTCGGCGTGCGTGTTTTCTTGCCGCCTTCGTCGGCGTCGGCTTTCTCTTTTTCGGCCTTTTCGTCGGCGGCGGCGCTGGTGAAGCCCGCTTCCGCAGCGAGCGCCTCCGGAAGCACGATCCGGTAGTCCGGATGATTGCCCTGTTTGAACCATGTGCACGCCGCGCAGCTGTCGCACGGCTGGCCGTCGGGCAATGCCGACTCACACAGCAGACCCTGCGCCAGATGCTGGGCAAAACGCAGCTTGCCGATGCCGGCCTGCCCGTGAAGCAGCAGCGCATGCGGCCAGTGGGCACGCAATTGCTGCAGGCGGTTCCAGTCGTCGGTTTGCCACGGATAAATCATCGTATCTCTTTCGATTCAATAGGTTGAAGAGGATATTTGAAGTATCGGCTGAGATTTGTTCGCAGATATAGGGTGAATTTATATCGACGTAAAATCAAAGAGATACGATCAGTTCCTCAAGATGCTTCTGAATTTCAGCGATGCTGCGCGTCGAGTCGATGATATCGAATCGGTAAGGCGCTTCCTCCGCACGGCGCAGATATTCGGTGCGGGTGCGCGTGAAAAACGCATCCGATTCGCTCTCGAAACGGTCCGGCGCGCGCGCCGCGCTGCGTCGCTCGCTGGCTGTCTCGGGCGGCACGTCGAACAGCACGGTCATGTCCGGCTGGAAACCGCCCTGCACCCAGCGCTCGAGCGTTTCCAGCTTGTCGCGCGGCAGGCCGCGTCCACCGCCCTGATAGGCGAAGGTTGCGTCGGTGAAACGGTCGGACAGCACCCAGTCGCCGCGAGCGAGCGCCGGCTCGATCACCTGCGCGAGATGCTCGCGGCGCGCGGCGAACATCAGCAGCGCCTCGGTTTCGAGGTCCATCGACTGATGCAGCAGGATGTCGCGCAGCGACTCGCCGAGCTTCGTGCCGCCCGGCTCGCGCGTCATGACAACGGAACGGCCGGTGGGCGCGAGCTTCTGCTCCAGCCGGTCACGGAACCAGCCGAGATGCGTCGTCTTGCCCGCACCGTCGATGCCCTCGAACGTGATGAATTTTCCCCGAGCCATCATTGACCTCGAATGTATTTGTCGACGGCCTTGTTGTGATCGCCGAGCGTGTCAGAAAAGATGCTGCTGCCGTCGCCGCGCGACACGAAATACAGCGCGCTGGTCTGCGCCGGATTGAGCGCGGCCTGTAGCGATGCGACGCCCGGCAGCGCGATGGGCGAAGGCGGCAAGCCCATCCGCGTATAGGTATTGTAAGGAGTGTCCGTCTGCAAATCCTTCTTGCGCAGATGGCCCGAGTAGCTCTCGCCCATTCCATAGATGACGGTCGGATCGGTCTGCAGCGGCATGCCGACGCGCAGACGGTTCGCGAACACGCCCGCGACCATCGGGCGGTCGGACGCCTTGCCCGTTTCCTTTTCGATGATCGACGCCATGGTCAGCGCATCGTACGGCGTCTTGTACGGCAGACCCGGCGCGCGCGCCACCCATGCTTCGTCGATGCGCAGCTTCATCAGCCGGTACGCGCGTCGATAGACGTCGAGGTCGCTCGTGTCCTTGTCGAACAGGTAGGTGTCCGGGAAGAACAGCCCTTCGCCGTTGCCCGTCGGCGTTTCAGGCGCACCGATCGCCTTCAGGATATCCGCGTCCGACATGCCCGCCGTGTCGTGCTTCAGCGCCGGGTTCGAATCCAGCTCGGCGCGCATGTGCCTGAAGGTCCAGCCTTCGATGATCGTCGCCACGTACTCGTTGACGTCGCCGCGCGCGATCTTCTGCAGCACGTCGTACGGCGTGATGCCCTGCTTGAATTCGTAGTTGCCCGACTTCAGCGCCGATTGCAGTCCGAGCACGCGCGTCATCATCACGAACAGTTCCGGCTCGACGGGGACGCCGCCACGGTTGAGTTGCGTCGTGACGCTGCGCAGGCTGCTGTGCGGCTTGATCGTGACATCGAGTTGCGGGGTGGCGAGCGGGATGGGGGTGGTGGCCCAGTGGTACGCGCCGTACGTCGCGGCGGCGAGCAGCATCGCGAGCACGACGCAGGCGATGAGGCATTTCTTCAGGAGGGACATGGAAACGTGGTTCGGGTGAAGCCAATATAATACTTGCTTGCCTCCGCCAAAGTCAGAATTGACTGTTCCCCGAATCCATGAACGCACCGCTTGCTTCTGCTCCTGGCACTGCTGTCCCCGCTTCTGCTGCTGTTTCCGTCGCGCTTCCCGTGTTGCCGCGCCCCGCGCGCGAGGAGTTCGACGCCGTCCTCTCGCGCGGCGCGTTCATGCCGCTGCCGCAGTTCGGCGTGATCGACGCGAAGGGCGACGACGCCGCTGCCTTCCTGCACTCGCAACTCACCAGCGACACGCAGCACCTCGACGCCGCGACGGCACGCCTTGCCGGCTACTGCTCGCCGAAAGGCCGGCTGCTGGCGTCGTTCCTCATATGGTGCGGCGGCGAGTCGATCCGGATGCTGGTGTCGAAGGACGTGCAGCCCGCCGTGCAAAAGCGTCTGTCGATGTTCGTGCTGCGCGCGAAAGCGAAGCTCAGCGACGCGTCGGGCGATACGCTTGCCATCGGTCTTGCCGGTGACGTGCGAGGCGCGCTGTCGGGCGTGTTCGACGCGATTCCCGACGGCGTGCACGTGAAAGTGGACGGACCGGCCGGGTCGCTGGTGCGCGTGCCCGATGCGGCAGGCCGCCTGCGCTACGTATGGATCGGACCGAAAGCGGAAGTCGAAGCGCGCCTGCCCGTGCTCGAAGCCAAACTGCGGCGCGTGTCGCCTGCCGTGTGGGACTGGCTCGACATCCGCGCCGGTGAGCCGCGCATCACGCAGCGTGTGGTCGAGCAGTTCGTGCCGCAAATGATCAACTTCGACGTGCTCGGCGGCGTCAATTTCCGCAAAGGCTGCTATCCGGGCCAGGAAGTGGTCGCGCGCAGCCAGTATCGCGGCACGATCAAGCGGCGCATGTCGCTCGCGAACGTCGTGGGCGAAACGGAGAGCGTCGTGCCGGGCGCCGAGCTGTTTCATTCGGACGATCCGGGCCAGCCGTGCGGGATGCTCGTCAACACGGCGGCCGCGCCTGACGGCGGCGTCGATGCCCTCGTCGAGATCAAGCTGGCCGCGCTCGAAAACGGCAGCGTGCATCTGGGTGCCGCCGATGGCCCCGCGCTGACCTTCCTGCCGCTGCCCTACGCGCTGCCGACGGAAGTCTGACGCGCCAGTCAAATCCGCACGGCGCCGCGCCTTCCTTTCTGGATTTCTGGCGCGGCGTGTTCCTGCCTTATTCACGCGTTCTCTTTACCAAGACTTCTGCCGATGTGTCTGATCGTGTTCGACTGGCGCCCCGAAGCGTCTGACGGTCCGCTGTTCACGCTCGCGGCGAATCGCGACGAATTCCTCAAGCGCACGGCGGAACCGATGCATTGGTGGGACGATGCACCCGGTTTGCTCGCGGGCCGCGATCTGGTCGGCGGCGGCACGTGGCTCGGCTTGACGCGCGACGGGCGCTTTGCCGCGCTGACCAACTATCGCGCGCCCCACGAAATGCGCGCCGATGCGCCGACGCGTGGCACGCTGGTCAGCAACTGGCTGTCGGGCGATCACGGTATCGAAAGCGGTGCGCCGCTCGGCTATCTGTTGCGCGTCGCGCAGGACGGTGACATGTACAACGGCTTCAATCTGCTCGTCGGCGACTGGACGCGGCGCGAACTCGCGTGGTACTGCAACCGCTCGCCGTCCGCGCCAACGCTGCTCGCGCCGGGCACGCACGGCATCTCGAACGCGGTGCTCGATACGCCCTGGCCGAAACTCGTGCGCAAGCGCGCCGAACTTGCCCAGGCGCTCGCCGACGAAGCCCGTCCGCCGCTCGCGACGCTGATTGGCCTGATGCGCGACCCGCACGTCGCCCGCGACGACGAGCTGCCGGCGACGGGCATTTCGCTCGAACGCGAACGCGCGCTGTCGGCGGCCTTTATCGATACGCCCGATTACGGCACACGCGGCACGACGGCCGTGCAGGTGTTTGCGCAGAACGGACGCCTGAGTGTCGCGGCGCTAGAACGCAGCGACGACAACGGCTCGCATCGTGTCGTGCGTCCCGGCGATTACGAGCGCAGTTTTACGTTCGATATCGCCTGAAGGCGAAACGGCCGCTCATCTTCATTCGATTCCGAACGCGGCGCGCAATGCCGCCGCCGCGTCCGCATGCGCGATGGCCACGTCGGGCACGTAGCCACCCATCTTGAAGAATTCGTGGATCATGCCCGCGTAGCATTTGAACGCAACGGTATTGCCCGCCTCGCGCAGCTTGTGCGCGTAGGCCTCGCCTTCATCGCTCAACGGGTCGTATTCGGCCGTCGCGATCCATGCGGGCGCCACGCCGTGAAACTCCGGCGCGTCGCGCGTGCCGTCGAGCGGCGCGAAACGCCAGTCGTGACGGTCGTCGGCATCGCGGACGTATTGCTCGAAGAACCATTGAATCGTGTCGCCAGACAGCAGATAACCATCCGCCAGGCGTTCGTGCGAGTCCGTCTGTTGATGGCCTGTCGTGCCAGGGTAGATCAGCAGTTGCAGCACGAGCGGAATGCCTGCGTCGCGCGCGAGCACGGCGCATACCGTGGCGAGCGTGCCGCCCGCGCTGTCGCCGCCGACGGCGATCCGGCTCGCGTCGATGCCGTAAAGCGGAGCGTTCTCGTGCAGCCACTTGAGCGCGTCGAACGCATCGTCGACGGCGGTGGGAAATTTGTACTCCGGCGCGAGCCGGTAATCGACCGACATCACCACGCATTGCGCGTCGCACGCGAACATCCGGCAGAGCGCGTCGTGCGTGTTCACGCTGCCGACCGTGAAACCGCCGCCGTGATAGTAGACGAGCGCGGGCGCGGGATTCGCCCATTGCGGCTCGGCGGGGTGATAGAGACGCACGCGAATGGACTCGCCGTCGCGCACCGGCACGTCGATGTCCTCGACGGAAAACATCGGCGCCGTGGGCACTTCGAGTATCGGCGCGCTTTTCTCGTACGATGCCCGCGCCGCTTGCGGCGTCAGATCGTGATACGCGGGGCGCTTTGCGCGCGCGATCATGTCGAGCACCTGCTCGATCTTCGGATTCAGCGGCATGATCGGACGACGGCGCAGATGCACCGGACGGTTGAATGAGCGCGCCATGATGCCACGAACGCGCGTTGACGCGCTCGCATCGGCGCGCTAGCGTGCTTGCTTGACCTCGGGTTTGAGCGACAGCGGATCGGTCGGATTGCGCTGCTGCTCGATGTCCTCGTGCCGCAGGCGCACCGTCTCGAGAATGGCGGGATGCGTGAGGATATAGAAACGCCGCGCGGCGATCGCGTCGAACGTCAGTGCCGCGACATCCGCCGCGCCCAGCTTGCCGGATCGCACCGCGCGCTGCAGTTGCTTGTCGGCGGCGAGCTGCGAGCGCGTGGGTTCGGCGCTATTGCGAAGCGACTCGGGACGCGCGCGCTCGGCACCGGCGATGCCCGTCGGCACGAACGCAGGACACAGCAGCGAGCACCCGACCTCGCCGCCCGCATTCTGCAGATCGTGATACAGCGTCTCCGTCAGCGAGACGACCGCATGCTTCGACGCGTTGTAGATGCCCATCGACGGCGGCGACAGGAGCCCCGCCACCGACGCCGTATTGACGATGTGCGCCGGCTCGTTCTGCTTCAGCATGATGGGCGTGAAGATACGCACGCCGTGGGCTACGCCCATCACGTTGACGCCGAACACCCACGCCCAGTCGTTTGCCGAGCTTTCCCACAGAAAGCCGCCGGAGCCGACTCCGGCATTGTTGAAAAGCAGATGAACCTTGCCGAAGGCGGCGAGCGCGGCATCCGCGAGCGCCTGAACCTGTGCGCCATCGGACACATCCGTTTGCACGCCGATGACCTCGGCCCCCGATGCGCGCAATGCATCGACGGTTTGCGCGAGCGCGTTCGCGTCGACATCCGCCAGCACGAGCCTCATGCCGAGCGACGCGCCCTTTTCCGCGAACGCGCGGCCGAAGCCGCTCGCCGCGCCTGTAATCACGGCGACTTTGCCGTCGAACTCGAACATGCCGTATCCCTCGTTCAGCGATTGCGCGTGGCGCGTTCCGATATGCGCCAACTCAGATCAGCTTGACGAGCTGCTTGCCGAAGTTGTGCCCCTTGAGCATGCCGAGAAACGCTTCGGGTGCGTTTTCCAGACCTTGCGCGACGGTCTCGCGATACTGCAGCTTCTTCTGCGCGACGAGCGTGCCGAGTTCTTTCAGCGCATCCGGCCACACATCCATATGCTCGCTGACGATGAAGCCCTGAACCAGAAGTCGCTGCGTGAGCAGCAACGCCGGATGTTTGAGCGGCATAGGCGCGCCGTCATAACCCGCAATGAAGCCGCACAACGCGATGCGACCATGCGCGTTCATCCGCGCGAGCGTCGCGTCGAGCCCTTCGCCGCCGACGTTCTCGAAGCAACCGTCCACGCCGTCCGGCGTCGCCGCCTTGAGGTCCTGATAAAGATTGCCTGCCTTGTAGTCGACGCATGCGTCAAAGCCTAGCGTCTCGACCACATAGCGGCACTTGTCCGGACCGCCCGCGATGCCGACGGCGCGCGCGCCCGCCTGCTTCGCAAGTTGGCCGACGACGCTGCCGACCGCCCCGCTCGCCGCGCTGACGACGACCGTCTCGCCCGCCTTCGGCGCGATGATCCGGTTCAGGCCGTACCACGCCGTCACGCCGGGCATGCCGACGGGGCCGAGATACGCGGAGAGCGGCACATGCGTGTCGTCGATCTTGCGCAGGGCCTTGCCGTCCGACGTGCCGAATTCCTGCCAGCCAGACATGCCGACTACCTTGTCGCCGGGCTTGAATGCCGCGTTCTTCGACTCGATCACTTCGCCCGTCGTGCCGCCGATCATCACTTCGTTCAGCGGCTGCGGCGTTGCGTACGACTTCGCGTCGCTCATGCGGCCGCGCATGTACGGGTCGAGCGACAGATAGTGATTGCGCACGCGCACCTCACCCTCGGCGAGCGGCGGGAGCGGCGTTTCGACGAGCTTGAAGTTGTCGGCGGATGCCGCGCCCTGCGGACGCGACACGAGCAGAATCTGGCGATTGATCTGGCTCATGGCGGGTTTGTCTCCGGAAATATGGGGTGAAATAGGGAGCGGGAGCACCACGCGGCGTTCAGCCGTCGCTCGGCCCCGGCTTCGCCGACGGATCGCTGCGCAGCCGCTGCTGCCGCACTTCGCGGCCAACGGCGAGACGCCGCATGTACTTGAACGTGCCGAGCGCCTTCGCGACGAAATGGCCTTCGCTGTCGCGAATCTCGCCTTCGCAATAGGCCATCGTGGTCGAACGGTGCAGCACGCGGCCCGTCGCGCGTAACTCGCCGCTGCCGGGCTGCATGAAATTCACCTTCATCTCGACCGTGACGACGCCGACGCCATCGGCAGCGAGGCTGCGCGCGGCCATCGCGAGCGCGACGTCGGCGAGCGTCATCGTGATGCCGCCGTGCGACACGGCCCACGTGTTCAGATGCTCGGGACGCAGCGCCAGCAGGACCTCGCTGGCGCCGTCCCCCGCCGAAATGAGTTGCACGCCGATGTGATCGATGAACGGGCTTTCAATCACCAGCTGATTGGTGGAAGAGTCAGTCATATGCATTCAGAGTTCGTAGTCGACGGCCTGACGCGCCTCGCGGATCGGCGCGAGAAACGCCTTTACGTCCTGATGCGCGGGATGGACCTGATACGCGTCCAGCGCTGCCTTGTCGGTGAAATCGGATACGAGCACGACGTCATAAGTCGAGTCGAGGCCTGGCGTCGCGATACCGACTTCGAGATGCACGATACCCGGCACGGCATCGCGGCAGGCTTCCAGTTTTTGCTTCAGCACAGACGCATTCTGCTCCCGCGTCCGGCCTTCTCCCTCGTTCAACTTCCACATCACGATATGACGAATCAAGACGTTCACCTTTGCTGTTGACCTTGCGTCGCGGTCCGCACGGAGCGCATGCAGGACACACATGAAACACGCTTCGTCAGATGATACCTGCACTGCGCGAGACGATGAATCGAGCTGCACGGCATAGGACAAACGCACAGGTCGTCCGTGCATTCGTCCCCTTCACACCAGGTAGCGTCGCCTATACTTTTCAGGCAATCAGCCCGGCCGTGCGTGCAAGCAGCCGTCACGCGCAACGCGAAACCGGGCGCCACCAACCTGCGGCCACTCCTCCTCCCGCGCGAGCTCGCCGCGCCCCGGCCGCCTTGTCTTCCTTCCTCTTTGCCGCTTTATGCACGCATGGAAACGGCCCGCGCCGTGGATGCGTTCGCCTCTTCTACCGAGAGCCGACGCTACGCGCGCGGATCATCTGCATTCACTTCACGAGGACAACATGGCCACTTACCTCATGCTGGTCAACTGGACCGATCAGGGTGTGCGCACCGCGAAAGACACCGTCAACCGGGCGCGCGCGTTTCGCGAAGCCAGCAAGGCGATGGGCGTGACGGTCGGCACGGTGAACTGGACGCTCGGCGCGTACGACCTCGTGATCTCGTTCGACTCGCCTGACGACGAAACCACGACCCGTCTCGGCCTCGCGCTCGCCGCGCAAGGCAACGTGCGCACGGCGACGATGCGCGCGTTCAGCGAAGCGGAGATGGAAAAGATCGTCGGCGGTCTGAAGTAGCCGGGCCCCTCCCGCGCGGGTTGCTCGCAGCGTGTGCTCGCGCGCCGCAGTCAGAGCTGCGCGCGCGGCAGATGCCATCCATACGCCGCGGCAGCCACGCGCAATACGAAGCACGCGACGCCGCCCGCCACGCCCGCCATCGCCGGCGACAGTCCGAAGCGCCGCGCGATCAGCACCATGGCTGCGCCGAAGAACGCTGCCGTCGCGTAGATATCGGTGACGAGCACGGACGGAATGCGCGCGAGCAGCACGTCCTTGATAACGCCACCGCCGACACCCGTCACCGTGCCCATCAGCGCCGCGACGAACGGGCGGATCCGGTACAGCATCGCCTTTTCGACGCCCGCGACGGCGAACAGCGACAGGCCCGCCGCGTCGAGCACCATCAGCCAGAACTCGGGAAAGCCTTGCGCGTTGGTATGGAAGAGGAACGTGAGCAGGCCCGCGGCGAACGTCAACGCGGGATAGCGCCAGTCGCGGATCGCGTTGGGCGGCGTCGCGCCGATCAGCAGGTCGCGCGTCACACCGCCGCCGAGCGCCGCGACGAACGCGATCACCATCACGCCGAGCAGGTCGAGTCCGCTGTGCATCGCGGCCACCGCGCCCTCGATCGCGAAGATGAACGTGCCCGCGAGATCGGCGCCAAGAACGATAGTTTCGATTTTCGGTTTCATGCGGATAGTCGTGCGCTTGTCTTGCCCCCGGGACGAGCCGAACGGTACAACGAAACGGCGCGCGCTGGCATGCGTCCGGACCGTCCTGTTTCGGCGCAAACCAGCCGCACGCCGAGGGCGCCGCGATTGTCTCATCGCCGTGGCGACGGGCAAAGCGTGCCCGGCTTAGCCCACGATCGCGCCCGCTTCAGCGCCCTGCGCCGCTATAGTGCATACGACGCGCGCCATTCACGCGTCCCCTTCGAGAGGATCGAGACCATAACCGCCGACCGCGCCGCGCGCTTCGCCCGTTTTCTGCTCTTCTTCGTCGCGCTGCTGTCGCTTGGCGGCTGCGCGGGTATGTTCGGCGGCGATTCGCTGCGCGTGACCGTCGCCGGGATCGAGCCGCTCGCGGGCCAGGGAATGGAGATGCGCTTCATTCTGAAGCTGCGCGTTCAGAACCCGAACGAAACGCCCATCGACTACAACGGCGTTTCCGTCGAACTCGACCTGAACGGCAAGCCGTTCGCGAGCGGCGTCAGCGATCAGAGCGGCACCGTACCGCGCTTCGGCGAAACCGTGATCGGCGTGCCGTTGACGGTGGCCGCCTTCACCGTCGTCCGCCAGGCATTCGCATTCGCCGACAGCGCGCAGTCGGGCCAACTTCCTTATATGCTGCGCGGCCGGCTTGCTGGCGGCATCACGGGCGGCACGCGCTTCACCGACCAGGGCGCGCTATCGCTGCCGATGGGCAGCCTGAGCGGTCTGTAGTGCAACAAAAGGCTGCACACTGCCTCGCGATCAGTGATTCGTGCCTTCGTTGCCTTGTCCTGAAGGCGCTGGCGGCCGGGCGTTGCCACCGCCGCCCGGAGGCCCGGACGGATGTCCGCCGCCCTAGCCGGGCGACGGCCCCGAAGGACGCGCAACGGGCGCCGCGGCGGGTGGCCCGGCGGGACGACCACCGCCTTGTGGACGTCCTCCATCATGCGCAGGCGGCGGCCCAGCAGGATTGCCGCCCTGACCCGGCGGACGCCCGCCTTGCTGCGGGGGCGGCGCTTGGGGTGGACGACTGCCTTGCTGTGGCGGCGCTTGTGGCGGACGATCGCCTTGTTGCGGCGGCCCAGGCCGATGTCCATGCCCAGCGCCGGGTGGCCCAGGCGGAGGTGGCGACGTGGGCGACGTGGACGGCGGCCGGTTCCCACCGGCCGGCGGACGATTACCGCCCTGCGGCGGCGGTGGCGGACGGTGCGGCGGCGGCGGATGATTCGCCCAGCGGCCACGGTCGCCGTACCACGGGCGTCCGCGATAGTAATGGTCCCAGTAGGAGCCAATCGAAAACGTAATGAGCGGCAGGCCGATCGCCGTCCCGTAAGTCATGATGGGCACATTGCTGCCCTGATACGGATAGGTCAGATAGCCGCCATAGACCCACCCGCGCGCCTGCGCGATCGCCACGTCACACCATGTGTAGCCGCTCACGCATCCGTAGACGGCCACCGGTTGTCCAGCAGGCAATTGCGCGACGACCGGGTAATCCTGCGCCGGTCCTGCGTACAGGTAGACAGGCTGATTCGTGTAGGCCTGCGATTGCGCCGACGCCGCACCCGATGCGATCGACAGCGCCACTGCCCCCACGACAGCTACGCAAGCAACCCGCATTCGCATGATTGTTCTCCTTATCGTCTGGCGGATATGTTCGTGAAACGAGCAGCGAATTGTGTGCCTGACAGGCATCTGTCATCCATTGATGCCGCAGGAATGAGGCGGATACGGGAACAACGGATGCAGCATCCGCCTGCATTCAACCTGTCGGAAGCACGTCATGAAACACGATCTGAAACCGGGCGATCGCGTCAACTGGAACACGCCGCAGGGCATGACAACGGGCAAAATAGTCCGCGCGATCACCACGCACACGGAACTGGACGGTCATACGGTGGCCGCGTCGAAGAACGACGTGCATTACGAAGTCGAAAGCGAGAAAAGCGGCAAACGTGCTGTCCATCGCGCGGAAGCTTTGCACAAAAAGCCGAAGCACTGAAGCATGGCAAAGCCCGCGTAAGGTAAAGCCGACGCAAAAAAGCCCGCGCGCTTTCGCACGCGGGCTGTTATATCCGCAGATATTCGCTACGCGCAAGCGCGCTCAGACGACCTCGAACAAGCCCGCCGCGCCCTGCCCGCCGCCGATGCACATCGTCACCACGACGAATTTCGCGCCGCGCCGCTTGCCTTCGATCAATGCATGGCCCGTCAGACGCGCGCCCGACACGCCATACGGATGACCGACGGCAATCGCCCCGCCGTTGACGTTCAGGCGTTCGTTCGGAATCCCGAGCTTGTCGCGGCAATACAGCACCTGCACGGCGAACGCTTCGTTCAGTTCCCACAGACCGATGTCGTCGACCTTGAGACCTGCCTGTTTCAACAGCTTCGGCACGGCGAACACGGGGCCGATGCCCATTTCGTCCGGCTCGCAGCCCGCCACCGCGAAGCCGCGGAAAATACCGAGCGGCTGCAGGCCTTCGCGCTCCGCGACCTTCGCGTTCATCACCACGCACGCCGACGCGCCATCCGAAAACTGGCTCGCGTTGCCCGCCGTGACCACGCCGCCCGGCAGCGCCGTACGGATCTTCGATACGCCTTCGAGCGTCGTGTCGGCGCGGATGCCTTCGTCGGCGGCAATCGTCACTTCCTTCGTGAAGAGACGGCCGCTTGCCTTGTCGGCGATGCCGGCGAGCACCGTCATCGGAACGATCTCGTCGTTGAAGCGCCCCGCTTCCTGCGCGGCCGCTGCCCGCTGCTGCGACTGCACGCCGTATTCGTCCTGACGGTCCTTCGAAATCGAATAGCGTTTCGCGACGGTCTCGGCCGTTTGCAGCATCGGCCAGTAGATTTCCGGCTTGTGCTCCATCAGCCAGCCTTCACGCAGCATGTGCATGTTCATCTCATTCTGCACACACGAGATCGACTCGACGCCGCCCGCGACGAACACATCGCCCTCGCCGACCATCACGCGTTGCGCGGCGAGTGCAATAGTCTGCAGGCCCGACGAGCAGAAGCGGTTCACCGTCATGCCCGGCACGGTCACGGGCAGCCCACCACGCAGGGCGATCTGCCGCGCGATATTCGAGCCCGTCGCGCCTTCGGGGTTCGCGCAGCCCATGATTACGTCCTCGACGCGCGCCGGGTCGATCTTCGCGCGTTCGACGGCGGCCTGCGTCACGTGGCCGCCGAGCGTCGCGCCGTGCGTCATGTTGAACGCGCCGCGCCACGATTTGGCGAGACCCGTGCGGGCAGTCGATACGATTACGGCGTCAGTCATGCATGTCTCCTGCTAATTTCAAAGAGTGTGTGTGGTTCGCGTTGCGTGGCTCAGACAAGCAAGTCCGCCGATTGCACGCGTTCGACGCCCGCAGCGCGCATCTCGCGCCATGCGTTGTCGAGCGAACCGTTCAGATCGATTGCGCGGGTCGCGTCTTCGATGACGGCGACCTCGAAGCCCGCCGCGCGCGCGTCGAGCGCGGACCACGCGACGCAATAGTCGGTCGCCAGCCCGCAGCACCACACGCGCGTCACGCCCGTGTCGCGCAAATAGCCGGCCAGTCCCGTCGGCGTCGTGCGATCGGCTTCGAGAAACGCCGAATAGCTGTCGACGCCCGCGTGATGCCCCTTGCGAATCACGGCGCGTGCATGCGGAATGTCGAGATCCGCGTGCAGCGCAGCGCCAGGCGTGTTCTGCACACAGTGCGTCGGCCACAGCACCTGTTCGCCGTACGGCAGGGTCATCATCTCGAACGGCTGGCGGCCCGCGTGATTCGCGGCGAACGAAACATGCGACGGCGGATGCCAGTCCTGCGTCAGCACGACATGGCTGAAACGCCGCGCAAGCTGGTTCACGAGCGGCACGATTTCGTCGCCGCGCGCGACGGCGAGCGCGCCGTCCGGCATGAAGTCGTTCTGCACGTCAACGACGAGCAGAACTTCACTGGCATCTTTCATCACTGTTCCTGTTGTCTCGCGATGGCGGTGCGTGCGCGTTCAGCTAGTGAAGCCGCGTCCCTGCGCCGCGCGCTCGACGATGCCCGCTGCAATCTGCCAGGCGTCGCCGTTCGGTTGCGCCGCATAACGGCGGATCGCGCGCTCGACGTTGTAGAGGCCGACGGTGTCCGCGTACAGCATCGGGCCGCCGCGCCACAGCGGGAAGCCGTAGCCCGTCAGATACACCATGTCGATATCCGACGCCTTCGACGCGATGCCCTCTTCGAGAATCTTCGCGCCCTCGTTGACGAGCGCAAACACCAGACGCTCGACGATCTCATCGTCGGAAAGCTTGCGCCGTTCGACGCCGAGTTCCTTCGAATACGCGACGATCATCTCGTCGATCTGCTTCGACGGATACGCGTTGCGGTCGCCCGCCTTGTAGTCGTACCAGCCGCCGCCCGTCTTCTGCCCGAAGCGCCCCGTCTCGCACAGACGGTCGGCGATCTTCGAGTAATGCATGTCCGGGTGCTCCTGATAGCGCCGCTTGCGGATCGCCCAGCCGATATCGTTGCCTGCGAGGTCGCTCATGCGGAACGGGCCCATCGCGAAGCCGAACTTCTCGATCGCCTTGTCGACCTGCGCGGGCAGCGCGCCTTCTTCGAGCATGAAGAGCGCCTGGCGAATGTACTGCTCGATCATCCGGTTGCCGATGAAGCCGTCGCAGACTCCCGACACCACGGCCGTCTTTTTGATCTTCTTCGCAACCTTCATCACGGTGGCGAGCGCGTCTTTCGCCGTGTCCTTGCCGCGCACGACTTCGAGCAGCTTCATCACGTTGGCCGGGCTGAAGAAGTGCATGCCGACCACGTCCTGCGGACGCTTCGTGAACGCGGCGATCTTGTTCAGATCGAGCGTCGACGTGTTCGACGCGAGGATCGCGCCGGGCTTTGCGACTTCGTCGAGGCGCTTGAATACCTGCTCTTTGACGCCGAGTTCTTCGAATACGGCTTCGATGATGAGATCGGCGTCTTTGAGGTCGTCATACGAGAGCGTCGGCGTGATCGACGCCATGCGCTGCTCGAGCGCTTCCATCGTCAGCTTGCCCTTCTTGACGGTCGCCTCGTAGTTCTTGCGGATCGTCGCGATGCCGCGATCGAGCGCATCCTGCTTCGTTTCGAGCATCATGACGGGCAAGCCCGCATTGATGAAGTTCATCGCGATGCCGCCGCCCATCGTGCCCGCGCCGATCACGGCTACCTTTTTGATGTCGCGCACGGGCGTGTCGGACGGCACATCGGGAATCTTGCTTGCCGCGCGCTCGCCGAAGAATGCGTGGCGCAGCGCCTTGCTTTCGGGCGTTTGCACGAGCGCGAGGAAACATTCGCGCTCCACCTTCATGCCTTGCTCGAAGCCTTTGAGTACGCCCGCTTCGACTGCGTCGATGCACTTGTGCGGCGCGGGGAAGTTCTTCGCGATGGCCGCGACGCTATTGCGCGCGAACTGGATGAAGCCCGCCGCATTCGGATGCTCGATCTTGCGGTCGCGAATCTTCGGGTACGGACCGCTCTGCGCGCCGACCTTGCGCGCGAACGCGAGCGCGCCTTCCAGCAGATCGCCTTCGATCAGTGCATCGAAAATCGGCGTGCCCGCGAGCTTCTCGGACATCACGGGCGTGCCCGACACGATCATGTTGAGCGCAGCTTCCAGTCCAAGCGCGCGCGGCAGACGCTGCGTGCCGCCCGCGCCTGGCAGGATGCCGAGCTTCACTTCGGGCAGCGCGATCTGCGCGCCGGGCGCCGCCACGCGATAGTGCGCGCCGAGCGCAAGTTCCAGGCCGCCACCCATCGCGACGCTGTGGATCGCCGCGACCACAGGCTTCGCGCTGCCTTCGACGGCCTTGATGACCGTCATCAGCGTCGGTTCCTGCAGCGCTTTCGGTGTGTTGAATTCGGTAATGTCGGCGCCGCCCGAGAAGGCCTTGCCCGCGCCCGTCAGCACGATCGCCTTGATGGCGGGATCGCCCAGCGCGCGCTCGACGCCTTCGATGATGCCCGTGCGCGTCGACAGGCCGAGGCCATTGACGGGGGGATTATTCAGCGTGATGACGGCGACGCCGTCGTGTGTCGTGTAGTCCACTGCCATCTGCCTGCCTCCATGCGATGCGGACGCGCCTGATATGCGCAGCCCGGGTGGGAACACCCGGACCATTGTCCGCTGATTCGCTGTTCGTTTGCGATAGCAGGCAGAATACACAAAAAAGCACGCTCGTTCAATTTGAACTTCAATTTGAACGATACGTGCTGTGATAGGCGTAAACCCGAGGTCTACGACAGATCGGTTCTCGCGTGCCGGACGGCGTCCGCTTCTTCCTCGTCGAACGGGCAGTCTTCGATAGCGAGCGCTGACGGCAGTACGTGATCGCGGAAGCGCTCGCGCAGCTTGAGTTTTTGCAGCTTGCCCGTCGCCGTATGCGGCAGTTCGTCGACGAATACGACGTCGTCGGGAATCCACCATTTCGCGACTTTGCCTTCGTAGAACGCGAGCATCTCGTCGCGCGTCACGTCGGCGTCCGGCCGCTTCACGACGACGAGCAGCGGCCGCTCCGTCCACTTCGGATGCGAGCACGCGATGCACGCCGCCTCCGCTACCGCAGGATGCGCAATCGCGACGTTCTCGACGTCGATCGAACTGATCCACTCGCCGCCCGACTTGATCACGTCCTTGCTGCGGTCGGTAATGTTCAGGAAGCTGTCCTTGTCGATCGTCGCGACATCGCCCGTCGGGAACCAGCCATCGACGAGCGGCGACGCATCGCTGCGGAAGTACCGGTCGATCACCCACGGCCCGCGCACGTGCAGGTCGCCGAAGGCGACGCCGTCCCACGGCAGGTCGTGCCCGTCGTCGCCGACAATCTTCATGTCGACGCCGTACATCACGTGGCCCTGCTTTTCGCGCAGCTTGCGCTGCTCGTCGGGCGAGCGCTGCGACTGCTCCCATGTGAGCTTCGCGAGCGTGCCGAGCGGCGACATCTCCGTCATGCCCCACGCGTGAATCACCTCGACGCCGTAGACCTCCTGGAACATCTTGAGCATCGCGGGCGGACACGCGGAACCGCCGATCACCGTACGCTGCAGCGTCGAAAACCTCACGCCCGCTTCGCGCAAGTGGTTCAGCAAGCCGAGCCACACGGTCGGCACGCCCGCCGAATACGTGACGCGCTCCGCTTCCATCAACTCATACAGCGACTTGCCGTCGAGATCCTTGCCCGGGAACACGAGCTTCGCGCCCGTCAGCGGCGCGGAGTGCGGAATGCCCCATGCATTCACATGGAACATCGGCACGACGGGCAGCACGGAATCGCGCGCGGACAGGCCCATCGCATCGGGCAGCGACGCGCCGAACGCGTGCAGCACCGTTGAGCGATGCGAGTACAGCGCGCCCTTCGGATTGCCCGTCGTGCCCGACGTATAGCAAAGGTTGGATGCGCAACGTTCGTCGATTTCCGGCCAGTCGAACTCGCCGTCGTGCTGCGCGAGCAACGATTCATAGCTCGACGCGGCCGTCGACATGCGCGGCATGTGCGCTTCGTCCGTCATTGCGATCCAGCCGCGCACGTTCGGACACTGCGGCGCGAGCACATCGACGAGCGCGGCGAACGTGATGTCGAACAGCACGTAGCGGTCGTCGGCGTGATTGACGATATAGGCGAT
Source organism: Paraburkholderia sp. SIMBA_054 (assembly GCF_046534875.1). Taxonomy (NCBI): domain Bacteria; kingdom Pseudomonadati; phylum Pseudomonadota; class Betaproteobacteria; order Burkholderiales; family Burkholderiaceae; genus Paraburkholderia; species Paraburkholderia sp. SIMBA_054. Next base: position 133,290 of record NZ_JAWRXV010000012.1, on the reverse strand, counting down.
CTGATCGGGAAACAGGCGCGGATTGATCGTGTGGCACACGGCGCCGAAGCCCGTCGTGCCGTAGTACGTTTCCAGGTGCCGGTAGCCGTTCCATGCCAGCGTGCCGATCCGGTCGCCTGCTTCGACGCCAAGTGCGATCAGCGCCTGTGCGAGCTGCTTCGCGCGCTTCTCGCAATCGCGGTACGTGTAGCGATGCACGTCGCCCTCGATGCGCTTCGACACGATCTCCGTCGTGCCGAAATGGCGGGACGCATGCGCCAGCAGCGAGGAAACCGTCAGCGGCACGTCCATCATCTGTCCATAGAGCGGCGTCGTCATACGCGGGTGTCTCCCAGAGGTGTGATGTTGTGTTGTCTCGTGTTGTTATTCGACATCGATACGCGCTTCTCTATACGCTTCGATATGCGCTTCGGATGCGCGCGCTGCAGCGCGGCAGGCGCGGAATTACAATATCGGTTAATAAAGAGGCGCTCAATATGTCGTTTTCCCCATGCAATGCAGGGTTTTCGGGTTCCATGTCGACGGCCGCAGGCGCGATCGACAACCAGCGTGAAGGCAGCTTCGCCGCGCTCGGGAACGTCTTCCTGACTCGCCTGCCAGCGGCGCCGTTGCCGGCGCCGTATGTCGTCGGCTTTGCGCCCGATGTCGCGGCGATGCTCGGCTTCGATGCGTCGCTGGCGAGCGCGCCGGGCTTCGCCGAGTTCTTTTCGGGCAATACGACGCGGGATTGGCCGGCGGCTTCGTTGCCGTATGCGTCGGTGTATTCGGGGCATCAGTTCGGCGTGTGGGCAGGCCAGCTCGGCGACGGACGCGCGCTCACGCTCGGCGAAGTCGAGCACGATGGCAAACGCTTCGAGCTTCAACTGAAAGGCGCCGGGCGCACGCCCTATTCGCGCATGGGCGATGGACGCGCGGTGCTGCGCTCGTCGATCCGCGAATATCTGTGCTCGGAAGCGATGCATCACCTCGGCATTCCGACCACGCGCGCGCTCTGCGTGACGGGCTCCGATCAACCCGTGCGCCGCGAAGAGATGGAAACGGCCGCCGTCGTCACGCGCGTGTCGCCAAGCTTCGTGCGCTTCGGGCACTTCGAACATTTCTACGCGAACGATCGTGTCGATGCGCTGCGCGCGCTGGCCGATCAGGTGATCGACCGCTTCTATCCGTCGTGCCGCGACGCCGACGATCCGTATCTCGCGCTGCTGAACGAAGCCGTGCTGTCGACGGCCGATCTGGTCGCGCAATGGCAGGCGGTCGGTTTTTGCCATGGCGTGATGAACACGGACAACATGTCGATTCTCGGCCTGACGATCGACTATGGTCCGTTCGGCTTCATGGATGGCTTCGACGCGAATCACATCTGCAACCACTCGGACTCGCAAGGCCGTTACGCGTACCGGATGCAGCCGCAGATCGCGTACTGGAACCTGTTCTGTCTCGCGCAAGGTTTGCTTCCGCTGTTCGGCGAACGTTACGACGATGCGCAGCGCAGCGAGCGCGCGGTGCAGGACGCACAGCGCGTACTCGAAGGCTTCAAGGCGCGCTTTGCTCCCGCGCTCGAAGCGCGGATGCGCGCGAAGCTCGGCCTCGAAACCCAACGCGAAGGCGACGACGCGATCGCGAACAAACTGTTCGAGATCATGCATGCGAACCGCGCAGACTTCACGCTGACGTTCCGCAATCTGTCGAAACTGTCGAAGCACGACGCGAGCGGTGATACGAGCGTGCGCGACCTGTTTCTCGACCGCGCCGCGTTCGACGCCTGGGCGACCGACTATCGGGCGCGGCTGGTTCACGAGACACGCGACGACGCCGCCCGCGCCGAAGCGATGAACCGCGTGAATCCGAAATACGTGCTGCGCAATCACCTGGCCGAGGCGGCGATCCGCCAGGCGAAGGAAAAGGATTTCTCCGAAGTGGAACGCCTTGCGACCGTGCTGCGCCGCCCGTTCGACGAGCAACCCGACTATGAAGCCTATGCAGGACTGCCGCCCGACTGGGCGTCGTCGCTGGAAGTGAGCTGTTCGTCCTGAGCCGGCGGCCGTTCGCGCGTGGCCGCGTCGACGGGCTTCTACGACTGCATCAACCCGGCTGCGCTACAATTCGAGCCCAGATAGCGTCGCGTGCGGTCTGATCGTCATGCCGGCGTGGCCAGCGTTTTTCGGACGGATCGGACTGGCTCTCACCGCCATTGCGCCGATCTTATTCGAACCATTGCAGACAGCGCGCACGATGCGCACAACACTCTCCGGATTCCCAACCCGACAATGAAATTCCTGTTCGATCTGTTTCCGATCATCCTGTTCTTCGTCGCGTACAAGGTGTGGGGCATTTTCACGGCGACGGCCGTTGCGATCGCCGCCACGCTCGTCCAGATCGCGTGGGTCGCGTTCCGGCACCGCAAGGTCGACCCGATGCTGTGGGTGAGCCTCGGGGTCGTCACCGTGTTCGGCGGCGCGACGCTCGTGCTGCACAACGACACCTTCATTAAATGGAAGCCGACCGTGCTGTACTGGGCGTTCTCGGTGGCGCTGGTGGTGTCCGCGCTGGCGTTCAACAAGAACCTGATCGAAGCGATGATGGGCAAGCAGATCCAGTTGCCGCATCGCATCTGGGGCCAGCTCAACTACGTGTGGGCGATTTTTTTCGTGCTGCTCGGCATTCTCAATCTGTTCGTCGCGTTCAACTTTTCGACCGATGCGTGGGTGAACTTCAAGCTGTTTGGCGCGACGGGGTGCCTGGTCGTGTTTATCGTCGGGCAGAGTTTGTGGCTGTCGAAGTATATGAAGGAAGAGTGACATGAACGACGACGTTTTCCTGCACGCGAGTCCTGCCGAACGGCTCGCGCTGATCGAAGCGCGAGTCACAGCGGCGCTTGCGCCCGTCGACTCGATCACCGTGCGCGACGACAGCGCGCTGCATGCGGGTCATGCGGGCGCATCGGCGGGCGGTCACTACGCGGTGACGATCGTGGCCGCCGCCTTTGCTGGCAAGGCTCGCGTGGCGCGGCACCGCATGGTGTATGATGCGCTGGCCGATGCCATGCAGCGCGGCATTCACGCTCTCGCCATCACGGCTTACACGCCAGAAGAATTCAATTTGCTGTCCCGTTAGGAAACTTCCGATGACCTTGAAAAACACCCGCTACTGGGTCTTGCTGGCTGCATTTGCGGCCGCACCTGCATTCGCACAGAACATCGCCGTCGTGAACGGCACACCGATTCCGAAGTCGCGTGCCGATGCGCTGGTTGCCCAACTCGTGCAGCAGGGTCAACAGGATTCGCCGAAGCTGCAACAGGCCGTTCGTGAAGAACTCGTGAACCGTGAAATCCTGATGCAGGAAGCGATCCGCGAAGGCATTCCGTCGAAGCCGGACGTCAAGGCGCAGGTCGCGGTTGCGCAGCAGACTGTGGTGCTGCGTGCGTTGATCGAAAATTTCGTGAAGAAGAACCAGCCGACGGATGCCGAAGTGAAGGCGAAGTACGATGAACTGGTCAAGCAGATTGGCGGCAAGGAATATCACCTGCACCACATCCTCGTCGACAACGAGCAGCAGGCGAAGGATCTGATTGCGAAGATCAAGGCTGGCGCGAGCTTCGAAGACCTCGCGAAGCAGTTCTCGAAGGACCCGGGATCGGGCAAGAATGGTGGCGACCTCGACTGGTCGGATCCGAAGGCTTATGTGCCTGAGTTTGCCGCTGCCGCGGAGAAGCTGCAGAAAGGTCAGATGACGGATGCGCCGGTGCATACGCAGTTTGGGTGGCATATCATCCGCGTCGATGATGTGCGGCAGACGCCGCCGCCGCCGTTCGAGCAGGTTAAGGCTCAGATCGCGCAGCAGATGCAGCAAGAAAAGCTGCAGGCCTTTGAGGAGGACCTTCGGTCCAAGGCTAAGGTGCAGTAAGGGTTTTTTTGCGTGCGTCCGCACGGGAGGGCCGCCTTTGGGCGGCTTTTTGTTTTTGTGGGTCTTGGGTTTTTGCTGCGCGTGCTTTTGTTGGTGTGGTTTTGGTTTTGGTTTTGCGTCGGCATTTCGCGTTGGCGGCTCTTCGCGGCGCGGGCGGTTTGGTTGGGCTGGCCTTTGCGCTGGCATCCGAGGTTTGCCTTCGTGCTTCATGCGTTGCCGGTCGGTGTTTTTGGCCTTTGCGCTGGCATCCGCGTTTTGTTAGCTTGCTTCAAGCGTCGCCCCTGTGCGGGGCGGCACCTACTTTTCTTTGCCGCCGCAAAGAAAAGTAGGCAAAAGAAAGCGGCTCACACCGCCAGTTCTTGTGTTTGCTTGAGGGCCCCCAACCGGTCTTATGCTTCACACGACACCGCGTTCGTTCACGCGCGTTGCCAACGCTTTGAATAAACGCCTCACCCGCTTCACATTCTCATGCACTGGCTAGCGGCAGCGAATGATATGTGCCGCCCAGGTGGCAAACTGTGTGTAGGTTGTCGCGTCGTATAGCTTGGCGCTCATACATGGAGGTATTCACGCGCTATCGGTCCGGAGTGAGCTGTGTGTAGTGCTACGGCCTACACACAGTTTGCCACCTGGGCGGCAGAGGAATATCTGACACGGCATGCTGCAACGCGGGCGCATGAAGCGGGTGAGGCATCAATTCGGAGCGTTGGCAACAAACATGAGACACGTGATTGCCGTGTGAAGCGTGGGACCGGTTGGGGGCCCTCAGGCAGGAACAAGAATTAGCGGTGTGAGCCGCTTTCTTTTGCCTATTTTTCTTTGCGGCGGCAAAGAAAAGTAGGTGCCGCCCCGCACAGGGGCGACGCTTGAAGCAAGCTAACGAATCGCGGATGCCAGCGAAAAGGCCAAAAACACCGACCGGCAACGCCTAAAGTACAAAGCCAAACCGCGGACGCCAGCGAAGAAACAGAAACCCCAACGCCCGCGCAGGGCAAAACATCACCCAAGCCACTTCCGTGCATTCTGAAACACCCGCATCCACGGGCTGCCATCCGTAGCACTTTGCTTCCATGCATCCGGATGCCAGCTCATCTGCACATTGCGATGCACCCGCTCGGTGTGCGGCATCACCACAGTAAACCGCCCATCAGGCGTAGTGACAGAAGTAATCCCAGCCGGCGACCCATTCGGATTGAACGGATACTGTTCAGTCGACTGCCCACGATGATCGACATACTTCATCGCAACAGCCACACGCCCCATATCCCCCTGCTGCGAGAAGTCCGCAAAACCCTCGCCGTGCGCAACGGCAACAGGAATCCGCGAGCCTTCCATGCCGGCAAAGAAAATCGACGGCGACGACTGCACTTCGACCAGCGAGAAGCGCGCTTCGAATTTCTCCGACTTGTTGCGCGTGAACTTCGGCCACGCATCCGCGCCAGGAATCATCGACGCGAGACTGCTCATCATCTGACAGCCATTGCAGATCCCAAGCGCGAACGTGTCATTGCGACCAAAGAACGCAGCAAACATATCGGCAAGCTGCGCGTTGAAGCGAATCGTCTTCGCCCAGCCCTCACCCGCGCCCAGCACGTCACCGTATGAGAAACCGCCACACGCAACAGCACCCGCAAAATCAGCAAGCGTCGCGCGGCCGGACAGCAGGTCGCTCATGTGAACGTCGTGCGCATCGAAGCCGGCGCGGTCGAACGCATACGCCGTTTCGAGGTGCGAGTTCACGCCCTGCTCCCGCAAAATCGCGACGCGCGGACGCGCGCCCTTGCCGATGAACGGCGCAGCGACATCCTCGACGGGATCGAACGACAGATGCGGCTGGATGCCAGGGTCCGACGCGTCGAGCAACGCATCGAATTCCGCGTCGGCGCACGCGGGGTTGTCACGCAGACGCGAGATACGCCAGCTCACTTCGCTCCACGTGCGATGCAACTCGGCACGCGGCGCGTCGAAAATCTTCTTCGCGTCGCGGTAGATTTCGACCATGTCGCGCTCATTCGGCTTGCCGACCACATGCGAGCACGCCGACAGGCCATGTTCACGCAGTACCGCAAGCACCGCGTCGCGATCGCCGGCACGCACCTGGACCACCGCGCCGAGTTCTTCGTTGAAGAGCGCGCGGATCGTGCGGTCTTCGCGGCGACCACTGGTCTGCTTCGCCCAGTCCTTCGCGTCGCCGTAATCGAATTCGTGATTGGGGTCGAGCGTCAGCATGTCGACGTTCAGCGACACGCCCACGTGGCCCGCGAACGCCATTTCGCAAACGGTCGCCCACAGCCCGCCGTCCGAGCGGTCGTGGTACGCGAGCAGCTTGCCGTCCGCGTTGAGCGCCTGGATCGCCGCGAAGAAGCGCTTCAGATCTTCCGGATCGTCGACGTCAGGCACCGTGTCGCCGACCTGCTGCGTCACCTGCGCGAGAATACTGCCGCCAAGGCGATGCTTGCCACGACCCAGATCGATCGCGATCAGCACCGTCTCGCCCGCTTCCTTCAGGCTCAGCAGCTGCGGCGTCAGATGACGGCGCACGTCTTCGACGGGCGCAAATGCCGAGATGATCAGCGACACGGGCGCGACCACTTCCTTCTCGACGTCGCCGTCCGCCCACTTCGTGCGCATCGACAGCGAATCCTTGCCGACAGGAATACCGATACCGAGCGCCGGGCACAGTTCCATGCCGATCGCCTTCACCGTGTCGTACAGCGCCGCGTCTTCGCCCGGGCTGCCGCATGCCGCCATCCAGTTCGCCGACAGCTTCAGTTTGTCCAGCGACGCAATCGGCGCCGCCGCAATATTCGTCACCACTTCGCCGACGGCCATGCGCCCCGACGCGGGCGCGTCGATCACGGCGAGCGGCGTGCGCTCGGCCATCGTCATGGCTTCACCGCGGAAGCCCGCGTAATCGACCGTCGTGATCGCGCAGTCGGCGACAGGCACCTGCCACGGGCCGACCATCTGGTCGCGCGCCGTCGTGCCGCCCACCGAGCGGTCGCCGATCGTGATCAGGAACGACTTGCTTGCCACGGTCGGATGACGCAGCACGTTGACGGCCGCCTCGTGCAACGCGACGTGCGTGACGTCGACGGGCTGCAGCGGCGTCGATACGCGCGTCACGTCGCGGTGCATGCGCGGCGGCTTGCCGAGCAGGACTTCCATCGGCATGTCGACGGGCTGGTGCGCGCCCGCGTCCGTCAGGTCGGCGTCGATCAGCTTCAGCAGCCGCTCTTCGGTCGCCGTGCCGACGACCGCGAACGGGCAACGCTCGCGCTCGCAGATCGCCGCAAATTCTTCGAGGCGCGACGGCGGAATGGCCAGCACGTAACGCTCTTGCGCTTCATTCGACCAGATTTCGCGCGGCGACAGTCCGCTTTCTTCCAACTGGACCTTGCGCAGCTCGAACAGCGCACCCTTGTCCGCACCGTCGACGAGTTCCGGGAACGCATTCGACAAACCGCCCGCGCCGACGTCGTGGATGCTCAGGATCGGATTGCCCGCGCCGAGTTGCCAGCACGAGTTGATCACTTCCTGCGCGCGTCGCTCGATTTCCGGGTTGCCGCGCTGGACGGAGTCGAAGTCGAGTTCGGCTGTGTTCGTGCCCGTCGCCATCGAGCTCGCCGCGCCGCCACCCATGCCGATACGCATGCCGGGACCGCCGATCTGGATCAGCAGCGAGCCGGCGGGCAGATCGTGCTTGTGCGTGTGCTGGTCGGAGATGTTGCCGAGGCCGCCCGCGATCATGATCGGCTTGTGATAGCCGCGCACGCGGCCCGCAACGTTCTGCTCGTACGTGCGGAAGTAGCCGCCGAGGTTCGGACGGCCGAATTCGTTGTTGAACGCGGCGCCGCCGAGCGGCCCGTCGATCATGATCTGCAACGGCGACGCGATGCGGTCCGGGCGGCCGTACGTGTCGAACTGGTCGGCAGCGTTGCGATGACCGATAGGCTGCGTGGTGTCGCGGGCGTTTTCCCACGGCTCGCGCGCGTCGGGCAGATCGAGGTTCGACACCGTGAAACCCGTCAGACCCGCCTTCGGACGCGCGCCGCGGCCCGTCGCGCCTTCATCGCGGATTTCGCCGCCCGCGCCCGTTGCGGCGCCCGGGAACGGCGAGATGGCCGTCGGGTGGTTGTGCGTCTCCACCTTCATCAGCGTATGCGTCAATTCGGTGTGACGGCCATAGCGCTCGCCCGGCTCGCTGGCGTCGTCTGCCTTGCGCGGGAACCAGCGCTCGGCCATGCCGCCCACCATGATCGACGAGTTGTCCGAGTACGCGACGATCGTGCCTTGCGGGTTGAGCTTTTCGGTGTTGCGGATCATGTTGAACAGCGAGATGTCCTGCGCCTCGCCGTCGATCGTCCAGCTTGCGTTGAAGATCTTGTGGCGGCAGTGCTCGCTGTTGGCCTGCGCGAACATCATCAGTTCGACGTCGGTCGGATTGCGGCCGAGCTTCGTGAAGGCGTCGACGAGATAGTCGATTTCGTCCTCGGCGAGCGCCAGGCCCAGTTCCGTGTTCGCCTGCTCCAGCGCCTTGCGGCCGTCCGTCAGCACCGCGACCGTTTGCAGCGCCTTGGCGGGCAGTTCGTCGAACAGGTGCATCGCGTGATCGCGCGACGGCGCGACGCTTTCCGTCATCCGGTCATGCAGCGCCGCGACGACGGCGGCACGCGCCTCGTCCGACAGCGCCTTCTTGCCGCCGAGCAGCCCGCTTTTCAGCACGACCGTGTACTCGATGCCGCGCTCGATGCGCCGCACATGCGTCAAGCCGCAATGAAGCGCGATGTCCGTGGCCTTGCTCGCCCACGGCGACACGGTGCCAAAGCGCGGCACGACGAGGAAGGTTTCGACGGCACCCTTGTCCTTGCCGGCGTCGAACGGATCGCCGTAATGCATCAGCGCTTCGATCTTCGCGCTATCTTCCGCGGCAAGCGGCGTCTGCGAGTTCACGAAATGCAGATACTGGCCGCGCACGCCGACGATGTTGGTGTCGATGCGCGACAACGTGTCGAGCAGGCGGGTTTGACGGAAATCGGAGAGGGCCGAAGCGCCGGGGAAACACGAGAAGTGAGCCATGGACTTGACGTTGCGTCGATCGGTTGCGTCGCTGGGTGCCGCGCGCGATTGCTTTGGCAACCGCTCGGACAGTCGCGCGTGGAGGCGACGTGAGGCGTAAGGAAGTCCAGGATTATAACCCGGGAAGGCCCGGCAGACCTGCCCCACATGACGCTCCGCGCGCTTTGGCGGCGTGTCCCTGATGGCTGCATGCCTCGCCGGCAATACGCCGCGCCATTTTGAGATGCGTTTCTGGCCGTTCGTGGTAGGCGAATTGCGCGTTCCTTCTCGCCGCTTATCCCGCGCGTGCACCGCTGTCGAGCGATGCGTCCTGCGCCGAACGGCAGCGTGCCGAACGGGTCGTTTGACTGATATCATTCGGCCTTTCATCAGATCGGTGCAGCATCGGCTGTCGCGCTGCGCCGCATGTCACGTCATACGCCTGGCCCCACGCGAGCCGCCGGCAACACGAATTAACCATGGATGTCATTGTCATTGGCGGCGGGATCGTCGGCGTCGCCACCGCCTTTCAGCTTCGTGCGGCCGGTCATAGGGTGTGCGTCGTCGAACGGCACGCCACCGTCGCGCAAGGCGCCACTTACGGTCACGGCGGCACTTTGCTGCCCACCCCGCTCGATGCGTGGTTCGGCCCAACCTTCATGCAGCACCGCCAGGCAGCCAAAAGCGGGGTGATCAAGAAGGCGGGCTTCAACGGGCAGGTGCGCGATTTCGTCCGCACACTCTCGGTGCTCGCCGAACCCGAGGCGTTCCAGAAGCAGTTTTCGCTGCTGCGTCCGCTGATCGAATCGGCGCGCCAGTCGCTCGCCGACATCGAACATCACTTCAATCTGGAATTCGAGCAGTCGAAGGGGCAGCTTTATCTGGTGCGCAGCCAGCAGGACTGGGACCACACACATCCCGCGCTCGACCTGCTGCGCAAGTTCGAGGTGCCGCATCACGTGCTGAGCCCGCAGGAATGCCAGACCATCGAGCATTCGATTCCGCTCGAGCCGCATTTCGCGGGCGGTGTGCTGTTCGACGACGAAGGCACGGCGAACTGTCCGTTGTTCGCGAAGCTGATCAAGCAGACGCTCGATTCGCAAGGCGGCGTGCAGTTTCAATGCGGCCGCGAAGTGACGGGTATCCGCCTCGACAACCAGCGTGCGGCCGTCGAACTGGCGCCTGCCAACGGCGAATCGTCGCGCTCGCGTGAAGTCGATGTGATCAGCGCGGACGCCGTGGTCGTCGCCGCGGGCGTGGGCAGTCTCGCGCTGCTGGAGAAGCTCGGGCTGAATCTGCCGCTTCATCCGCTGCGTCTGCACAACCTCGTCGCGCCGATCGCCCGCGAGGAGTTCGCGCCCCATACGACAGTGATCGATGCCGTCAAGCGGATCACGATCACGCGCAGCAACCACCGGCTGCGCATTGCGGGCGGCGCGGTGCTGCAAAGCGCGAGCCAGACCCGGCTGCCGCTGCCGGAGCCGCTGACGAAGGAAGCGCTCGCGCTGCTTAGCCAGGCGACGCACGACTGGGTGCCGGGCTCGGCGCGCATTTCGGCCGCGCTGCCGTGGGAAGGCGTGAAGCTGCTGTCGCCGGACGGCCTGCCCGTCACGGGCAATGCGCTGCATCCGCGGCTCTTCGTGAACGCGGCGCACGGTCCCGTCGGCTGGGGCCTCGCATGCGGTTCGGGCAAGCTGATTGCGAGCCTGGTGTCCGGCGCACCGTCGGAATTGCCGGCTGACACGATCGCGGCGCTTCGCCCCGAACGCTTCAACGGATAACACCTTCTGGCACGGGACGGTCATTCGTCCTATGCCATTGCGCGTGCTGGCGACGGCACGCGCATTGCCACTACCATGGGCGTACCCTGTTGCTCTCGTACGCTGCCATGACCGATACCTCCCTGCCTTTCCTTCACGACGTTCTCGTCAAGCCGTATGACCGGCCGTTTCCGCTTCTGAGCGTCGCCGAACTGCGCGCGCTCGAAAAAAATGCCGAGGCGACGCTGCCCGCACACACGCTGATGGGCCGCGCCGGACGTGCGGGCGCGCGTTTTCTGCTCGAACGTATCGAACTCGACGGTACGACCAATCCGCACCAGCCGGTATGGCTCGTGGCCGGCCCCGGCAACAACGGCGGCGACGCGCTCGTCGTTGCGGCTGGACTGCATCGCGCCGGTATCACCGTCGAAGTTTGCATGCCCGTCGAAGTGAAGCCCGACGATGCCCGTTGGGCGCTGGCCGAAGCACGCGCGGCGGGCGTGCCGATCTCGAATGCCGTGCCGGACTCGTTCGACGATTACAGCTGGGTTGTCGACGGCATGTTCGGTATCGGGCTGGCACGGCCTCTGGACGGCGTGTTCGCGTCGATTGCCGGTCGTTTGTCCGCGCGTGCAAAGACGCGCGGCCGCGTGCTCGCGCTCGACGTGCCGAGCGGGCTGGACAGCGATACGGGCAATGTCGTCGAAGGCGGCGCCGCCGTTCGCGCGACGCACACCGTCACGTTCATTGGTGCGAAGCCGGGTCTTTACATGGCCTCGGGACGCGACCTTGCGGGCGATGTGACCGTCGCGCCCATCGGGCTCGAATGGCCTGACGAGCCGCAAGTCCGACTCAACGGGCCCGCCCTCTTCATTCCGCATTTCCCGCCGCGCGATTACTCGACGCACAAAGGCACGTTCGGCAGCATGGCCGTCGTGGGCGGCGATACAGGGATGTGCGGCGCGCCGATTCTCGCGGCGCGCGCGGCGCTGTACGCGGGCGCGGGCAAGGTCCACGTCGCGTTTCTCGGCGCGGGCAGCCCGCCCTACGACCCGCCTCATCCTGAACTGATGCTGCATCCGCTCGACGAACTGCCGCTCGCGGAGATGGACGCGCTGTCGATCGGCTGCGGAATGGGCAAGCGCGAGCGCGCTGTCAGCGTGCTGCGCGACGTGCTGCCGCTTGATGTGCCTAAGCTGCTCGACGCCGATGCGTTGAATCTCATCGCCGATCACGCCGATCTCGCCGCAGCCGTGAAGCAGCGCGGCGAGTCCGCGAACGATCCGTGCGTGCTGACGCCTCATCCGCTCGAAGCCGCGCGCCTGCTCGGCACCGACGCAAAGAGCGTGCAGCGCGACCGGCTGGAAGCGGCGCGCGCACTGGCCGCGCGTTACGCAAGCGTCATCGTGCTGAAAGGCACAGGCACGGTGATCGCGGCGCCGGACGGGCGCGTCGCCGTCAACCCGACGGGCAACGCGGCGCTCGCGACGGGCGGTACGGGCGACGTGCTCGGCGGCCTGATCGGCGCCTTGCTCGGACAAGGTCTTCCGCGCTACGAGGCAGCGCTCGCAGGCGTCTTTCTGCACGGTTTCGCCGCCGACGCGCTCACCGCACGCGGCAAAGGTCCGGCCGGCCTCACAGCGGGCGAGCTCGCGCCGATGGTGCGCAAGTTGTTGAACCGGCTCGTTTATCCGTTGCAGGATTGACGCCCTGCGCGTGCCACAGGAGCATCCCGCTATCTGGCGACGTGTCCCATCTATCCCGGCTGTCATCCTGGCCCGCTATACTGATTGACTGCGTCGTGCGGCCGTCCATCGGCCGCGACGCGAACCGCAGACGCCCGCTGACGGGGCACGAGACACGCCGCCGCGCATCCGGCGACCGTACCGCTCAGCCAACCGCGCGTCTGCAGATCACCCCCGGCACGCCCGATGCGCGGCCGGCCATTCGTTTTCCTTCGTTAGACGGACGGTTATGACTCTCAACTCGCTCCCCGCCTGGAACTCGCTGCAAACACACTACGAACAGATTCGCGATGCGCGCCTGCGCGACTGGTTTGCACCCGAGAACGATCCCGCGCCGACGCGCGCCGAACGGTTCACCCTTGCCGGCGGCGGTCTCGCGGCCGATTTCTCGAAGAACCGCATCACCGACGAAACGCTGAAGCTGCTAGTGCAACTCGCGCGCGAAGCCAACGTCGAAAAACGCCGCGACGCGATGTTCGCGGGCGACATCGTCAATCCGACGGAAGGCCGCGCGGTGCTGCATACGGCGCTGCGCGCCAGCAATCCGAATGCGCCGTTCTACGGCAAGATACAGGCCGAGCGCGCGAAGATGGCCGCGTTCGCCGACAAGGTCCGCAGCGGCGAATGGAAGGGCTATACGGGCAAGCGCATTCGCTATGTCGTGAACATCGGTATTGGCGGTTCGGACCTCGGGCCGAAGATGGTCGTGCATGCACTGCATCACCTCGCCACACCAGACATCACCACGCACTTCGTATCGAACGTCGACGGTGCGGACCTGTATCGCGTGCTGACCGAGATCGATCCGGAAGAAACGCTGGCCATCATCGTTTCGAAGACATTCACGACGCTCGAAACGATGACCAACGCCAATTCGCTGCGCGACTGGTTCGTCGAGAAAGGCTGCCCTGAAAACCAACTGGCGAAGCACTTTGTCGGCGTATCGGCGAATCCCACCGAAGTCGTCAAGTTCGGCATCGCGCAGGAAAACGTGTTCGAGATGTGGGACTGGGTTGGCGGCCGCTATTCGCTGTGGTCGGCCGTGGGCCTGTCGATCATGATCGCCGTCGGTCCGAAACAGTTCGACGAACTGCTCGCAGGCGCGAACGAGATGGACGAGCATTTCCGCAGCGCGCCGCTCGATCGCAACCTGCCCGTGCTAATGGGCATGATCGGCATCTGGTATCGCAACTTCTTCGGCTCGCAAAGCTATCTGGTCGCGCCGTATTCGGAAGCACTGCATTTCCTGTCGTCGTACCTGCAGCAGCTCGAAATGGAAAGCAACGGCAAGCAGGCGTGTCTGGACGGCTCGTTCGTCACCTACGATACATCCGCCGTCACGTGGGGCGAGCCGGGCACGAACGGCCAGCACGCGTTCTTCCAGATGCTGCACCAGGGTCCGACCATCGTCCCGATCGATTTCGTCGCCGTGCTGACACCCGAGCACCCGCTTGTTTCGCATCATCCGAAGCTGCTGGCGAACTGCTTCGCGCAAAGCGAAGCACTGATGCTCGGCCGCACGCGTGAAGAAGCCGAAAAAGTGGCCGGACCGAACAAGGCGGAACTCGTGCCTCACATCATGTTCCCGGGCAACCGTCCCACCACCACGCTGCTCGTCGATGCCCTCACCGCCCGTTCACTCGGCGCGCTGATCGCGCTGTACGAACACAAGGTGCTCGTGCAAGGCACGGTCTGGAACATCAACTCGTTCGACCAGTGGGGCGTCGAGCTGGGCAAGATCCTCGGCAAGGTCGTCGAGGCGGATATCACCAGCGCAAGCCTGGACGAGAAGAAGCACGACTCGTCGACGTCGGCATTGATCGCGCGGGCACGCGCGGCACTGAAGCGCTGATCCCCGTCGTTCAGCGGCGTGAATGCAAACGGGCCTTCAACTTGAAGGCCCGTTTTTTTACGTCACACTGTGTGATCAGATCAGGCGCCCTGCTTCGATCGTCACTGTCGTATCGCAGCGGCGCGCAAGCTCCACGTCATGCGTAACCAGCACCAGCGTCGCACCGTTCGCGCGATTCATCTCGAACATCAGATCAATGACGGCATGTCCCGTAGCGGCATCGAGGCTACCCGTCGGCTCGTCGGCGAACAGGATGGCGGGATGCGTGGCGAACGCGCGGGCAAGCGCCACGCGCTGCTGCTCACCGCCCGACAGCAGCTTCGGGTAATGCCGCATGCGCTCGCCGAGGCCAACCTGCGTCAACAGCGTCCGCGCGCGCGCGTGAATCTCGCGCGCCGACAGCTCGCCCTGCAGCTCGAGCGGCAGCGTGACGTTTTCGAGCGCGGTCAGATGCGGCATCAACTGGAAGGACTGAAACACAAAGCCGACGGAACCATTGCGCAGCGCGGCGCGGCCGTCTTCATCGAGTTCCGTCAGTTCGCGGCCGAGCAGACGAACCGACCCCGAGGTCGCGCTGTCCAATCCGGCAAGCAGTCCGAGCAGCGTAGACTTGCCGGAGCCCGACGCGCCGACGATCGCCACGCGGCTGCTTGCCTGAATCGACAGGTCGATGTTGTCGAGGATCGTCAGCTCACCCGTCGCATCCTTAACCCTCTTGCATAAACCCCGCACTTCGATGACTGGATCGGTTTTCTTTTGCATGGTGAAGCGTAGGTTGAAAGTACGCGCCGTTGCGTCGATCACGGCGCTGACTGCGGCGTATTTTCCCATCGTGTTCGCCGCGACTTTTTCTGCGTCCGCTCAGGCCGCCGGCAACGCCACCGCGGCCGCTGCCATGGCAAACCCCACAGGCAGCAATACGCAACAGGCGAAGCCGACGATCATCGTGCTCGGCGACAGCCTCTCCGCCGAGTACGGCCTGCCTCGCGACACCGGCTGGGTTTCGCTGATGCGTCAGCGTTTGTCGAGTGAGCGAATCGATTATAACGTTGCCAATGCGAGCATCAGTGGCGACACGACAAGCGGCGGGCGCGCCCGCCTGCCTGCGTTGATGCAGCGGCTCAAGCCCGCCGTCGTGATCGTGGAGCTCGGCGCCAACGACGCGCTGCGCGGCGTCCCGCTCGACACCACGGAAGACAATCTCCGCACGATCATCGAACAGGCGCAGCAAGGCCACGCGAAAGTTCTGCTCGTCGGCATGTACGTGCCGCCCAATTACGGCCCTGACTACACGCAAAAGTTCCACGGGCTCTACGGCCAGCTATCGAAGCAGTTGCGCGTGCCACTCGTCCCATTTCTCCTTGCTGGGATCGAAGACAAGCCGGACATGTTCCAGTCCGATCAGATTCATCCGACCCAACAGGCACAGCCCCTGCTACTGGACAACGTGTGGTCAGCGCTGAAGCCGCTGCTCCGCACCTCGTCTCAGTGAAAGTGAAAGCGCCATTAGGTGTTACAGCGCGCTAACAGCTTGTTTCCGAATGATGGGAACGTGATCACCCATGGTCGATCAGACAGGTTCGTCTGAATTCGACAACCGGCTCCATGTGAGCGATTTCTGGAAGGAGATAACGTGAAATACTTACCGATTATCGCTATGGCCGTCGCCATTTCCGCTTGTGCCGCGCAACCGCCGGCCGGTGTGCAATCGGTTGGCACCAGCCAGCAGCCGCCGAAGGTCGTCGGCCAGTGCATTGCCAAGAAGTGGGCTGACAAGACCCAGCAGCAGGTCGTTGCACAAGATACATTGGCCAACGACGCAGCGATGGACGTTTACGTACCCGGCCAGCAGCCGCCGAACGGCGCGGCTGCCGTCGTGCGGCCGAACTATCAGGGCTCCGGCACCTGGGTTGGCTTCCGCGCCGCGGGCGGCGCCGGCAGCGACGCAACGGGCGATATCAGCGCCTGCCTGTAATCCTTCCCAACGCTTCTCGCAAAGCAAAAAGCCCCGCATCGTGCGGGGCTTTTTTTGTGGCGGATCAAGAAGCCGCACGCATGCGGCTCCCTGGACCGGCTTATTCGCCTGATTGCGGGTTGTCGAGCGAACCGTACATCTTCACCTTCGACCGCGTGCGCACCGCATCCAGGTACGACTCGGCTTCAGCCTGCGCATTCACCGAAGCGATTTGCTGCTGCGCCGACGCCAGACGCTGCGCATCGGTCGGCGCGGGTTGCACGACAGCGTTCACGCGATAGATCGCATAGCCGTCTGCGCCGAGGTCGACGCCGACGTACGCCGGCAATTTCTGCGCATCGACCTTGTAAATTGCGCTCAATGCGGCGGGCGGCACACCTTGCGCGTCGCTGCGGGACACCTTCAGCGCGGACGAGAAACCCTGCGTCGACTTCGACTTCTGCAGGTCCGCCAGCTTCGCCTCGCCTTCCTTGCGCGCGAGATCGGCAGCCTGCTGCGCGACCACTTTCTGACGCACGGCATCCTTGACGGCGGCGAGCGCGGGCACGGCGGCCGGCTTGTAGTCGGTCACGTGTGCCGCGATGAGCGTGTTGTTGCCGACGTCGATTGCCTGCGTGTTGTTGCGGTCCTTCGCCGAATCGTTCGCAAACACGGCCGCGAGGAATTTCGGGTTGTTGAGCGGGCTATCCGGCGGCAACGCGCTGCTCGGCTGCGGCGTAACCGTCGCCGTCTGGATCTGCAGCTTGTATTTGTCCGCGGCCGGTTGCAGGCTCTTCGACTGTTCGTAGACGGTCGACGTGAAGCCTTCCGAATCGTCGCTGAATGCCTTCGTGGCGAGTTGCGCCTTGAGATCCTTTGCGATCGAATCCTTCACTTCGTCGAACGGCTTCGTCACCGACGGCTTAACGTCCGTCACCTTGACGATGTGATAGCCGAAGTCCGACTGGATCAGATCGCTGATCTCATCCTTCTTCATCTTGAAGACGGCGTCGTCGAAAGCCTTGCCGCCCGCGATCATGCCCGGGCTGAAGTAGCCCAGATCGCCGCCCTTCGACGCCGAACCCGGGTCCTGCGAATCCTGCTGCGCAAGCTGCGCGAACTGGTCGGGATGCGCCTTGATCTGCGCGAGGATTTCCTGCGCTTTCTGCTTTGCCTTGTCCTTGTCGGCGGCGCTCGCGTCTTTCGGCGCCGAGATCAGGATGTGGCTCGCGCGCACTTCACCCGCCGTGCGGTAGTGGGCGATGTTGTCGTCGTAGTACTTTTTGAGATCTGCGTCGCTCGGATTCGCCGATGCCGCGATCGTCGCGGGCGACATCACGAGATACTGGATCGTGGCCGTCGCGGGCGTCGCGAAGTCGTCGCGATGCGCATCGTAGTACGCCTGAATTTGCGCATCAGTCGGCTGCACCTTCGACTCGTACTCCTTCGAGCGGAACGCGAGACCCTGCACTTCGCGCTGCTGCTCGGCGAGTTCGGTCAGATGCTGCGCGAGCGTCTTCGGCGTGAACGAGGTCTGCGTGATGGCTGCGGGCAACTGTTGCATCGCCATGCTGTAGCGAACCTGCTCCTGGTATTGATCGGGCGTGATGCCCTGCATCGCAAGGAGTTCTTTGTATTTGTTCAGGTCGATCGAGCCGTCGGGATTCTTCAGCGAGCCGATGACGGGATCGGCCATCAGCGCGCGACGCAGTGCATCGTCTGACACCGTCAGATGCAGACGTTGCGTCTCATCGGCGAGCACGCGTTGCTGGATCAGCCCATCGAGCATTTCCTTGCGGCGCTCCGGCGTGTCGAACATCTTCGGGTCGAACTGTGCGCCGAGCATCTGACGCGCGCGGTCCATCTGCTGACGCCACGCGTTGTCATACTCGCCGCGGGTGATCTTGTGTCCGTTGACGCTAGCGACATTCGCGCTCTCGTCAAAGAAGCCACGGAAGCCCTGGATACCGACAAAACCCAAACCCGGCAGGATGCCCAGGATGAGCATCAACATCATCAGACGTTGGTGATTGCGAAAGAAATCGAGCATGCTTGAGGAGGCAAAAGTCGGATGCCAAAAACGGAACGCCCGATAGTACAACAGCGGGCAATAAAAAAGGCGAACCGGAGTTCGCCTTTCTAGGATACTGGCGGAGTGGACGGGACTCGAACCCGCGACCCCCGGCGTGACAGGCCGGTATTCTAACCGACTGAACTACCACTCCTTATGCTGCATACACTGCAGCGTGTCACTTCGATCTGGAACTGGTGGGTGCTGAGAGGCTCGAACTCCCGACCTACGCCTTGTAAGGGCGCCGCTCTACCAACTGAGCTAAGCACCCGCTCCGAGATCGCCGCTGCCTGACGCTTGATGCCGACTCGCATCGACATATTCATCAAGCAGCGAGCCCATTAGTTTAACGCATCCTTCAGAGCTTTGCCAGGCCTAAATTTAGGGACCTTGGCTGCCTTGATCTTGATTGCGGCGCCCGTGCGCGGATTGCGCCCCGTGCGTGCCGTGCGCTTGCCAACGGCAAACGTGCCGAAGCCGACCAGCGTGACCGAACCACCCTTTTTCAACGTGCCTTTGACACCACCGATCACGGCATCCAACGCGCGACCTGCTGCCGCTTTCGAAATGTCGGCTTGCTGCGCGATGTGATCGATCAATTCCGTTTTATTCATTCCAAGCCCCCGAGAATGTAGTTGGCCAATCATGAAAGCGCTTATGCGCCCGGTTATATACGGCACGGCAGAATTTGCCGGCCACTCATTAGAATGGGCCGAAACCCTTGTGTCAAGCGGGATTGAGCCTGATTCGAGGGGGTCGTCGAGGGTCTGTCGATGACAAAGTCTTGCAAGGTGATCGATGCGGATGCAACCAGTTTGCCACGTGTCTCCGTGCGTCCTGGATAGCGGGTGAATTGCTCTATCGACGGCTAATGATTAAACGTTTGCGTCCCTTGCGCGAGCAATAAAAAAACCCGCGGACCAGGCCGCGGGTTCTTGTTCGCTGAAAACTGAGTGAGCCGTTAAGGCGCTCAGTACTTTGCGTTTGGCTTAGTGCTTCACGACATCGCTTGCGCCTGAGTCTTTCGACTCACCAACGGGCGCAGCCGCCTTCGGCTCTTCATCCGGCAGCGGAGCCGGACCATGTTCCAGCGCCAGTTCCAGTACCTTGTCGATCCAGCGGACGGGCACGATCTCGATCGCGTTCTTCACGTTGTCCGGAATCTCCGTCAGATCCTTGACGTTTTCTTCCGGGATCAGCACGAGCTTGATGCCGCCGCGATGCGCTGCCAGCAGCTTCTCCTTCAGCCCGCCGATCGGCAGCACTTCGCCACGCAGCGTGATTTCGCCCGTCATCGCGACATCCGCGCGCACGGGGATACCCGTGAGCACCGACACCAGCGCCGTCGTCATCGCGATACCGGCAGACGGACCGTCCTTCGGCGTCGCGCCTTCCGGCACGTGGATGTGGATGTCCTGCTTCTCGAACGCTTCGTCCTTGACACCGAGACGGCGCGAACGCGAACGCACCACCGAACGCGCGGCTTCGACGGATTCCTTCATCACGTCGCCGAGCGAACCCGTACGGATCACGTTGCCCTTGCCCGGCATCACGGCCGCTTCGATCGTCAGCAGATCGCCGCCCACTTCCGTCCACGCGAGACCCGTGACCTGGCCGGTCTGGTTTTCCTTCGCGGCCAGACCGAAGTCGTACTTGCGTACGCCGAGGAACGTGTCGATGTTCTTGCCGTCGACGGTGACTGCCTTGTCCGCCTTCTTCAGCAGAAGCATCTTCACCACCTTGCGGCAGATCTTCGAAATTTCACGCTCGAGCGAACGCACGCCCGCTTCACGCGTGTAGTAACGAATGATGTCGCGGATGGCGGTTTCCGTGACGTCGATCTCACCGGGCTTCAAGCCGTTGTTCTTCTTCTGCTTCGGCAGCAGATAGCGTTGCGCGATGCTGACCTTCTCGTCTTCCGTGTAGCCCGACAGACGGATCACTTCCATCCGGTCGAGCAGCGGCGGCGGAATGTTCAGCGAGTTCGACGTCGCGACGAACATCACGTCCGACAGGTCGAAGTCCACTTCGACGTAGTGATCGGCGAACGTGTGGTTCTGTTCCGGGTCGAGCACTTCGAGCAGCGCCGACGACGGATCGCCGCGGAAATCCATGCCCATCTTGTCGACTTCGTCGAGCAGGAAGAGCGGATTGCGCACGCCGACCTTGGTCAGGCTTTGCAGGATCTTGCCCGGCATCGAGCCGATGTACGTACGACGGTGGCCGCGAATCTCGGCTTCGTCACGCACACCACCCAGCGCCATGCGCACGAACTTGCGATTCGTTGCGCGCGCAATCGACTGGCCCAGCGACGTCTTGCCGACGCCCGGCGGCCCGACGAGGCACAGGATCGGCGCCTTCACCTTGTCCACGCGCTGTTGAACCGCGAGGTACTCGAGAATGCGTTCCTTCACCTTCTCGAGACCGAAGTGGTCTTCGTCCAGCACGCGTTCGGCATTCGAGAGGTCGTTGTTGACCTTGCTCTTCTTGCGCCACGGCAGGCCGATCAGCGTGTCGATGTAGTTGCGCACGACGGTAGCTTCCGCCGACATCGGCGACATCAGCTTGAGCTTCTTCAGCTCGGCGTCGGCCTTCTTCTTGGCTTCCTTCGGCATGCGCGCAGCGGTGATGCGCTTCTCGAGCTCTTCGAGATCCGCACCCTCTTCGCCTTCGCCCAGTTCCTTCTGGATGGCCTTGACCTGCTCGTTCAGGTAGTACTCGCGCTGGCTCTTCTCCATCTGACGCTTGACGCGTCCACGGATGCGCTTTTCGACCTGCAGAATGTCGATCTCGGCTTCGAGTTGCGCGAGCAGATGCTCGAGGCGCTCGATGACTGGGAACATTTCGAGGATCTGTTGCTTCTGGTCGAGCTTGAGCGGCAGATGCGCAGCGATCGTATCGGCAAGACGCCCGGCTTCATCGATACCCGACAGCGACGTCAGAATCTCCGGCGGGATCTTCTTGTTCAGCTTCACGTACTGATCGAACTGCGACACGATCGCGCGACGCAGCGCTTCCGTTTCAGCGCTATCGGCGTGGTCGGGCTCGAGCGGCATCACTTCGCACGAGAATTGCGTTTCCTGCTCTTCGATCGACAGCGTCTTTGCGCGCTGCAGACCTTCGACCAGCACCTTCACGGTGCCGTCGGGCAGCTTGAGCATCTGCAGGATGTTGGCGATACAGCCAACTTCGTACATGTCCTTTTCGGTCGGCTCGTCTTTGGCCGCCGTTTTCTGGGCAACAAGCATGATGTGCTTGCCACCTTCCATTGCGGCTTCCAACGCCTTGATCGACTTCGGGCGACCCACGAAGAGCGGGATCACCATGTGTGGGAAAACGACTACGTCGCGCAGCGGGAGCAGCGGGAGTGTGACGCGTTCCGGCGGGAGGAGTTGGGTTCCTGACATTTCATTTCCCCATGAGTGGAATCAGTTTGTTCGATAGTTGAGGCCGACAAAAAAGATTGCAAGCCTTCGCGTGTGGGAAAAGTTCAGTGACTCCAGAAAAACAGTCCATCCTGACGACACGATAAACGAAAAAAGCCGTTCACGTCGCCATGAACGGCTTTTTTTCAAAAATCGGGAAGCCGATCAATTCGAACCCGCAACCTTTGGCGCGTCTTCGTAGATCAGTAGCGGCTTTCCGTCACCATCAATAACATTGTCGTCAATAATGACTTTGCTGACGCCCTTCATTGTCGGCAATTCGTACATGACGTCAAGCAACGCCTGTTCCAGGATCGAACGCAAGCCACGTGCGCCCGTCTTACGACGGATCGCCTTGCGGGCGATGGCTTGCAGCGCGGCCGGACGGATCTCCAGCTCGACGCGTTCCATGTTGAACAGCTTGTGATACTGCTTGATGAGCGCGTTCTTGGGTTCGACCAGAATCTTCATCAGCGCGACTTCGTCCAGCTTGCCGAGCGTCGCCACGACGGGCAGACGTCCGATCAGTTCTGGAATCAGGCCGAATTTGATGAGATCTTCCGGCTCGACTTCGCGCAGCACTTCGCCTGCATCACGATCCTGCTTGCTCTTGACACTCGCGCCGAAACCGATCCCCGTTTTCTCCGTACGGTCCACGATCACCTTTTCGAGGCCATCGAACGCACCGCCGCAGATAAACAGGATGTTGGTCGTATCGACCTGGATGAAATCCTGGTTCGGATGCTTACGGCCACCTTGCGGCGGGACCGACGCCATCGTGCCTTCGACCAGCTTCAGCAGCGCCTGCTGCACGCCTTCGCCCGACACGTCACGGGTAATCGACGGGTTGTCGGACTTGCGGCTGATCTTGTCGATTTCGTCGATATAGACGATGCCACGCTGCGCCTTGTCGACTTCGTAATTGCAGTTTTGCAGCAGCTTCTGAATGATGTTCTCGACATCCTCGCCGACATAGCCGGCTTCCGTCAGCGTGGTTGCATCGGCAATCACGAACGGCACGTTCAGAAGGCGTGCAAGGGTCTGCGCGAGCAGCGTCTTGCCGGAGCCGGTCGGCCCGATCAGCAGGATGTTGCTCTTCGACAGCTCGATGTCGTCCTTCTTGTCGAGATGTTTCAGGCGCTTGTAGTGGTTGTAGACCGCAACCGCGAGAATTTTCTTCGCGCGTTCTTGCCCGATCACGTATTGATCGAGAATGTCGCGGATTTCCTGAGGACTGGGCAGGTCGGACTTGGACAGGCCCGTTTCCAGACCCGCGCCCGCTGCTTCGTCGCGAATGATTTCGTTGCACAGGTCGATACATTCATCACAGATGAATACCGACGGGCCAGCAATCAGTTTTTTAACCTCGTGCTGGCTTTTGCCGCAGAACGAGCAATACAACAGCTTCTCGCTGTTAGAACCTTTTTTGTCCGCCATAGATGTGTGAGCCTCCGGACACTCGAATGACATGATACGCCGTTTGCCCACCTCGTTCAGTTCGGGGCGGGACGGATGCGCAAAAGCTGTGACGGCGTTTGCCGCAGGCGTTCAGACGGGTCTTATTATTTCACAAGGTTTCGCGCCGGCGCTCCTCCCCCAATTTGGAGAAAAAGCGCTCCGGATCAGCCATGTTTCAGCGATTGTTTACGGACGCTTGTGCAGCACCTGGTCGACGAGGCCATAAGCCTGCGCATCGTCACCCGACATGAAGTTGTCGCGGTCCGTGTCGCGCTGGATACGCTCCACGGGTTGACCGGTGTGGTGCGACAGCAACTGGTTCAGGCGCTCCTTCAGGTACAGGATTTCGCGTGCCTGAATTTCGATGTCCGATGCCTGGCCGCGCGCGCCGCCCAGCGGCTGGTGAATCATCACGCGTGCGTTCGGCAGCGCAAAACGCTTGCCCTTCGCGCCCGCTGCCAGCAGGAACGCGCCCATGCTGGCCGCGAGGCCCATGCACAGCGTCGAGACGTCCGGCTTGATGAATTGCATCGTGTCGTAGATCGCCATCCCTGCCGACACCGAGCCGCCCGGGCTGTTGATGTAGAAGCTAATGTCCTTGTCCGGATTTTCGCTTTCGAGGAACAGCAACTGTGCGATCACGAGGTTCGCAGTCTGATCGTTCACTTCGCCAACCAGGAACACCACGCGCTCCTTCAGCAGGCGCGAGTAGATGTCATACGAACGTTCACCGCGGCCGCTCGTTTCGACGACGATCGGCACGAGGCCGAGCGCTTGCGCTTCGAGATCCCGATCCCGCGACGACTGCGAGGTCAACGTGTCCAGCATTTGAGCGCGAAAGGTCATGCAATGGATCCTTGTCAGGAAATGTTCTGATAATCGGTTCTGGACAAGTAGGTGCGGCCGCGCGTTTCTTCAAGAGCCAAAACGGCCGACGAGCGTTCTTTTAGCATAATCGGCCGTGCTCATATGGAAAAACGGCGTGCAGGCCGTCGCTCGGACAGCCAGCACGCCGTTACAGCGATGCTATTACGCTTGCGCCGTTGCGCTTGCCAGCTCTTCGAAGCTCACTTCCTTGTCCGTCACCTTCGCCTTGCTCAGGACGAAATCGACGACGTTGGACTCAACGACATACGCTTCCATCTCGGCAAGACGCTGCTGGTTCGAATAATACCAGCGGACGACTTCCTTCGGGTCTTCGTAGCTCTTCGCGAATTCATCGACTTCCGCGCGGATCTGTTCCGGCTTGGCCTGCAGCTCGTTGGCCTTGACCAGCTCGGCCAGCACGAGGCCCAGCTTGACGCGGCGCTCTGCCTGCTCGGCGAACATTTCTGCGGGGATCGGTGCGTCCTTTGCGTTCGGCACGCCGCGTTGCGTGAGGTCTTGACGCGCCATTTCGACGAGGCGCTCCTGATCCTGCTCGACCAGCGCTTTCGGCACGTCGAGTTCGGAGATCTTCAGCAGCGCGTCCATCACCTGGTTCTTCACGACAGCCTGCGTGCGGCGCTTCGCTTCGCGCTCGAGGTTGTCACGGATTTCGGCGCGCATCTTCGTCAGATCGCCGTCTTCGATGCCGAGCGACTTCGCGAATTCGCCGTCGATTTCGGGCAGATGCGGCCACTCGATCGTCTTCATCGTGATGGTGAATTGCGCGGTCTTGCCGGCGACTTCCTTGCCGTGATAGTCCTCGGGGAACGCAAGGTCGAATTCCTTCGACTCGCCGACCTTCAGGCCAAGCGCGGCCTTTTCGAATTCCGGCAGCATGCGGCCTTCACCCAGGACAAACGCGAAGTCGTCCGCGCTGCCGCCCTGGAATGCTTCACCGTCGATCTTGCCGACGAAGTCGACCGTCACGCGGTCGCCGTCTTTCGCAGCCGTGTCCGCGCCGCCGTCGCCATGCTCGCCGGATTCGCCGCGAGCGTGGTAGTGCACGCGCTGCTTGCGCAGGATGTCGAGCGTGCGGTCGATTTCAGCGTCGCTGATGGTGGTCTTCGTGCGTTCGATTTCAGCCGTCGCGACGTCGCCCAGCTTCACTTCCGGGTAAACCTCGAAGGTCGCGTCGAATGCGTAGTCGCCTTCAGTCGCGTCCGTCTTCGGGCTGAAGCTCGGCTGGCCAGCGACGCGCAGGTTTTCCGCGCGGCTGATGTCGAAGAACTCCTTGCCAACCTTGTCGCTCAGCACTTCGGCTTCCACCTGACCCGCGTACTGCTGCGTCACCATCTTGAGCGGCACCTTGCCCGGGCGGAAACCCGGCATGCGCACGTTCTTCGCGAGTTGACGGATACGCGAATCCACTTCCTTCTGCACAGTGTCTTTCGGCAGGGAAATCGTCACGCGGCGTTCGAGCTTGCCGAGGTTTTCAACAACGTTAGCCATGGCTTCAATCGTCCTAAAATTATTCGAGCGAATCAGTTATCTTGTGTGCGCCGCCTGTCGATGTCCGCTTTGCGTCGTGCGTTCGACACTGCGCGTTGCATTCGCTTTTGCGCGGGTCGCCGCTACGCTTCGCTCAGTCACGGGTGACATCGATCGCGTGCCTCTCGCCGCGGGCTGTGAGGCCGCCGGCAGCACAGTTTGGGTCAGAGAGCCAAATATTTTAGCAAACTATTTGCGCGGCTAGCCGGATTCGCTGTTTCGCGATTGTTTGTGGCTTGCGAAGCTCGATTCCGACCGTCATTCGAACGATTCCAAACGCGCCTGCGATGCGTCTCGGTCCGCGACAGCTGTGAATCAAAGTCAATTCTGCCTATACCTTCCGGTATATTCAGTCGCGCGTCGCATGCTGATAAGCTTCACCACATCCTGATACGCCGCTGCCGCGTGCATAGGCGTTCCGGGCGCTTCATCGCATCGCGGCGAGCACAGCGATGCCTACTCATAGCAAATCATCAGAGACACCATGCCGAATACGTCGTCCGCGCCTATCGTCGTCATCGCCCCTGACTCGTTCAAAGGTTCGCTCTCCGCGGAGCAGGTCGCGCAATCCATCGCGACGGGCATTCTGCGCGCGCGGCCCGACGCGACGATCCGTGTCTGCGCAATGGCCGACGGCGGCGAAGGCACGCTCGACGCCATGCTCACCAGCGGCGGCGAACGCCGCATGCTCACGGTGCGGGGCGCGGCAGGCCCTGCGCGCGAAGGCGTGACGGGTCTGCTCGCCGACGGCAGCGCGATCATCGAAACAGCGGAGGTCGTCGGCATCACCGACCCCGTCGGCATGGGCGTTCCCGTGGAAAAGCGCAGCACGCGCGGTATGGGCGAAGCCATCCGCTCGCTGCTCGACGCGGGTGTGCGGCGCTTCTTCGTCGCGCTCGGCGGCAGCAGCACGAACGACGGCGGCGCGGGTTTGCTGGTCGGTCTCGGGCTCAAGCTATTCGATGCGCAAGGGCATGAACTCGACGCGACGCCCGAACAACTTGCTCAACTGGCGCGCGTCGACGCATCGGGCCTCGATGCCCGTCTGCGCGAGGCAACGTTCGTCGGCATGTCGGATGTCGACAACCCGTTGACGGGCGATCACGGTGCAACGGCAGTCTTCGGTCCGCAAAAAGGCGTAAAGCCGGAGCAGGTCGCGACGATCGACGCCGCCCTCGCCCGCTTCGCCGACCTCGTCGAGCCGGCCATGAACCGTGTCGCGCGCAACCAGCCGGGTGCGGGCGCGGCGGGTGGACTCGGTTTCGCACTGCATATGCTGGGCGCCGAATTCGAGCCGGGCGCGGAAGTCGTTGCGCGACAGATCGGCCTCGACGCAGCGCTCGAAGGCGCCAACTGGCTCATCACGGGCGAAGGCCGCTCCGACGTGCAAACGCTGCACGGCAAGGCGCCCTTCATCGCCTGCCGGCATGCGCGCGCCGCGGGCGTGCCGGCCACGCTGCTCTCGGGCGCTGTCGACCCAGCGGCGCTGCCAAAACTCGCCGAGCATTTCAGCGGATGCTTCTCGCCCGCCCCCGGCCCGATCACGCTCGAAGTAGCGATTCGCGACGCAGCGACCTTGCTTGCGAACGAAGCCGAACAGATGACGCGACTCAGGTTTGGCCCGCGTTGACCGCGAGAGCGGATGCAGCAACAATCACATCACCGGACTGCATCCACTCACAACGGGAAGACCATGAAGGCCTCCGATAAAGCCGGACTCGAACAGTTTCTGACGTATCGTCTGCACGTGCTGAATAAACTTTCCGAGCGGGGCATCAGCGAACGGTATATGGCCAAGCTCGACGTGACGCTGCCCGAGGCGCGCGTGATTGCATCGGTTGGATCGTTCGGACCATTCTCGATCATGGACCTCGCGCGCCACGCGAACCTCGACAAGAGTCAGGCGAGCCGTGCAGCCGAAGCCTTGATCAGACAAGGCCTCGTGCAACGCGAAGCGAGCGCGGACGATGGCCGCGTGGTGCTCGTATCGTTGACCGCGGAAGGCCGTGCGCTCTATCGCAAGGTGATGCCCATCGCGCGCAAGTGGAACACCGATCTGTTCGATTGCCTCGACGACCGCGAGAAGGTCGCGCTCAGCGAAGCACTCGACAAGGTGATCGAAACCGCGATCGCGCGTAACGCAGCGTAGTCAGGTCAGACGGAGTCTGGAGCGAACGCTCATCGGCGCTTGCGTGGCGCCGTCGACTCCGTTGTTACCTAATTCCTTAAACACTCATTCACAAGTCCGCCCGCGTACGCGTCTCGCACGGCGACTTTCACGCTTCTACTCGCGATACGACGGATCGATCCGATCGACCTGACGCAGCAACGCTTTCAGCACATCTTCTCCTGCGCCATGCCGCGGATCGAACTGCAGTGAGTCGCGCGTGCAGCGCGCGGCGATCTCGTCGCCGATCAGCGCGCGGGTCCGAGCGTCGCCGTTGCCAATTGAATGTCGCAAGCCCGGTTGAGCGTCCAGAGCCGCGCGAAGGCTTGCGCGATCGTTTCGCCAATCGATAGCAGGCCGTGATTGCGCAAGATCAACAAACGTTTGTCGCCGAGATTCGCAACGAGGCGCGGCCCTTCGTCGGCGCGCACGGTAATGCCTTCGAAGTCGTGATACGCGACCATTCCGTGCAGTTGCGCCGAATAGAAATTGTTGTTGACGAGACCCGACTGCGAGCATGCGACGGCAAGCCCCGCCGTTGTATGCGTGTGCATCACGCAATGCGCATCGGGCAACGCGCGATGAATCGCGGCATGCACGACGAAGCCCGCCGGATTCACGGGATGCGGCGAGTCGTCGAGCACATTCCCGTCGACATCGATCTTCACCAGGTTCGACGCCGTGACTTCCGTGTAGTGCAGGCCGAACGGGTTGATCAGGAAATGGCTGTGCGTGCCGGGCACGCGCACGGTGATGTGGTTGTAGATCAACTCGGTCCAGCCGAGCATCGCGAACACGCGATACGTGCCTGCGAGTGTCACGCGCAGCGCGCGCTCCGCGTCGGCATGCGCGCCGATGTCTGAGGGTAGTCGAACATCGGTTGATGCCATTTGCACGCTCCTCTTCTTGCGCTTCGATGAGCTAAAGGATCGTAGATCATTTCAGCGCAGGATAGGAGAATCTGGTTGTGCGTGCAACCAGATAGGTCGATGGTCGCGCTTCGCGATATACAGCGTACTTGACGCACGGAACGACTGAGTCCAAGCGAATCGTAAACCTGACTTGCTACGATCGCCGCTCGCTTTATCTCTCTGATTTTAAGGATCGAAAATGAAGAAGGTTGTTCTGGCACTCGTCGCCGCTGCCGCTGGTTTCGTGAGCATGTCGTCGGCATTCGCAAACGACTACCATCACGAGTGCCATAAGGTAAAAGTGCATCATCACTGGGAAAAGCGCTGCCACTAAGCAGCCTCGGATCGTCAATGTGATGAGCCAGCCCCGCCTTCGCGCGGGGGTTTTTGTGTGCGTCGATTGGCCGGGTGCGAGTCTGCGCGATTGTCGTGTCGGCGCGTAAAAACAAAAAACCCCGCGCGTCGGATACGGGCGGGGTTTTGTGTACAGCAATGAGAAAAAAGTGGTGCGAGGAAGGGGACTCGAACCCCTACACCCTTGCGGGCGTCAGGACCTAAACCTGGTGCGTCTACCAATTTCGCCATCCTCGCAGCCGGGCGATGCGTGAGGTGCAACACCCGATGTCTCGCCGGCGAATGGACGCTGCGATTTCATCGCGGTGTAGTTCGCGCGGACAAATCCGAACCTGTAGGATCAGACCCGTCACCGCCACGAACGAACGCGTCGAAAAAGCCACGTCCGATCGCGGCACCGCCAAAAGCGTAAGCGCGAGATTCTAACCGATTGGTCTGCGCTTGTCTGCATCTGTCGAATACGGTCGATGCTACAATTTTCGGTCTCTCGTGCACAGCCGTGCGCGACCGCCTCCCCACAAGCCAATCCCAGTGAATTTCGACGAATACTGCCTGCAGAAAGCAGCGCCTCCCGGCTCGAGCACCTACTACGCACTGCGCCAGGCGCCCGTCGCGCGGCAGCCGTTGCTCACCGCGCTGTTCGCGCTGCGTCGCGAGTTCGAAGAAACCGTGAAGGAAACGACCGATCCGACGATCGGACGCACGAAGCTCGCGTGGTGGCAAAAGGAAGCAGCAGCGCTCGCAGCAGGCGAACCGACGCACCCTGTGTCGCAGGCGCTCGCTGTGCATCTGCCCGACGTGCAGGCTGAATATCCCACGTTGCAGGCGTTGATCGCGGGCTTCGAGATGGACCTCGACCAGGCGCGCTATCTCGACTATCCGAACCTGCGCCGCTATATGGCTGGGGTCGGCGGCAACTTCGCATCTGTGGTTGCGCGCGCGACGGCGCGCGATCCGTCGCAGGCGCAAGTGTGGGCCGCACCGCTCGGCGAGGCCTTGATGCTCGCGCAGATCGTCGTCGAACTCGGCAACGACGCGCGGCATGGCCGCATCTACATTCCCATCGACGAGATGCAGCGCTACAACGTGACGGCGGCGGATCTGATCAACCGCAAGTACACGGACGCGTTCACCGAGCTGATGCGCTTCCAGACAACGCGCGCCCGCGACGCGATCCGCAAGGCGCTCGATGCGCTACCCGTCGGCGAGCGTCACTCGCAGCGCACGCTGCGCGCGTTGGCCGCACTGGCGCTGGCGTTGCTCGACGAGATCGAGCGCGACGGCTACCGCGTGCTTCATCAACGCATCGCGCTCACGCCGATCCGCAAGCTGTGGGTCGCGTGGCGAGCGGCGCGCAAGCACTGACATTTACGTGCGTAGCAATGGCAGCGGCGGGACGTCGTCCTGAAGGACCGCGTTTGCATCCAGATTCAGGAACGGGCCAAGCGCGGTCGCGTAGAGCTGCCTGAAGTCGATCTCGACAGGCAGATTGCCGGCGCTATTTAATCGCGCGAGATCGGGCGCGCGACCGTACAAGCCTCCACGCACCTGACCACCCAGCACGAAATGCGCGGCGCCGCCGCCATGCCCGGTGCCACGATGAATGTTCTCGCGCGCGGAGCGGCCGAATTCCGAGTACGTCATGATGAGCGTGTCGCGCCAGCGGCCGCGTCGCGTCAATTCCGCGCGAAGCGTCGCGCAGCCTTCGGCGAGCTGCTCGAGCAAAGCCGCGTGCCGCGCGGGCTGATTGCTGTGCGTGTCGAAACCATCGAGCGTTAGCCGAATCGCGCCGCACGTATGCGGCTGCGTCCGGTCTACGATCGTGCGCAGCGCGGCATCGATCGAATCCCGAAGCGTCGGCGCGCTCACCTGAAGTGCTCGCGTGGCGCCGGAAACGCGCGCGCCCTCGCCTTCGCCTTCGTCCGCGTCGATCCCTTCGACGTGCGGCGCGGCATCGGGGTCATCGACACGCGCCCACACCTCATCGGTCTCGACACGATCCGCGGAACCGGCGAACGGCCCCGACTCCACGCTGCCGAATGATGCCGCCGCAACGCCTCGCTGCATCGCGGCGCATTGCCCGACCGCACGCGTCAGCCAGCCGTCGCGCCGATACACATCGGCGCACGATGCCGTGTCCCAGATCTCCGTCGAGCGGAAATGCGATATATGATCCTGCGCGCAACCGACACCCTGCACGACAGCCAGTTGTTCATCGCGCCAGAGAGGCAGCAGCGCACGCATCGCGGGATGCAGCGCCGTACGCTCGTCCAGCGGCAGCACACGGTCGCGCGGTATCGCGATGTGTTCACGCAGCGCGTAGTAAGTGGAATCGGCGAAAGGAATGACGGTGTTCAAACCGTCGTTTCCGCCCTTCAGTTCGATCAGGATAAGCAGCTTGCCCGGCGCGCGACCCGTTGCGCCCGCATCCAGTTGCGTCGATATGCCGCTGCTTGCGTGCGGCGCGGCGAACACGCGCGGCATCGATAGCGAGGCGCTCGCTGCCGCTGCCATCGTCAGAAACTCGCGTCGCTTCATCGATGCCTCACTGGATGAATGACTTTGCCCGACACCAACGGCAAACGCACGGCCGTCGTGCCGAAGCGCCGACGGTCGGTCGCTGTGCGTGAAAACCGGGCGTCAGCGCTTGTACAGTTCGCGAACGGCGTCTTCGATATGCTGCCGCAACAAACGTCGTTCTTCAGGCGTCATATGTCCGTCGCGCCGACGTTGATCCAGATCGGGCGGCACGGCGGTTGCTCGCATGATCGCGTCGGATGCGGGACGATCCGCGTCGGGATTGTGCGGCTGGCGACCCGAGCGCGTATGCGGGCGCTGGGGCGGGCGCGTGTCGGTGTTGCGGTCCGTCGAGGAATCGGCATAAGCGGGAACCGGGCTTAACGCGTTCGCGAACACGATCGCAACAGCGACAGCGATCACGCTCAGGCGCACGTTCGGCCAGACCCCTCCCTTCATCTTTTTCCCTTCGTGGCGCGGCAACCGGCAACCTCAGATACGTGTATTGACTCCGGCTTGAAACCGGGTGCGAGAGCTTTATTCGAGTGAAGTATCTACCGAACTGGCGCAAACAGTAAAGGAGTGTAAGCGCCAAGCCTTTACGTCGTGCCACAGGCCGGGTAAATTTTGTAACTGACTGTTACGTGATAATTGGTGCAAACGTGCACCTCTCTCTAATCGCGCTAAGATGCCGACCATGGAAACCAAAAACCCCTCGAAAATCCTCGTCGTCGATGACGACCCGCGTCTGCGCGATCTGCTGCGCCGCTACCTCGGCGAGCAGGGCTTCAACGTTTATGTCGCCGAGAACGCGCCCTCGATGAACAAGCTGTGGGTGCGTGAACGTTTCGACCTTCTGGTGCTCGACCTGATGCTGCCGGGCGAAGACGGTCTTTCCATCTGCCGGCGTCTGCGCGGCAGCAACGATCGCACGCCGATCATCATGCTCACCGCCAAGGGTGAGGATGTCGATCGTATCGTTGGCCTCGAAATGGGCGCTGACGACTACTTGCCCAAGCCGTTCAATCCGCGCGAGCTGGTCGCGCGCATTCACGCGGTGCTGCGCCGCCAGTCGCCGTCCGAATTGCCGGGCGCGCCGTCGGAGACGTCGGAAGTCTTCGAGTTCGGCGAGTTCGCGCTGAACCTCGCCACGCGCACGCTCACCAAGGCCGGCCAGGAAATCCCCCTGACCACGGGCGAGTTCTCGGTGCTCAAGGTGTTCGCGCGTCATCCGCGCCAGCCGCTGTCGCGCGAAAAGCTGATGGAACTGGCGCGCGGCCGTGAATACGAAGTGTTCGACCGCAGCCTCGACGTGCAGATTTCGCGTCTGCGCAAGCTGATCGAGCCGGACCCGGGCAGCCCGCGCTTCATCCAGACAGTCTGGGGTCTGGGATACGTGTTCATCCCCGACGGCGCAGCCTGAATTTGCCGTTCCAGTTGTCTCTCTTCTTCCATAAGAAGGCCGCATGCGGATCGACCGGCGCCTCCTGACGCTCGCGTTCGGCGGCCTGTTCTGGCGAACGTTCCTGCTGATCGCGCTCCTGATCGCGGTCAGCCTCGCCGCCTGGTTCCAGAGCTTCCGTGTGATCGAGCGCGAGCCGCGCGCGCAACGCGTCGCGCTGCAGCTCGTCGCGATCGTCAAGCTCACGCGTACCGCACTCCTCTATTCCGATCCCGATCTGCGGCGCGCACTGCTGCAAGATCTGGAGAGCAATGAAGGCGTGCGCGTGTATCCGCGCGAAACCACCGACAAGTACAAGCTCCAGCCCGATGAATCGCTCAACCGTCTGATCGAGCATGACATTCGCGGACGCCTCGGTGACGACACGATCATCGCGCAGTCGGTGAACGACATTCCAGGCGTGTGGATCAGCTTCAAGATCGACGACGACGATTACTGGGTGGCGCTCGACCGCGATCAGCTCGATAGTGTGACGGGTCTGCAATGGGCAGGCTGGGGTATTTTCGCGCTCGCGTTGTCGCTATTTGGCGCGGCGTTCATCACGAGTCTCGTGAACCGGCCGTTCGCGCGGCTCGCGATGGCCGCGCGCAAGGTCGGTTCCGGCCAGGCGCCGGAGAAGCTGCCGGAACGCGGCATGGGCGTCGCGGCCGAAACCAACCGAAGCTTCAACCAGATGGTGCAGGACCTGGAGCAACTCGAAGCGGACCGCGCGTTGATGCTCGCTGGCATTTCGCACGACCTGCGCACGCCGCTGGCGCGTCTGCGGCTGGAAACGGAAATGAGTCCGTCCGACCAGGCGACCAAGGACGCGATGATCGACGACATCGAGCAGATGGACATGATCATCGGGCGCTTCCTGGATTACGCGCGCCCTGTGCAGCGGATGCCGGAACCTGTCGACCTTTCCGTGATCGCTGGAGAACTGGCTGCGCGCATGTCGAGCGAAGACGGCATGCGGCTGGTGACGCGACTGGCGCCGTCAGCTGTGATCGAAGCGGACGAGACCGATATCCGCCGAGTCGTCGGCAATCTGATCGAGAACGCGCGCAAGTACGGACTGTCCGAGTCTGATGGCATCCCGCATGTGATTCTTGAGACGCGGGTGTCGCATTCGCGAGTCGAGTTGTCGGTCGTCGACGAAGGCCCGGGCATTCCCGAAGATCAGCTCGCGCTCGTCACGCGCCCGTTCTACCGCGTGAACTCGGCACGCACGCAGGCCAACGGCACGGGGCTTGGGATGGCGATCGTGCAGCGGCTCGTCGGACGCTATCGGGGCGCGTTGCGACTACGCAACCGCACGCCGCTGCCTGGGCTCGAAGTGACGATCGAGTTCCCGCTCGCCAAAAGCGTCTGAAACGGACAGGAATCCGGCTGAAGCAGCCGGCGTCCATTTCAGGCCGCTGCTTTTCTGTGCAATCTTTTCCCCGATTTCGTGCGAAACCCATTATTCCCAAACTGCACTATCGCCGCGTTGGAGAAAATTCATCCACTTTGTTAGAAAAAAACTATTGATGCGATTGATTAATAGAGTTATAGTCTTCAGCGTGTAACGTGTTCGTTACAGCCAGCAGGTAGTTTGAGCGGGTTGTCGTGAATCTCTTTTGCCAATTCTCAAGGAGTCAACGCATGAAAACTGTCGGCGATAAAGTCGAAGCCTTTACCGTGACGGCTGCGAAGCCAGGTTTCAACAACCACGAAGAGAACGGCGTATCGGCGTTCGAAGAAATCACCGAATCGTCGTTCCCGGGCAAGTGGAAGATCATCTATTTCTACCCGAAGGACTTCACGTTCGTTTGCCCGACGGAAATCGTCGAGTTCGGCAAGCTGGCCAAGGACTTCGAAGAGCGTGACGCCGTCCTGCTCGGCGGCAGCGTCGACAACGAATTCGTCAAGCTCGCATGGCGCCGTGAGCACAAGGACCTGAACAAGCTGAACCACTACGCGTTCGGCGACGTCAAGGGCGAACTGATCGACCAGCTCGGCGTGCGCGACAAGGAAGCTGGCGTCGCACTGCGCGCCACGTTCATCGTCGATCCGGACAACACGATCCAGCACGTTTCGGTGAACAACCTGAACGTCGGCCGTAACCCGGAAGAAGTTCTGCGTATTCTGGACGGTCTGCAAACGGACGAACTGTGCCCGTGCAACCGCGCTGTCGGCGGCGCGACGCTGTAAGGACTCGCAGTTGAAAGCCCGCTAAGCTTGAAAAGGCCAGCGGGCTTTTTTATCGGCAATTTGATAGGAGATATCAATGGAATTCATCGCAGCGATTAAAGAGCTTATTCCTGATTACGCCAAAGACATTCGCCTGAATCTGGACGGCACGATTGCGCGCTCGTCGCTGCAAGGCAACGATGCCGTTGGCGTCGCGCTGGCCGCCGCGTTCGCTGCGAAGAGCCCGAAGATCATCGCCGCGATCCGTGAAGCGGGCGTACTGTCGCCGGAAGAAGTCAATGGCGCGCTGACGGCCGCCGCGCTGATGGGCATGAACAACGTCTGGTATCCGTACGTCGAGATGACGGAAAACGCCGATCTGAAATCGCAGCCGGCCGGCCTGCGGATGAACGCGTACGCTTCGCATGGCGGCGTCGACAAGCGCCGCTTCGAAATGTACGCGCTGGCCGCGTCGATCATCGGCAAGTGCCATTTCTGCGTGAAGTCGCACTTCGATACACTGATCAACGAAGGCATGAGTTCGACGCAACTGCGCGACGTGGGTCGCATTGCAGCTGTCGTCAACGCGGCTGCACAGGTGATCGTGGCTGAAGGCAAGTAAGCCGCGCGCACTTCGCGCCTGAAGCAAAACGCCACGCCAAATGCGTGGCGTTTTTGCTTTCGCGATTCACAAGTCATCGCGGTTGCGTTTGGGTGCGCAGACGACGCGCTGGCAATCGACGCCCTATCGCGGCCTCGAAAGGCTTCTTCAGTTCGAGCAGCCGCTTCTCGATCAGATGCCACGACAGATGCGCGAGCAGCACGGCAAGCGCGAATTGCAGCGTAAGCGCACTCAAGGTGTGGATCCATGCGGGCGCGCGCAGCCACGCGAACCAGGCTGGAGCGAAGCCGAGCTTCGACGGAATGAGGTTGTGAAACAGATAGAAGCCATAGCTGATCGTGCCGAGATAGTCGAGCGGTTTGAGTTCGAGCGCCGACACGACGATGCTGCTCGGGCGGTTCACGATCCACGCGAACAGCACGCACAGTGAGAGCGCAAGGCCGATGTCGATCCACGCGGAACCGGCGGCTGAAAACGGTAAGGCCCAATTGCTCCATATCGGCTGCGTCGCGAACACCAGCACGCCGAGCGCTCCGGCCATGCCCGTAGAAAGTCGCCCCGCCGCGCGCACAAGACCGCTCTCCCGCCCCATCATCCCGCACAGACCACCGAGCGCGAGTACCGCGAAATTCAGCGGCGAGCACGCGTAGATCAGCGGCTCACTGGCGCCCGCAGCGTGCATCGCCAGATGACCCGCGACGCCCGCCAGCACCACAAGCGCGCACACCATCCGATGCCGCGACGCCGGCGTCAGCACGAGCAGAAACGGCGCGACGAGATAGAACTGCTGCTCGACGGCGAGACTCCAGAAGTGCGACACCGTCCCCGGCCAGCCGTCCTTCACCACGCCGATCCAGTAGTCGGACAGAAAGAAGTAATGCCAGCCCAAACCAAGATCGACATCGCGCTGATAGAACAGCGTATGCGCGATCGTCAGCGCGAGCAGCAGCAAGTAGTAGATCGGGAAGATGCGCAACGCGCGTTTCATGAAGAACACGCACATCACGGCTTCGCGGCGCGCGCTACCCGCTTCGATACGCACGCGATTGCGATGCAGTTCTCCGATGATCAGAAAACCGCTGATGAGAAAGAAGATCCAGACACCGAGCTTGCCGACGTCGACGGTCTCGACGTGCGCCTTATGCGACAGGAACACCAGCACGACGGCCAGCGCTCTCAGCCCGTTGAGACCTCGTACGTGCCCTGTCGCGTGTCCTGAATGTTTGACGTGCGTGTCGACCGCCGTCGTTGTCCGTCCGCTTGACTTCATGCGGACCACTCTAAGCGGACAAATATCGACAAAAATGCGCGACGGCGACTATCGATTTTTTTAATGCACGTTAGCGTGTGAAACCGGCAAATGATGCACGTTCACGCAAACGCGCACACGCGGATCAGGCAAATCTGACCCGCTCTACGCAACTACGCAGCAACGTTCAGGCGCGCAGCAACAGCGCAGCCGCTTGCGCTTCGATACCCTCGCCACGACCCAGATAGCCGAGCTTTTCGTTGGTCTTCGCCTTCACGTTGACGCGATCGATGGGCAGATTCAGGTCTTCGGCGATATTCGCGCGCATCCCGTCGATATGCGGCGCGAGCTTCGGCGCCTGCGCGATCACGGTGCTGTCCACGTTCTGAATCGTAAAGCCCGCCTTCGCGATGCGCGCCGCACATTCGCGCAGCAGCACGCGGCTGTTCGCGCCTTTGAACTCGGTCGCGGTATCCGGGAAATGACGGCCGATATCGCCGAGCGCGGCCGCGCCGAACAGCGCGTCGGTGATCGCGTGCAGCAGCACGTCGGCATCCGAGTGGCCGAGCAGCCCGCGCTCGTACGGAATCGTCACGCCGCCGATGATGAGCGGGCGTCCCGGCACCAATGCGTGAACGTCGTAGCCTTGTCCGATTCTCAAATCCATATGCGTGGGGTTCCGTTGTTTCGTGAAAGCGTTGTGATTGATTCTTAAGCCATGACGGCCGCGCGCCCGGCCGGGAGGACGCAGGCCAGGCGCCCGTCAGCCAGCCGTGCCGCGCCCGAGTATTGCTTCGGCCAGATCGAAATCTTCCGGATACGTGACCTTGAAATTGCGCAAGCTGCCTTGAACCAGTTTAGGCGCGTGACCCGACCATTCGATCGCGCTCGCTTCGTCGGTGAGATCGTGGCCGTCGCCTTGCGCGCGCAGAATCGCTTCGCGCAACATGCCGATGCGGAACATCTGCGGCGTCTGCGCCTGCCACAGGCCGTCACGCGGTTCGGTGTGATCGATGCGGTTGTCGGTATGGGGCGTCACCCGCTTGAGCGTATCCGCCACGGGCAGCGCCATGATGCCGCCCACGGCGTCGTCCTTCAGCGTGCCGACCAGCGCGCGGATCAGCGCGGGCGTGATGCCGGGGCGCGCGGCGTCGTGCACCAGCACCCAGTCGTCGTCGCGCGCGCCGAACTCGGCCAGCGCATGCAGCCCGTTGAGCACGGAAGCCTGCCGCGATGCCCCGCCGCAACGCCGCACGGCGAAGCGCAGGCCCGCGAACCGGCGCGCGTCGAAGTGCTGGTCGTCGGGCGCGATCACGACGAGCGTCTGCGCGAACTCGCTGCATGCGTCGAACGCGGCAAGCGAGTAATACAGCATGTCGCGTCCCGCGACGGTTCGATATTGCTTGGGCATCGACGCGCCCGAACGGCTGCCGGTGCCGGCGCAAGGAATCAGTGCAAAGAGGCGGGAAGTCACGGAGCGGACGCGTTGCAGGTGAAAGTGAAGGACGGATTTTATAATAGGTCTTCGGCACGCATGCCCCGGCACGCGTAAACTTGCCGCTCACGCGCCGCCAGCGACGCGCCCACGAGGCGTCCGCTGGGGGGGCTCATTGGTTCGCGTCTTGCGGGCTGGTGGTGTTTTTAGCCGCTTTTAGCCCGCTTTTAGCTGTTTGCAGCTCAGTTTGCGGTTCCGTTTGCCCTCATCCGTTTGCAGTCGATCGTTGAACCGTTGTTCATTGGCGTCACCCAAAGGCCGTTTCCCTTTTATGCCCGACATCGCCGCATCCACGCAATCCTCCTCAACGCCCGTCGCGCTGGTCAAGGCCGGCCAGCGTTTCGTGTTCGACGGCACGCACGGCTCGTCCGACGCGCTGCTGATAGCGCGCTACCACCTCGCGCACAAGGCGCAGGTGCCGCTGCTGGCAGTCGTCTGCGCGAGCGCCGTCGATGCACAGCGGCTGTCGCAGGAACTCGCGTTCTTCGCGCCGGAGGCGCGGGTGCGCCTGCTGCCCGACTGGGAAACGCTGCCGTACGACTCGTTCTCGCCGCACCAGGACCTCGTCTCCGAGCGTCTCGCGACGCTGCACGACCTGGGCGAAGCACGCTGCGACATCCTGCTCGTACCCGCAACGACTGCCCTGTACCGGATGCCGCCCGCCTCCTTCATGGCGGCCTACACGTTCTCGTTCTCGCAGGGCGAACGTCTCGACGAAGCGAAGCTGAAAGCGCAGCTGACGCTGGCCGGCTACGAGCACGTGAGCCAGGTCGTGCGACCCGGCGAATACTGCGTGCGCGGCTCGCTGATCGACCTCTTTCCGATGGGCTCGCCGCTGCCGTACCGGATCGACCTGTTCGACGACCAGGTCGATTCGATCCGCGCGTTCGATCCCGATTCGCAGCGCAGCCTCTACCCTGTGAAGGACGTGCGCCTGCTGCCCGGCCGCGAGTTTCCGTTCGACGAACCCGCGCGCACCGCATTTCGCAGCCGCTGGCGCGAGGTGTTCGAGGGCGATCCGAGCCGGGCGTCGATCTACAAGGACATCGGCAACGGCGTGCCGTCGGCGGGTATCGAATACTATCTGCCGCTGTTCTTCGAAGAGACGGCGACGCTCTTCCACTACCTGCCTGAAGGCGCGCAGCTCGCGTTCGTCGGCGATCTGGACGCCGCCATCCGGCGCTTCACCGCGGATACGAAGCAGCGCTACAACTTCCTGTCGCACGACCGCGACCGGCCGATTCTCGAACCGCAGCGCCTGTTCCTGTCGGACGAAGATTTCTTCACGTTCGCCAAGCCGTTCGCGCGCCTGTCGTTGCCCGGCAACGCGGGCGGCGGCTGGGCCGTGCCACTGCCCAATCTCGCGATCGACCGCCACGCCGACGATCCCGTCGCCGCCTTGCGCGCGTGGCTCGCCACGACGCCGAACCGCGTGCTGTTCGCCGCGGAATCGGCGGGCCGCCGCGAGACGATCGCGCAACTGCTCGCGGACAACGCGCTGCGCCCCACTTCCGCCGACAGCTACGGCGACTGGCTGACCTCCGACGCGCGCTTCGCGCTCGGCGTCGCGCCGCTCGCGAACGGCTTCGCGATTCCGGGCGAAGGCGTCGCGATTCTCACCGAGACGGAACTGTACGGTCCGCTCGCACGACGCGCGGGACGCCGTCGCCAGGAACAGGCGAGCAACGTCGATTCGATGGTGCGCGACCTGTCGGAATTGAAGGTCGGCGACCCGGTCGTGCATTCGCAGCACGGCATCGGCCGCTATATGGGCCTCGTGACGATGGATCTCGGCGAAGGTGAAACCGAGTTTCTGCACCTCGAATACCAGGGCGACAGCAAGCTCTACGTGCCCGTCGCGCAACTGCACGTGATCTCGCGCTACAGCGGCGCCGATCCCGAAAGCGCACCGCTGCACGCGCTCGGCTCGGGTCAGTGGGAAAAGGCCAAGCGCAAGGCCGCGCAGCAGATCCGCGACACGGCAGCCGAACTGCTGAACCTCTATGCACGCCGCGCCGCGCGCGAAGGCCATGCGTTCGCGCTCGAACCCCGCGATTACGTGAAGTTCGCCGAGAGCTTCGGCTTCGAGGAAACACCCGACCAGGCGGCTGCCATTGCCGCCGTGATCGGCGACATGACGAGCGGCAAGCCGATGGACCGCCTCGTCTGCGGCGACGTCGGCTTCGGCAAGACGGAAGTCGCGTTGCGCGCGGCGTTCATCGCGGTGATGGGCGGCAAGCAGGTCGCGCTGCTCTCGCCCACCACGCTGCTCGCCGAACAGCACACGCAGACCTTCACCGACCGCTTCTCCGACTGGCCCGTGCGCATCGCCGAGTTGTCGCGCTTCAAGAGCACGAAGGAAGTCAGCGCATCGATCCAGCAGATCAACGAAGGCACTGTCGATATCGTGATCGGCACGCACAAGCTGCTGTCGTCGGATGTGCAGTTCAAGCGGCTGGGGCTCGTCGTCATCGACGAGGAACACCGTTTTGGCGTGCGCCAGAAGGAAGCGCT
The DNA here is from genome assembly GCF_046534875.1 of Paraburkholderia sp. SIMBA_054. Classification (NCBI taxonomy): domain Bacteria; kingdom Pseudomonadati; phylum Pseudomonadota; class Betaproteobacteria; order Burkholderiales; family Burkholderiaceae; genus Paraburkholderia; species Paraburkholderia sp. SIMBA_054. Next base: position 92,203 of record NZ_JAWRXV010000012.1, on the reverse strand, counting down.
GAAAGCGCTGCGCGCCGAAGTCGACGTGCTCACGCTCACCGCGACGCCGATTCCGCGCACGCTCGGCATGGCGCTGGAAGGCCTGCGCGATTTCTCGGTGATCGCGACGGCGCCGCAAAAGCGCCTCGCGATCAAGACCTTCGTGCGCCGCGAGGAAGACGGCGTGATCCGCGAAGCCATGCTGCGCGAACTGAAGCGCGGCGGTCAGGTGTACTTCCTGCACAACGAAGTCGAGACGATCGAAAATCGCCGGCAGATGCTCGAAGCGCTCGTGCCCGAAGCGCGCATCGCAGTGGCGCACGGACAGATGCACGAGCGCGAACTCGAACGCGTGATGCGCGATTTCGTCGCGCAGCGCGCGAACGTGCTGCTGTGCACGACGATCATCGAAACGGGCATCGACGTGCCGAGCGCGAACACGATCCTGATTCACCGCTCCGATAAATTCGGTCTCGCGCAGTTGCATCAGTTGCGCGGGCGCGTCGGCCGCTCGCATCACCAGGCGTATTCGTATCTGCTCGTGCACGATCCGCAAGGGCTGACGAAGCAGGCGCAACGGCGGCTGGAAGCCATTCAGCAGATGGAAGAACTCGGCGCGGGCTTCTATCTCGCGATGCACGACCTCGAAATTCGCGGCACGGGCGAAGTGCTCGGCGACAAGCAGTCGGGCGAGATTCACGAGATCGGCTTCCAGCTCTACACCGACATGCTGAACGATGCCGTCAAGGCGCTGAAGAACGGCAAGGAGCCGGACCTTACGGCACCTCTGGCGGCGACGACGGAGATCAATCTGCACGCGCCCGCCATTCTGCCCGCCGACTATTGCGGCGACGTGCAGGAGCGCCTGTCGCTGTACAAGCGGCTGGCGAACTGCGAGCACAGCGACGCCATCGACGGCATTCAGGAAGAGCTGATCGACCGCTTCGGCAAGATGCCGCCGCAGGCGCATGCGCTCGTCGAAACGCACCGCTTGCGTCTGGCCGCGAAGCCGCTCGGCATCTCGAAGATCGACGCGGGCGAAGCGGTGATCGGCTTGCAGTTCATTCCGAATCCGCCCATCGACGCGATGCGGATCATCGAGATGGTGCAGAAACACAAGCACATCAAGCTCGCGGGTCAGGACAAGCTGCGTATCGAAAGCCGGAGTCCCGATTTCACCGTGCGCGTCGCGACCGTGAAGGAAACGTTGCGCGCGCTCGGCGCACCGGTGAAGGGCGCGGCGGACCGGCGTGTCGCTTCGTAAGGCCAGTAGATGACGGGCGCTGTCGACACGGCATCGATCGTCGATTTGCTGACGGCGCTCGTGCGCGTGCCGAGCCGCGGCGGCATCGATGCGCGCGCACCCGTGCTCGAATGCATCAAAGCGTGGTTTGACGCGCGTGACGTACGCACGCGCCGGCTCGTTTCCGCCGATGGACAACCGCTCGCCCTTCACGTGGAAATACGCGGCGCGGCCCCTGGCCCGCATTACCTGCTGAACGCGACGCTGGATACCGCAAGCTTCGGCGACGAATCGACGTGGACTTATCCGCCGCTCGCCGCGCACGTCGAAAACGGCTGGCTCTACGGACGCGGCAGCGCCGACAGCAAGGCGGCTGTCGCGATCTTCGCGCATCTCGCCGCTGAGCTCGCGCAGCGGCGAGATGCGCTCTCCGGCACGCTCGACGTGCTGTTCGATCTCGACGAGCATACGGGCCGTTTCGGCGGCGCCCGCGCGTTCTTCGATGCGCCTGACGCGCCCAGACCGAACGGCGTGCTGATCGGCTATCCGGGCATCGACCGCATCATCGTCGGCGCGCGCGGGTTCATCCGCGCGAAGCTCGTCGTGCGCGGCGTCGCTGCGCACTCCGGCGCGAGCAGCACGCGCGGACTCAATGCGGCGATACGCGGCGCGCACCTTGCCGCTGCATTGAACGAAGCCACGCTGCCCGTGGACCACGCATTCGATCGCCCCGCGCAGTTGACCGTCACCGGCATCCGCGCGGGCGACGGCACATTCACCAGCGTGCCGGATCGTTGCGAACTCACCGTCGATTGCCGCCTCACGCCGGGCTTCGATGCCGCAGAAGCGCAGCGCGTGATCGAAGGCATCGTTCGCACTCAGGATGCGGGATATGACGCGTCGCTCGCGACGTCGATCGAATGGATCGCGGGCTGGCCCGCGTACCGCGTACCGGATTCGCATCCGATGACGCAATCGCTGTATCACGCGGCACGCAACGAGCTTGGCGCTGGTGTAACGCTGGCCGTCGCGGGACCGTCAAACATCGGCAATTACCTCGCGTCGCTCGGCGTGCCTGCGTTATGTGGCTTTGGCGTGCAATGCGAAGGCATTCATGCGGCGAACGAGCGCATCGAACTCGTCAGCATCGCGCCCGTCTATCGCGTGTACGAAAGCGCGTTGCTCACGCTGCTCGCGCCTGACAAGCCACGAGCCTGACCCGTCGCCGATAACGATTTCAGCGCGCGCCAATAATTGCTGCATCGCGCAAAGCCCCGTCCCGCAAGCGACCGGGCTTTATGAGCTTTGGCTAATTAAGCGTTTTTTGGGTATCATCAAAACACACTCAAGCTGGAGCCCAAGTCATGTCACAGGTCGCTGACAAAGCGCTGTCCGCCCAACCGTCGTCCTCTTCCGCTGCATCCGCCGAGTCCTCTTCCCCCGCTTCGCTTCCCTGGGTCACACGCCTCGTGTCGATGGACACGGTCAGCCGCAATCCGAATCTCGGCCTGATCGAAACGGTGCGCGACGCGCTGCGCGAACGCGGTGTCGAAGCCACCCTCACGCACGACGAAAGCGGCAAATGGGCCAACCTGTTCGCGACGATTCCGGCGCATGACGGCGAAACCAATGGCGGGATCGTGCTATCGGGGCACACGGACGTGGTGCCCGTCGACGGCCAGAAGTGGGACAGCGATCCGTTCAAGCCTGAAATACGCGGCGACAAGCTTTATGGGCGCGGCACCTGCGACATGAAAGGCTTTATCGGCGCAGCGTTGACGCTCGTGCCGCAAATGCAGCAGACCAAACTTGCCAAGCCGATCCATCTGGCGTTCTCCTTCGACGAAGAAGTGGGCTGCGTGGGCGCGCCGCTGATGATCGCCGATCTGATGAAGCGCGGCGTCAAGCCGGACGGCTGTATCGTCGGCGAGCCGACCAGCATGCGGCCCATCATCGCGCACAAGGGCATCAACGCTTACCAGTGCTGCGTGCGCGGCTTCGCGGCGCATTCGTCGCTCACGCCCAACGGCCTGAACGCGATCGAATACGCGGCGCGCCTGATCTGCTACATCCGCGACATGGCTGACCAGTTCCGCGAGCAAGGCCCGTTCGATCAGCTTTACGACGTGCCGTTCACGACGGCGCAGACCAGCACGATCAAAGGCGGCAACGCGATCAACACCGTGCCCGCCGAATGCAGTTTCGAGTTCGAATTCCGCAATCTGCCGACGCTCGATCCCGAGCCGATCTTCGCGCGCATCGATCAATACGCGCGTGAAACGCTGCTGCCGAAGATGAAGCGCGAGCACGAAGCGGCCGCGATCGAGATCACGAAAATCGCCGCAGCGCCCGGGCTCGACTCGACGGAACAGGCGGCCATCACGCAACTCGTGCGCGCGCTCACGGGCGATCAGGACAAGCGCAAGGTCGCGTACGGCACGGAAGCCGGGTTGTTCTCGCTGGCGGGCATTCCGAGCATCGTCTGCGGCCCCGGCGACATCGTGCAGGCGCACAAGGCAAACGAATTCGTCACGCTCGATCAGCTGGCGCAGTGCGAGCGGTTCCTCGGCAAGTTCATTCATAGCATGTCGGTCGATGCGCACGCGCACTGACGCAAGCAGCAGATAACAACAAGCACAACAACAAGGCACAAAACGCGGACCTCACCCACAAGACGACGCACGCCATGTCCACCGCCACGCCGCAGCACACCGACCGTACGATCGACGGCGAACCGATACCGACGCTCGACGACATCGCTTCGCAGCACTTCGCACTAACGCCGTGGGTCGTGCGAACGCCCGTGTTCGACCGGATGGATTTTCCGACGCTCGAAGGCACGCTCGTCAATTTCAAGTTCGAGCTGCTGCAGGCGGGCGGCAGCTTCAAGGCGCGCGGCGCGTTCTCGAACCTGCTCGCACTCGACGGAGCCCAGCGCAGCGCAGGCGTGACCTGCGTGTCGGGCGGCAATCATGCAGTAGCAGTCGCTTATGCGGCGATGCGCACGGGTATCAGCGCGAAGGTCGTCGTGATGCACGCGGCGAATCCGGCGCGCATTGCGCTGTGCCGGCAATATCGCGCGGAAGTCGTGATGGCCGACAACGTGAACGAAGCGTTCGAGATCGTGCGGCGCATCGAAGCCGAGGAAGGCCGCTATTTCGTGCATCCGTTCAACGGTTACCGGACGGTGCTCGGCACCGCGACGCTCGGCTACGAATGGGCGACGCAGACACCCGATCTCGACGCCGTGATCGTGCCCATCGGCGGCGGCGGGCTCGCGGCGGGTATTTCGACGGCGCTGCGCCTCGCCAATCCGCGTGTACATGTGTACGGCGTGGAGCCGGAAGGCGCGGACGTGATGAACCGCAGCTTCGCCGCGAATCACACGGTCAAGATGACCCACATGCATTCGATCGCCGATTCGCTGATGGCGCCGCACACCGAGCAATACAGCTACGAGCTGTGCCGCCGACATGTCGACCGTCTCGTCACCGTCACCGACGACGCATTGCGCGCTGCGATGCTGACGCTGTTCACGCAACTGAAGCTGGCCGTCGAACCTGCGTGCGCAGCCGCCACGGCCGCCCTGCTCGGCCCGTTGCGCGAGCAACTGCAAGGCAAGCGCGTCGGCGTGTTGCTATGCGGGACGAATACCGATCCTGTCACGTTCGCCGCGCATATCGAACAGGCGCGGGCAGCAGAAATTTAAGCGGTTCGCTTCACGTTCTTTTCACGTTCTTTGCCGTCGCCCGATTCGATCCTGGAGATTGCGGGCGCATCGTTTGCAAGCATCGACGGTTCCTCGTCACTTCTGCGACATATCGGCCGAACGAGCCTGGCGTGTCGAAGGTTCGTTGCGATCCGGCGCTAAATCATTTCACGCAGTGCCGATCGTTGGCTATCATGTCGCCATCGACCTCAAGGAGAACCGCCCGATGAGCATGATTACTGAATTCAAGGAATTTGCCCTCAAAGGCAACGTAATGGACCTCGCGGTCGGTGTGATCATCGGCGGAGCGTTCTCGACTATCGTCAACTCCGTCGTGAAGGATCTGATCATGCCTGTCGTCGGTGTCGCGACGGGCGGCCTCGATTTCTCCAACAAGTTCGTCCTGCTCGGGCACATACCCGAGAATTTCAAGGGCAATCCTGAGTCTTACAAGGACTTGCAGACGGCAGGCGTCGCCGCGTTCGGTTATGGCTCGTTCATCACGGTCGCCATCAACTTCGTGATTCTCGCGTTCATCATTTTCATGATGGTGAAGTTCATCAACAAGCTGCGTGCGCCCGCCCGGGCCGCGCCCGAAGCACCGGCGCCCACGCCCGAAGACGTGCTGCTGCTGCGTGAAATCCGCGATTCGTTGAAGAATTCACCGCGTATCTGAATCTGACGACAGCGGTTCATTAAATCGCCACGAAAGCGGTGCCTGCATAAACTCAAGGGCGTGTTGCGCTTCGCGCGCAACACGCCCTTCTCTTTTCACCGGACTCACCAGCGGCACGCGGGCTTAACCCGCTCTGGCCTCGCCCGCGTTTTTCTGCGTCTTCACGGCCGCTGCACTCTCGATCACCTGCTCGAGTTGCGAGAAATTGACGGGCTTGGTCAGATGCGACGTGAAGCCCGCTTCGAGGCAGCGCCGGATATCCTCGTCACTGCCGAAACCCGTCAATGCAACGGCAGGCGCATCGTCGCGCTCGCGGAACGCCTTGACGAAGTCGAGGCCCGTGCCGTCGGGCAGGCCCACGTCGCTGACGATCAGATCGAAGGTGGCGCTTTGCGTCGCGGCCAGTGCATCGGCCACACGCCCGACGACGGTCACTTCATGGCCGAGCGTGCGCATCAGTTGCGCCATCACTTCGGCCGTGTCCTCGTGGTCTTCGATCAGCAAGATCCCCAGCCCGCCCGCCGGCTGCACGCTCGCCGCCTCGGGCACGACGGGCTCGGCGTGCGGCTCCGCGGCCGTGGGCAGCGTGATCGTGAAAGTCGCGCCGCAGTGCGCGCCCGGGCTTTGTGCCGTCACCGTGCCGCCATGCGCGTCCGTCAGCGCCTTGGTGATCGCGAGTCCCAGCCCCAGCCCGCCGAACTGCCGCGACATGTTCTGGCTGCCCTGCTCGAACGCGTTGAAGAGCTTGCCGATCTGCTCGGGCTCGATGCCGACGCCCGTGTCTTCCACCGATATCTGCACGTGCATCCGTTCGTCGCGTGTGCGTACGTAGATATGGCCGCCGTCCGGCGTGAACTTCGCGGCATTGCGGATCAGGTTCCACAGCATCTGCTGCAGACGCGCGCGGTCGGCGAGCACGAAATGATGGTGTGCATCCGTGCTGATGTGCACGTCCTGCTGCTTGGTCTGGATCTCGCTACGGAACAGTTCGAGCACGCTGTCGATCACGTCATGCACGTCGACCGTTTCCAGCGACAGCCGCAGTTTGCCGTTCGCGACCCGCGTCAGATCGAGCAGATCATCGATCAGGCGCGCTTCCAGCTCGACGTTGCGGCGAATCATCACGACGCCCGCGCGGACCGCGTCCGGCAGGTCCTGCATCATTTCGAGCATGCGCGCGCCCGCCAGCACGGGCGTGAGCGGCGTGCGCAATTCGTGCGACAGCATCGCCAGAAAACGGTCCTTCGCGCGGTTCGCTTCTTCCGCCGCCTGGCGCGCGCCCTGCTCGGACGCGAGTAGACGCTCGCGCTCCTCAATGGCTTCGCGTTGCGAATGGATGTCGGTGCAACTGCCGAACCATTTGCTGACGCCGCCGCCCGCGTCGCGCATCGCGGCAATGCGCGCGTCGAACCAGCGATATGCGCCGTCGTGGCGGCGGATGCGGAATTCGCTGCGATAGTCGGCGCCGTCGCCGCGCACCGTTCTGAGCCAGCTGCGGCGCGTCTCTTCGCGGTCGTCGGGATGCACGGCGTCGATCCACGCAAGACCCAGCGCATGCGCGCCGTCGAGGCCCGTGTATTCGACCCATTGCTTCGACACGAAATCGCAGTCGCCATAGGCATTGCACGTGAACACGAGGTGCGGCAGCGCCTCCGACAGCATCCGGTAATGCGCCTCGCGCTCGCGCAGCAGCAGCGCTTCCGCCGATGCGCGCTGCATCCGCATCTGCGATAGCACGCGTTCGACGGCTTCGGGCAGATAGTCGAGATAGTCGCCCGCTTTCGGTACGACGTCGGAGACGCCCGAACGCAGCGCTTCGATTACGCGCGATTCATCCGTGAAGCCGGTGACGAGAATGGCGGGAATGCGTACGCCTTCGTTGCGCAGGCGCCGGAAAAAGTCGAGCCCCGTCTCCGCGCTGTCTAGCTGATAGTCGAGCACGATCAGATCGGGTGGATTCGCGACGATCGCGCGATGCGCAACCTCGACGCTACTGCTCAGTTCGACCCGGCAGCCGGCGCGCTCCAGCGACTTGCGCGCAAGACGCAAGATGCCTTCGTCGTCGTCGACGACGAGCACGAGGGCTGCGGGTAGCGTGGTTACGTCTTCTGTCATGCCAGATGATTCAGGTCAATGGGACGGACGAGGCTGCGATGGTGCTGCGTGAATGTTGCGTGAATACTTCGTGAATGCTTCAACCCACCAGCGATTATGCTGCGGGCGCATAGCGCTGTCCCGGCGGCAGCTTCACGACCTGCAGGAAAAAGCCCAGCCGCCGCACGGCTTCGATGAACGCATCGTATTCGACCGGTTTCGTGATGTAGACGTTGCAGCCCAGTTCGTAGCAGCGTTCGATTTCGCGTGGATCGTCGGTGGTCGTGAGCACGATTACGGGCATCGACGACGTCGACGGCGATTCCTTCAGCCGCCGCAACACCTCGAAGCCATCGACGCGCGGCATCTTCAGGTCCAGCAGCACCACGTAATTCGCGAGCTCGTCGCGCGCCGGGCGGCCATTGGCGCTGTCGCCGGCGCGCGGCTCGCCGAAGAAATAATCGAGCGCCTCCTGACCATCACCGAAACGGACAAAACCGTTTGAAATCCCCGCGCGCCGCAGATTGCGCTCGACGAGCGTGGCATGCCCGTCATCGTCCTCGACCAGCACGATGCCGACCGACTTACCAACCGCTTCCCCGTGTGACATGTTCCCTCCGAAGCCCTTACGCCGCATCTGTTCGATGCGTTGCGCGTGAGCTGCGACTGCGTGAATGGTATGACTCACTGCCCGCTATTATGCGGCCGTTGGCTTACGGCTTCCTGCGCCTTTGCGAATGGGCGCCGCTGGTTTTCATGCGCATCGATTGCGCATCAATAGCGCATCGGCTGATCGGGCAGCGTGACGAAGAATGTCGACCCCGCCCCCTCCGCCGATTCGACCCACACGCGCCCGCCATGCCGCTCGACTGTGCGCCGCACGAGCGCAAGTCCGATGCCATCGCCTTGCGCGACATCGCCGTGCAGCCGCTGGAAAGCGCGAAATACTTTCGACATGTAGGCGGCGGGAATGCCCATTCCATTGTCGCGCACAAAGTAAGTGCGCGTCCTTGGCGTCGACGCGAGCGCGCTCTCTGCGAACGCGCCATCCAGCGCGCCGACTTCGATGCGCCCCGGCCGCGACGGATCGAGGAAATTGATTGCGTTCGAGAGCAACTGGCTGAACACCTGTTCGATTGCGGACGGGTCGCCCCATGCCGTGGGCAGATCGCGTACGACGACCACGACCCGGCGCTCGTCGATCCGCTTTTGCAGCGCGTCGACGGCACGCGCGACCGCGCGGCCGACGCTCACGCGCTGCCATTGATATTCGAGCCGCCCCGCGCGCGAAATGCGCAACAGCGCTTCGATAATGGCCGCGGCGCGCGTCACCGACGAGCGCACATAGCGCAACGATTCCTGCACGTCGCCATCGAGCACGTGCGCGAGGCGCTTGTGTTCGAGCTCGGGCAGATGCGCATCGTCGATCGTCGCGCGCAGTTCGTCGCACGAAACCTGCAGTTCCTTCGAGAAACCTTGCATGTTCACGAGCGGCGAACGCAGATCGTGGGACACGCTGTAGATGAACATCTCGTTGTCCTGCGTCTCCTGACGCAGGGTCTCATTGACGCTCGCCAGTTCCGCCGCGCGCACTTGAAGCGACGTCTTGAGCGCGGCCTGTTTCTCGTCTGCCTCACGCAACAGCGCGCTCGTGCGGTTCAACGCGGAATCGAGCGCGGCGATTTCGTCATTGCCCGACAGCGGCCTGTGCAGCGGCTGCCCGCTGGCGAGCCGCTGCGCGTTTTCCGCGAGCACGTCGAGCCGCCGGCCGATGCTGCGCGCGAATCCAAATGCCGTGCCCGCCCAGAGCAGCATCGAGCCGATCACGGCACCCACCAGCGTCCATTGCTGGCGCTGGCGCGTTTTCGCGAGCGTCGCGTTGCGCTCGACTTCGAGCCGCGATGCTTCGTCGATGAATTCTTTCAACTGCGCGCGAAAGCGCATCACCTGCGCAGGCAACTCGCCGCCTTCGAGCGTGACGAATGGCTTCATCGTCGCACCCGTGCGCAGCGACTGCGCGACGGACAGCGCCTGCTGCCGGTAGCTGTCCACTTCGTCGCGCATGCGATGCACGCGCGCGGCCTGCGCGGGCGTATCGGCGACGGCCGTTTCGAGCCGCGTGAGCCGGTCGCCGATATCGACCCATGCCGCATGGCGGTCCATGAACGAAGCGTCACCCGCGACGATGCCCGTGCGCACGCGCGCGACTTGCCGAAGCACGGGGTTTTCGAGCGCGGTCGCCTGATACAGGATCTGCTTGCTGTCCGACGATCGCTCGACGGCGCGTATGGTTTGCGCCTGCATGTCGAAGACGACGCCGAGCAGCGCCAGTTCGATGGCGCTCGGCAACGCGATCAGCAATAGACCTTTGGTGAACAGTTTCATCGATGGCTGGCGCAATGCGGCATGAACGTGCGAGGCAACCGCTTCCCGACATGTGGAACTGACGCGCGCAATCATGAGCGGCGCGCATGCATCATGGCAGTGCGCCGCGCCTGTAACGTCGCTGCGCGACGAACGCTATTGATATTTTCACTCATGCGCCGCGTCCGTCGACTCGCCGGACCGGTGCAATGTGCGTGAAAACCGCGCCGCAACTGGGACGCGGCCATTATCGGCGGGTGCAACGGATATTTCAATGCGCGCCGAGGAGGGCTTGGCGCACATAAAAATGTCTTTTTTTACGGTGCCGGAAACACGCGCAGCGCGGGTGAGTCTATTATTGAGACCAGATGCACAGGGGATGCGAAAGCGCACGGCGACGCGATTCGGCCTGGTTCGCACGGAACGATGGAGTGAGACAGACGAATCACCGTGTATCCGGCATTTTCGTATGCTATAAAAGATCGACGTGCGGCGCGCGAAGCCGGGAGTGGTCGCATGAGGACGCTGCGTTTCTTGCAATTCTTTTTCAGGCGAGTTTTTATGTCCTTCCCGAAAAAGCGCAGGCGCGCGAAGGTGGACGGCGACGAGTCGTTCCTCGCTGTGCTGCGACACTTCAAGCCCTTCGGTCAGCTCGACACCAAGATTGCGCGCGCTCGCGCGCAAGATGAGCCGGTGCTCTACGCGCATGTGCTGCCGGGACTCGATGTCCTGCTATGCAGCGTGCGCGGCGCGCATCCGCCGTATCCCGCCGTCGCCGAGCTACGCAGGCGCTGCATCGAATCCATTGCGAATGCGCTCGAGCAGCCGCTCGACGGACTGGAGAACGGCGGCTACTGGTATGAGGCCGACGGTTTCGGTTTCCTCGTGTTCGCGAGCCGCGCGAGAGGGCGCATCCTGCCAGAGTTCGGCGCGACGCGCACGGCCGCCAGCACGCGGCGCGGCGTGCGTCGCCAGGATGCGGCGGGCGACGCGACACCGCGCTCGCTGCGTTGAATCCCGCAGATTACGCGTAGCAATTCACAAAATGCACGGCCGCGAAGATTCGCGGCCGTGGTGTTTTTGCGAGTCAATCATTGCGGGTGATGCATCCGCGTCCGCGCGCTCAACTTTCCTCTCAACTTTCCTCTCAACTTCCCTTATAGTCGGCCGCGTTCGCCGGGCCCGGCAGTGTCACGCCATTGTTCGGCTTTGCAGGCTGCTTCGACGGCGCTGTTGACGGCGAGACGGCCGACGCGCCCAGCGTCCCCGGCGGCAGCGCCAGAGCCTTGGCCTTTTCGCGTTGTCCCGGCGGCGGCGCCGTCGGATGCTGCGCCTCCATTGCCGTCATCAGTTGCTGACAAGGCAAGGGCTTGTTGTTGCTCGGCGCAATCAAAGGGATCAGCGCGGCGAACGGATTGATCAGACCGAGCCCGACCATCGCGCCACCACGCACCGCGAGCGCCACCGCGTTCACGCCGACGTGCGGGTCCTTGAACGTGCCCTTCACATAGAGTGGCGAACGCAGCGAGAAGACGCGGAAGCCCTTCGTGTGCGGATGCACGCCGAGGTCCATCGACTCGTTCTTGAGGTTCACCGTGCCGTCCACGTTGATCACGGCGTCCTGCGTGTCGAGCGCGAACACGCGTGAATCGAGCACGCCGTCCGTCACGACGAAGTCGCCTGCCGCGCAATTGATCTGCACGTCGCGATTGCCGAACAGTTTTTCATAGACGACGTTCGCCACGTTCAGCCCTGCCGCTTCCATCAGCAAACGGCTCACCGCGCCATCGGTGATGAGCAGCTTCACTTCGCCGTTCGACGAAGCCGCGAGCGCCGCGGGCGAATTGCCCGTCGCAGACAGCGCGGCGTCGCCGTTGACCTCGCCGAGCGCGTTCTGCATCGTCTTCGCGGTCGGCAGCAACTGCTTGAGCTTCAGATGACGGGCTTCTGTCGAGAAACGGCCCTTGAGCGGTGACGCGCTGCCGTCGAGATGAATGGTCGACGCAAGCGACCCGCCTGCGACGCCGAACTTCAGCGGCTCGAACGACAGCACGCCGTCTGTCATCACGACGTGTGTGTAGAGATCGGTGATGGGCAGTGCCGGGTCCTTGATGATGCGGCGGCCCGTGAACTTCACGTTCGCATCGATCGCCTTCCAGCGGTCGGTCTTGAATTCTTCGGTCGGCAGCGCCTTGTCGGACGGCTGGCGCGCGGTGTCACCGCGTTTCGCCTTGCTCGCGTTGCTGTCCGCGCCGATGACCGGCGCGAGGTCCTTGAACTGCAACAGATTCGAGACAAGCGTGCCTTCGAGCAGCGGACGTGTCGCGCGTTGCGTATAGACGACCGTGCCGTTCACATCGCTGCCACCCACGCGGCCTGTAAAATTTTCATACCGGAACACGCTGCCACCCTGCTTGAAGTTGCCGATCAGGTGGCCTTCCGTCGCGTAGGGCGGCGTCTCGGGCAGCGTGATGCCCGTCAGGTCATACAGATGATCGAGGCTCGTGCCCTGCAGCCACAGGCGCAGATCGACAGCGGCGAGATGCGCGGGATCGGTGACGGTGCCGACCAGCGCGATGCGCAGATCGCCCGCCTTCACGTCGGCCTGCACGGGAAACGGCCGGGATGTGTCCTGTAACGCAAGCACGCCGCCGAGCTTGCCGCTGCCCGATATGGGCGAGCGGTTGTAGGTGCCCTTCACGGTCCAGCCAATTCCGTATTGCGGTGAGTTCGTGCTCTGCGCGACGGCTGTGCCTGTCGCGCTCGCGGGCACGCCGGACGCGGCCACTACCGTCGAAGCGCCCACGCCAGCCGTCGCCGCCGGTACGGACGCGCCCGATGCAACAGGCACGCCAGGCGCCACTGCAGACGCGCCTGACGCCTCGGAAGCGGCGGCCGCCTTCGCCTGCTCGGTCAACTGTTTCGCGCCCTGCTTGCCGACGACTTCCGCCGACGACCTGCGCGACGCCTCTTCCTGTTGCTTCATCGCTTCGCCGATTGGAATCGGCTGACCGAGCGTAACGACGACGGCCTGCATGTCGATCTTCTTCTGCTGGTCCGAAAGCGCGATATTGCCTTTGTTCAGCTGGATGTCGTGCAGATCGAGCTTCCACTCGGACGGTCCCGCCGACGATTTCAGCTTGAACGTCCAGTTGTCGCGTCCGTCGAGGAGCCGTTCGAGATCGACGGATGGATTCACGACGTTGATCGCCGGGATCACGATGTCGTGCGCGAGCAGCGGCAGCACTTTCACCTGAAAGTCGATTTCGTCGAGCGTCGCGAAGTGCTTCTGTTTGGTCCAGTCGGGATTGGCGATCGTGATGTTCTGCGCCGAGAAGCGCGGCCACGGCACCCACGAACGCCAGCCCGTCTCGCCGATGGGATGGCGCCAACCCACCTTCAGATCGCCTTCGATCGCAAACGGCCGGCCGATTGCTTCACTGACCTTGTCGTTCACATAGGGCCGCGCGCGGTTCCAGTCGAACGTCAGAATGAAAACCGCCAGCGCAACGATCAGGATCGCCAGCACCGCGAACAGCCACGCGAGGGTCTTGCCGATTGTCTTGCCGACGGATATGCCAGTCGAGTGCAGCACAGCCATGAGCGCTCCGAGAAAATACCTGCGTCATTCGTTTGCGCAGCACGTGCTGTGCCCGCGTGCGCGCTTCGTTATGATGATGCGCTGCGACACATTCCAATATGCCATGCCCCACGACATCAACATGACGGACGCGCCCCTCGTCCACGCGCAGGACCTCGTGCGGCGCGACGCGACGCGCGGCCAGACGCTGCTGCATGCCACCAGCATCGCCATCCATGCGGGTGAGCGGATTGCGATCAGCGGCCCGTCCGGGTCGGGCAAAAGCGTGTTCATGCGCGCGCTGGCGCTGCTCGATCCACTCGATAGCGGCGAGGTGCTGTGGCGCGGCAAGCGCATTGCACGGGCGACGATTCCGCGCTACCGGCGCCACGTCGCATACATTCGCCAGCGGCCCGCGTTGCTCGACGGCACCGTTGAAGACAATCTGCGTTATCCGTACACGTTGCGCGCGTATCGCGATGTGCGCTTCGACCGCGAGCAGGCTGCCGCGCTCGCGTTGCAGGCGGGACGTGCGAGCGATTTTCTCGAGCGTTTTGCGAGCGAGCTGTCGGGCGGCGAAGCGCAGATCGCCGCGTTAATCCGCGTCCTGCAACTCGCGCCGGACGTGCTGCTGCTCGACGAACCGACGGCATCGCTCGATCCCGAATCGGCGCTGGAGATCGAAGGCCTGGTGCGCGCATGGTTCGATGCCGCGCCACAGGTGCGCGCGTGGTTGTGGGTATCGCACGATCCGGCGCAAGCGGCGCGCGTGAGCAACCGTCATCTGACGATGCGCGCCGGCGTGCTCGACGACGCACGGCCCAATATTCCCGATACGTCCGCTCACACCGGGGAGACGCCGCGATGACCTTGCAGAACCTGAGCCTCTGGGACGTCGCGCTCGCGGCGCTGCTGATCGTGGTGAACGGCGCGGTATCCGTGCTGCTCAAGCTCGATCTCGAACGCAAGCTCGCGTGGGCGGCCGTGCGCACCGTCGTCCAGTTGCTCGCCATCGGCTATGTGCTTGCGTGGGTGTTCGCGTACGCCCGCTGGTACGTGGTGCTGCCGCTGATGATCGCGATGACGCTGATCGCGGGCTTCGCGGGCGCGGGACGCGGCTCGCGCACGTATGCCGGGCAGCGCGTCGACAGCATCCTGTCGATCTGGGCGAGCGCGTGGCTCGTCGCGGCCGTTGGACTGTTTGCCGTGATCCGCATTCGACCATGGTACGAGCCGCAATATGCGATTCCGATTCTCGGGATGATTCTCGGCAACACGCTGACGGGCGTGTCGCTGGGCATCGAACGGATGACGGAGGAACTGACGGCGCGCCGCGACCGCGTCGACATGGCGCTCGCGCTCGGCGCGACGCGCTGGGAAGCCGCGCAGGGACCGGCGCGCCAGGCGGTGCGCGCCGGCATGATTCCGACGCTCAACCAGATGGCCGTGGTCGGCGTCGTGAGTCTGCCGGGGATGATGACGGGCCAGGTGCTCGCCGGGCAATCGCCGCTGCAGGCCGTGCGCTATCAGATCGTGATCATGTTTCTGATCGCGGCATCGTCGGCGCTGGGGACCGTGGGCGCCGTGCTGCTGACGTATCGGCGGCTGTTTTCGCCGGAGCATCGGTTTCTGGCGTCGCGGCTTGTCGAGCGGCGCTCGAAACGCTGACGTGCGATCTCAGGCGCGCGCCGTGATCGATGCATGCACACCGCATGCAATTCAGTCGATGTGCATGGCTTGCGATACCGACTCCGATGCTCAAACGCTAGCGTCACCGTTTGGCCGACACGGCCACCTGCGAGCCGTCGCTGAGTGTTAGCGTCTTCGTGCTGCCGTTGGTCGGCATGGTGAAGCGCAGCACCTGATTGACGCTCGCGTAGTTCGGGCACTTGAGCGACTTTCCGTTGTTCGACACGGCCTTCGTGCCCTTCGGCGTTTGCGCCTGGAAGTTCATCTGCACGGTCGCGGTGCCGTCCTTGGCGACGACGGGTGCGAAGCGAATCTGCGTCTGACGGATCATTGCGCCGTTCGTGTCGAGCGGCAGCGACGACAGGCCTGGGCAGTCGGCATCGGCTGCGACGGGGCCGCCGGGCGGCACGGTTTTCCAGGTGAAGTCGTCCGATTCGCCGGAACGGATGGTGCGGGTTTCCTGCGAGTTGCCGAACTGCTTCGACGTGACCTTGACCGTATAGCGGATGGGGCCGTCCGTGGCCGCCTGCGACGTTACGGTGATGGGTGTCGCCGCGTGCGCCGGTGCCGGCAATGCGGCGAGCGCAAGCGTTGCGCATGCGATAGAAGCGACAACAGAAACGGCGGGAAGTTTGACGCTGATGCTCATACTGTCACCTCGTTGTTGTGCTGCCGCGCGGTGCCATGCAGGTGCGATCGCGCTGGCCGCGCGTGGCGGTTTTTTTGCATGTTGCACGGGAAGTCTAACGCCAAGTGGTTGGCGTGGAGTTTGGTTTGGGCTGGGATTAACCCGGGGGTTGGGGTTGGTTTTTTGCTGTGCGCGCGGTTGGGGGGATCGCTGCGCATGCCTTGTCGGTGTGGTTTAGCTTTTGCGCTGGCATTTTTCGCGTTGGCGCCTTCGCGGCGCGGGCGGTTTTTTTGCGTTTGCGGCGGCATTCGCAGGGTGGTGTTTTGCTGCGCAAGCCGTTTTGGTTCTTTTGCCATTGCGCTGGCATCCGCGATGTGATGTTTGCTGTTTAAGCGTCGCCCCTGTGCGGGGCGGCACCTACTTTTCTTTGCCGCCGCAAAGAAAAGTAGGCAAAAGAAAGCGGCTCACACCGCCAATTCTAGTGTTTGCCTGAGGGCCCCCAAAGGGTCTTACGCTTCACACGGCAATCACATGACCCATGTTCGTTGCCAACGCTCTGAATGAGCGCCTCACCCGCTTCACGCACCCGCGCTGCTCCATGCCGTGCCAGATATTTCACGGCCGCCCAGGTGGCAAACTGTGTGTAGGTTGTCGCGTCGTATAGCGTGGCGCTCTTACAGGGTGGAACGCCTGCGCTATCGGTCCGAAGTGAGGCATGTGAGGCACTACGGCCTACACACAGTTTGCCACCTGGGCGGCACATACCATTCGCTGCCGCTTGCCCAAGTACGCGTATTCGAAGCGGGTGAGGCGTTCATTCGAAGCGTTGGCAACCAGCACCAACCAGGGCACTGCCGTGTGAAGCGTGGGGACGTTGAGGGCCCGTGGATAAGAACACGGGCTGGCGGTGTGAGCCGCTTTCTTTTGCCTACTTTTCTTTGCGGCGGCAAAGAAAAGTAGGTGCCGCCCCGCACAGGGGCGACGCTTGAACGGCAGACACCATCACGCGGATGCCAGCGCAAAGGCAAATAAACCAAACAGCGTGCGCAGCAAAACACCGCCTCGCGAAGGCATAAAAAGCCAAACCGCCCGCGCCGCGCAGGCGCCATCGCCCCGCGTCGCAGACAAAAAACCAGAAAAACAAAAAAATCAAAACCCACTCAACACGAGTTTCCCAATCGCCCGCCCCTCTTCCAGCATCTGATGCGCGCGCCGCAAATTCCCAGCATTGATCTTGCCAAGATCCTCCCCAACCGTCGTCCGCAACGTCCCAGCATCAATCAACCGCGCAACCTCAGTCAGCAGCTTATGCTGCTCGATCATATCGGGCGTCCCGAACATCGACCGCGTGAACATGAACTCCCAATGAAACGCGGCGCTCTTCGCCTTCAGAAGCTCAACAGGAACAGGCCTCGCATTCTCGACAATCGTCGCAATCCCGCCCTGCGGCTTGATCACCGCAGCAGCAGCCGGAAAATGCCGATCGGTGTCGTTGAACATCAACACATAATCGACCTGCTCAAAGCCGATCTGCTTCAACTGCGCAGGCATATCGCCAAAATGATCGACGATATGATCCGCGCCCAGTTCCTTCGCCCATTTCGCCGACTCCGGCCGCGACGCCGTCGCGATCACGGTCAGCTTCGCCAGTTGCTTCGCAAGCTGAATGCCAATCGAGCCAACCCCGCCCGCGCCGCCGATAATCAGCACCGACTTGCCCGCATCCGCGCCCTGCGGCGACACGCCAAGCCGGTCGAATAACGCTTCCCACGCGGTGATCGCCGTCAGCGGCAACGCGGCCGCATGCGTGAAATCGAGCGTCGCCGGCTTGCGGCCGACAATGCGCTCATCGACGAGATGAAACTCGCTGTTCGCGCCCGGCCGCGTGATGCTGCCCGCGTAGAACACGGGATCGCCCACCTTGAACAGCGTCACGTCCGGCCCGACGGCTTCGACCGTACCCGCCGCGTCCCAGCCGAGCACGCGCGGCGTCTTCTCGACCGTCTCCTTCGGCGCGCGCACCTTGGTATCGACCGGGTTCACGGAAATCGCCTCCACCTTCACGAGAATGTCGTGGCCGGCCGGCTGCGGCTTGTCGAGTTCGATGTCGATAAGCGACTCGGGATTGTCGATGGGGAGATAACGGGTCAGGCCAATCGCTTTCATGACAGCTCCTTGATTCGTGTGACGTTTTTCCAGAGATTTCGAAGACAACGGCGGGCAACTCTTCCGAAGCACCGCGCCAATCGCGTTGACTGAACTGTAGGAAATTCTTTACGCTGCGAAAACCAACGTAATGACTGAAACATTTTCTGGAATTTCCGAATAATCAATGGACACGATTCCCCAGGCGTCAACCGATGAACGCGACCGCCTCGATCTGCTCGACGTCGCGCTGTTCGTGCGCGCCGCGTTGCTGGCCAACGTGTCCGCGGCGGGACGCGAGTTCGGGCTGTCGCCCGCCGTCGCGAGCGCGCGCATCGCCAGTCTCGAACGGCTGCTAGGCGCGCGACTGCTGCACCGGACCACGCGCCGCGTCAGCCTCACACAGGAAGGCGAAGTCTTCATGACGCGCGCCGAGACGCTGCTCGACGCGGCCGCCGCCGCGCGCGCGTCAGTTGGACGCGGCCAGGCCGAGCCGCAGGGACGGCTGCGCGTGTCGATGCCGTCGTCGTTCGGACGGCAGCATGTGTCGCCTGTGATTACGCAGTTTCTACGCCGCTACCCGGGCGTGAGCGTCGATCTGCGGCTCACCGACAAAATCGTCGATCTCATCGATGCCGGCGTCGACGTCGGCATCCGGCTGGGCGCACTGAAGGATTCGACGCTCGTCGCGCGGCGGCTCGCAGCGAACCGGCGCGTGATCTGCTGCGCGCCGTCGTATCTGGCCAGGCACGGCACGCCGCATCATCCGTCCGATCTCGCGCAGCACGAATGCGTGATCCTCTCCGATCAGCGCGACTGGTCGTTCGTCACGCCAGCGGGACCGTTGACCGTGCGCGTCGGCGGGCGGCTGGCAACGGATAACGGCGAAGTGATCCGAGATGCCTTGCTGGCGGGATTCGGCATCGCGTTGAAATCGACGTGGGATGTCGCGCCGTATCTGCGCAGCGGCGAACTGGTGACGGTGCTCGAAGCGTATCCACTCGGCGAAACGGTCGCGATCTGGGCTGTCTATCCGTCGCGCGCGTTCGTGCCGCCGAAAACGGTCGCGTTCATCGACTTCCTCGCCGCGCATTTCGGCGATCCGCCCTACTGGGACATCGAGCGGGACCGCGAGGTGAGCTAAGGCGCGCTAGCGTGATCTTGTTGGCGTGCTTGTTGCCGCCTTTGTTGCCGCGCTCGCTGCGCGCGTATCGGTTTGCAGGTCAGCGGCGCTTGCCCGGTTCGGCGGAATTCTCGTTGGCCTGCGCGTCGTTTTGTGTGCGCTCCTGATAGTCGTCGCCGCCGCGGCGGTCGGTATCTTCGAGCCCGCGTTCGAGATCGCGATGCGCCTGCTCGCCGACGCCGCGCGGCTCGTCCTCCTGCTGCGAATCCGTGCTCTGATCCGCTTCATGCGGCAACGGCGCAGCCTGCTCGTTGAACGGACGCTTCGGCACGTTGGACTGGTCGTTGCCTTCGGGGCGCGCGCTCTGCGCTTCGTGCTCGTCGCCCGTCGCATGTTGTTGCGATGTCTTCATGATCCTCTCCCTGATGTACTCACGATGACGCTGATGCGTCTCGTGCGTTGCCGCTCCGTGGAAGCAGCGGTCAATCGTGTTCCGCCATATCCAGCCTGCGCCGCATGGCGGCCGTGATGCGCTGCTTCGTCTTTGCGTAGTCGGCCCACGGGTCGCTTTTCAGCGCGTCGAGCCGCTCGTGCAGATTCGCGATGTTCCATTGATCGCCCGCCGTCGTGCCGGGCACTTCGTCCCATGCGAGCGGCACCGATACGCCCAGCCCCGGTCGCGCGCGCAGCGAAAATGCGCAGACGGTGCTCGACCCACGGTTGTTGCGCAGATAGTCGACAAAGATCTTGCCCTTGCGATTCTGCGCGCCCATCTTCGCGGCGAAGTGCTTCGGCAGCGCCGTCGCCATGTGCTGCGCGACGGCTTGCGTGAACGCCTTCACCTCGTCCCAGCCGAGCTGCTTCGCGATCGGCACGACGACGTGCAATCCCTTGCCGCCGCTCGTCTTGCAAAACGACGCGAGGCCGAGTTCTTCAAGCAGTTCGCGCGTGAGCTGCGCCGCTTCGATCATCCGCTTCCAGCCGAGCGCCGGGTCCGGGTCGAGATCGAATACCATGCGGTCGGGTTTCTCGATGTTCGCGGCCACCGCGTTCCATGTATGCAGTTCGATCGTGCCCATCTGTGCGGCGCCGACCAGCGCAGCTTCGCTTTCGATGGTCAGCAGCGGTGGATGGTCCGGGTCCAGCCCCGGATGCTGCGTGATGTTCGGAATCGCGAGCTTCTGGCTGTGCTTCTGGAAGAACAGTTCGCCGCCGATATCCTCCGGCGCGCGCACGAGTGCGACCGGCCGGTCCTTCAGAAACGGCAGCATCCATGACGCGACCGACGCGTAGTATTCGGCGAGCTCGATCTTGCGCGCGCCGGTGCTCTTGTCGATCACGCGGTCCGGGTGCGAAATTCGCACGCCGGAAATCGTCGCGGTGGCGGCCTTGCTGGTCGATTGCGTCGCCGCCTTGCCTCGCGTTTCCACGCCGCTCTTCTTCGCACGCTTTGTCGCGGGCGTTGGCTCGACATCCGAGGTCTTCGACGCGCGCTTTTTCGCCGTCGATGTCTTCGCCTGTCCGGCGTTCATCTCTTCCGTCATCTGTTGCACGTCGGCTCCTTTGCTCGGCGCTTCGTGGACGATCTGCTTCGCGGGCTTGTCGCTGCGCAAGCTGACGAACGACGCCTGCCGCACGACGCCGTCACTCGTCCATTCCGCGAAGTTGCATTCGGCGACGAGTTCCGGCTTCACCCAATGCACGGGCGTGCGGCTTCGTTCGCGCGGCTCGCTGGCGAACGGCATCTTCTGCGTTTCGCGCGCGTCGAGTTCCTTCTTGATCGAACGCAGTTTGGCCGCGTCGAAACCCGTGCCGACGCGCCCCGCGTATTGCAGCTTGCCCTTCGTGTCGTAGACACCGAGCAGCAGCGCGCCGAATGCCTCGCGGCTGCCCGCCGGTTCCGAATAGCCGCCGATCACGAATTCCTGGCGGCGCCGACACTTGAGCTTGATCCAGGCGGGCGAGCGACCCGACACGTAATAGCTGTCGCGCCTCTTGCCGATGATGCCTTCGAGCTGCATGTCGCATGCGCTCTTCAGCAACTGGCCGGCGTCGAAGCCGAAGCCCTCGGAAAAGCGCAGCGTGTCGTCGTCAACGGTTTCGAGCAGCGCGTGCAGGATCGCGCGACGCTGTTCGAGCGGCACGCCGCGCAGGTCGTAGCCGTTCAGATACGGCAGGTCGAACAGGTACAACGTGATGTCCTGCGGCCTGTGCGCATCGAATGCGTTTTGCAGCGCCTGGAAGCTCGGCACGCCGTTGCTGTCGAGCACGACCGCCTCGCCGTCGAGCCACGCATCGTCCAGTCCGATGCGCGCGATCGCCTTGACCTGCTTGCTGAACTTCGCGGTCCAGTCGTTGCCTGCGCGCGTGAAAATCTGCACGGAATCTTTCGAAGCGTGATCGATGCGCGCCAGCACGCGGTAGCCGTCGAATTTGATCTCGTAGACCCAATCGTCGCCGGCGGGCGCGCTGTCGACGAGCGTCGCCAGTTGCGGCTTGAGCGCGGCGGGAAGCTTTGCCTTGACTGCCCCTTCTATCGACGGATGACCGGCCAGTTCGCGCAACGATTCCGCATTACGCGTCGCGACGATGTCGGGGCGGTCGGCGGGCGTGCCTTTGGATCTGCGTGATGCGGCGGCTTTCGTCGCCTTGATCGATGCGTTGGCGCGTTCCTCTTTGCTCTTAGATTTGCCTGCGGCGGCTTTGCCGGAGCCGCTTGTGCCGTTCATGCCGCCGCGCGCGCCCGGCGCATCCGACAGCACGCTGCCCTGCCGCTCTTCGAGCACGTCGAAATCGGCTTCGCTGCGCGCGTCGTCGTCGCGTTCCTTGATGAGCAGCCACTGTTCCTTGTCGCCGCTGCCGCGCATGTGGCTGCGCACCAGCGTCCAGCCGCCGTGCAGCTTCTCGCCGTTCAGGTGGAACTTGAGCTTGCCCGCCTTGTACGCGTCGCGCGCGCCCGCTTCGCCGCCTGTCGGTTCCCACGTGCCGCGATCCCAGACGATCACCGATCCCGCGCCGTAGTTGCCTTCAGGAATCGAGCCTTCGAACGAACCGTATTCGAGCGGGTGATCTTCGACATGCACGGCAAGTCGCTTGACGGACGGATCGAGGCTCGGTCCTTTCGGCACGGCCCAGGATTTGAGCGTGCCGTCGAGTTCGAGACGGAAGTCGTAATGCAGGCGTCGGGCGTCGTGTTCCTGGATCACGAACGACAAGCTGTGCTGCTTCGCGGTCTTTCTTGCGGCTGTGTTTGCACCCTTTGCGCCCGTTGCACGCTTCGCCCGCGCAGCGGTCCCCGACGGCTCCGGCGTTGCATCGAAGCGGCGCTTGCGCTGATAGGTATCGAGCTTGTCGGCCATGATCGGTGTGCGCTTTGCGTTGCGTGGGCTTCGTCAGCGGCGCGATCCGTGATCAGGCTGCGCGGCGCTTGCGCGCAGCCGTGCTCGTGGTTTTGCGCGCGGTTGTGCCCGCACTTGCCTTCGCGGTTGCCCCCGTCGCGCGGCGTGCTGCTTTCTTCGAAGGCGCGCGTCGCTTTGCGGGTGCCTCTTCCTCGTCGTCCGTGTCATCGCCCGCCGCGGCGCGCGTGGCGGCCTTGCCCTTGCCGCCGCGTCCGAGGCTGCGCTTCAGCAGATCGGACAAGTCGAGAATATCCGCCGACCGACGCGCTTCGCGCGGCGTCTCGATATCCATCACTTCTTCCGTCTTGCCGGCCTGCACCTTCTTGTCGACCAACGCGAGGATGTCGTCGCGGAACGTGTCCTTGTATTCGGACGGGTCCCATGTGTCGGTCATGTCGGCGATCAGCTTCTTCGCCATGTCCAGCTCCCGAGACGTCACGCCGGATTTCTTCGCGCTTTCGTCGGGCACCTTGAACTCGTCGAATGGACGCACTTCCGAGGCCCAGCGCAGCGTGTTGAGCGCGAGCATCGGCCCGACAGGAATCAGCGCGGCCAGATGCTGCTTGTTGTGCATCACGACATTCGCGACGCCGATCTTGCCCGTCGCCTTCATCGCATCGCGCAACAACGCGTACACCTTCTCGCCCTTGCGATCGGGTGTGAGGTAGTACGGCGTGTCGAGATAGAGAAACGGGATATCGGGTGCGTCAACGAACGCGAGGATATCGACGGTCTGCGTCGACTCGGGATTCGCCGCGCGAATTTCCTCGTCGGTCAGCACGACGTATCGGTCTTTCTCGTACTCGAAGCCGCGCACGATGTTGTCGCGCGTCACTTCCCTGCCCGTGCGCTTGTTGATCTGCCGATAGCCGATGGGATCGATCGTGCGCTTGTCGAGCAGATTGAAGCCGACTTTTTCGGACTTGGTCGCCGGATACAGTTGCACCGGCACATGGACGAGACCGAAGCTGATCGCGCCTTTCCAGATCATATGAGCCATCGCGCGCTCCCGGAAGTTGAACTCCATGCGAAGCAGCAAGCGTGCCCAGCGCCGATGCGGGCCGCTATGCGCACCGTGCTATGCCCGCGAGGGACGGTCGCAGCAGCGCGACGCGATCCCGCTGTAAGTCTTGCCTCAGAGGCGGAAAAAGCTACGGATGCCGGAATACCGCTTCGAGTCGGCGGTATCGGCCCGCAGATTTCACTCGACCGCGCACGGCACGGCCGCATAGCCACGAAAGCGCACGCGCCCGCCGCGCGTCGGCTCGCCGCTGATTCGATATGAAGGAAAGCGCCGCACGAAGCGTCCAATGGCGATGCGCGCTTCGAGGCGCGCAAGCGACAGTCCCGCGCATTGGTGAATGCCGAAGCCGAACGCGAGATGCCGGTTCGGCGCGCGGCGGATGTCGAAGCGGTCCGGCTGCGCAAACTGCTCAGGATCGCGGTTCGCCGCGCCGATGCACAGCGTGACGGGCGTGCCCGCCGCAACCGGCACGCCGCCGATTTCCGTATCGACCATCGTCATCCGGTTGCCGAGCTGGTTCGAACTCTCGAAGCGCAAGCATTCCTCGACGGCGCTTTCGATCAGCGACGGCTCGCGCAGCAACGCATCGCGTTCGTCCGTCCAGACGCTCAGCGTGACGAGGCCGTTGCCGATCAGATTGGTCGTCGTTTCGTGGCCGGCGTTCAGGATGAAGATGCAGTTTTGCAGCAGTTCGACTTCGGACAACTGCTCGCCGTTTGCTTCGCCCTCGATCAGACGCGTGAGCACGTCGTGCTGCGGGTCGCCGGGCGCGGCACGGCGTCGCGCGACGAGACCCTTTAGATACGCCACGAACTCCGTCACCGCGCGGTTGCCCCGCTCATGTTGCTCCGTCGTCAGCGATGGTTCGAGCGCGCCGAGAATTGCAAGCGACCAGTCGCGCAGCGGCTCGCGTTCGTCGTGCGGCACGTCGAGCAGATTGCCGATCACTTCGACGGGAATCGCTGCCGCGAAGTCGCCGATCAGATCGATCTCGCCGCGCTCGGCCGCACGGTCGAGCAAGCCGTCGACGAGACGCACCAATCCGTCCTCCATCGCGGCAATCGCGCGCGCTGTCAACGCGCCTGCGATCAGCTTGCGCACGCGTGTATGCAGCGGCGGATCGTTGAAGACGAGGCTCGTCGTGTGATGCTCGAAGAGCGGCGTCGCGCCGTACTTCGGCGCGAACTCGACTTTCTTGTCGGAGCTGAACGCCTTCGGATCGCGATAGACGGCCTGCACGTCGCGATAGCGCGTGAGGAAGAGCGAGCCGTCCGGCATGCGCTTGACGGGCTCGTGCGTGCGCAGCGCGTGATAGACGGGATACGGGTCCGCATGAAACGACGCGTCGAGGTGTCGTAAATCGAACTGACGGGCGATGTCAGCATCGTTCGACGTCGCGTTGGACGGGTGCATGGGCGTCTCCTTTTTGATCTTCGCCGCGAGCGCGGCTGAACGTTTCGAGTTGCCAGTATGAACCATGCCGACGCCGTATTGCTTGCAGGGCGTGACGCCGATGCGCGTCACGCCCGCCTCGTTACGTCACGACTTCGCTGGGAACGGCACGAACGCCTTGCTGCAATCGACAGGCGACACCTGCGCGCCCGCCGCGCGCGTCAATGTCACGCCGCTGCCCGCCTGCAACGGCAACGTCGTGCCGCCTTCGCCGATCGAGAACTGTGCGTCCGCAACGGTCATGCTTAGCGGCGTGTCATCCGCGACGACGTTGTTCAGCGAGATCAGCAACGGATTGACCACAGGCGGACTCGGGAATCCAACCGTTCCCGCCGACCAGCCCGAGCCGAGCAGAACCGGACTTGCCGAATTGAAGCCCTGGAACGTGTAGTTCGATGCGTTCACAACGCGTATGCCGTCGAGCACGATAGCTTGCAGGTTCGGATACAACCCGAGGCTTTTCGTGGGACTGTAGTACGGCGAGAAGATCAGCGCCTGCGGGTTCGACGTCTGGTTGCCCGTGCGAATGCAAACATTCGAATAGCGGATGTTCGACACGAGGCCGCCGCGGCTCCAGTCGGACTTGATGCGCAAGCCGTTGTCCGCGCCGTCGATAGTCAGGTCATAGACGTTCACGTTGCTCACGCTCGGGTACACGCCGCCCACGGGCGTCACGTCCGCATTGGCCACGCCGTTGTCCGACCCCGCCGACTCGCTGCCGATCGACATCCCATGCCCTTCGTAAAAGTGGCTGTGCGCGACAGTGATGTTGTACGTGCGGCCGTTGACGGCCGCGGTGCCGCCCTTGATCGCCATGTTGTCGTCGCCTGTGCGGATCGACGTGTACGCGATGAGTATGTTGCTCGCGTCGCCCGTGAACTTGCCGGGGTTGCCCGGATTGCTCGTGATCGGGCCCGAACTCGCGGGGTCGATGCCGTCGGTGTTCTTTGCATTGACGGTGCTGTACGGCACGCCTTTGTAGTTGGTCATTGCCTCGTAGGCGGCCGTCGGCGTGTAAATCTTGACGCCCCACGAAGTGAAGCCCTGCACGCCGCTCGGCACGACGTGAAACTTCGGCGCGTTCTGCAGCGTCACGCGATACAGCGTGAAGTTGCTGCCGTTGTTGATCTGGATGAGACGCGGGTTGTTCTGCGACTTGTTCTGCACGACGTTCGCCTCATAGCCGATGTCCCACCAGCTCATCGCGGAGCCATCGGCGCGCTTGAGCAGATTGGGATCGTCGCGCACGCTGCTGACGAGCTGGCTGCCGCCGCGCCCGTCGATCGTGCCGTCGCCGACGACCGCGCTGTTGCTCGTCTTGGCGGCCGTAACCAGCGCGTTGCAGCCATTGTCGCTGGCAGTGATCAGGCCGCAGCTCGCCGTGCCTTGGGTCTTGTCGAACTGGCGCGGATCGCGCGATGCGAACAAGGTCACGCGCCTGTCGATCCACAATGTGACGCCGCTCGGCAGATTCAGCGGGCCGGACAGGAACGCGTTTGCCCCGTTCGCGCCGGACGTCAGACGCACGACCTTGTTCGTCGAAAGGCCTGTGCTCGCGGCGTTCGTGCATGCCGTCAGCGCGGCCTGGATGCGCGTGGTGTCCGGGGCTGTGTTGGCAGCGTCGGCGCTATCGGGGAGCAGGCCCTTCGTTTGGGCTGTCAGTGTGGCGGGCAGCGTCTGACAGATTTGCGCGGACGTCGGCAATGTCGGTTCGGGTGGCAGTGCGGCATCGAATGTAGACGTGCCGACCTGGAAGCCCGGCGCGGGCGTGCCGCTTGCGTCGCTGGCGGGGACGGCGTCGCTGGCTGGCGTGGCGTCGGAGGCAGCAGTGGCGTCGGAGGCCGGCTGATTGGGTGTCGTAGCGCTGGCGTCGCTTGCGCTGGAAGCAGCAGTGGGCGCAAGGGCGCCGTTGTTGTCCACGTTGCCGCCCGATACGTCCGACGCGGCCGGCCCCGACCCGCCGCCGCAGGCCGTGAGAATCAGCGCCGTCGAAAGCAACGCAAGCCACGCCGAGACTGCCCGCGCGGGTCGTGTCGGCGTCGATGCAAGATGTTCGATGCGAGTGTTCATGTTCGCTCTGTTTTCCCTGGAATTTTCTAAGTCGTGCATCGCGTCAGCAGACTTCCGACAGACGCATCACGTTCGCCCGTCATCTGACAAGCCATGCCATTTGCCGAGATGTTGTCAAACAACGCAGGGAATATTAGCGATCCGAATCAATAAAAAGTCATGTGGTAAACCCCGCTTGGCTCATTCATTCATTCCGTAGTACCAGGTATTATTAGTGGGATATTTATGAGATAGATCCGACCACTACGATCGCGTTCCGCGAAATTGAAACGCACTACGCGTCGATGCCATCCGTAGGACGCACCACCCTCGCCTGCGCGGCCGCGTCGCACGGAACCGTTACAATGGGCGTTTCCCGTGCCTTCTTGCTGCTGCCCATTTCCTGCGTCGACATGAATCTCGTCATCCAAAGCCTCACGCCGCTTGCCGCTGAACATCACAAGCCGCTCGTCGCGCTATCGCGCGGCTCGAATCTCACCGTGATCGATCCGTGCGCAGTGCGCATCGAAAACGCAGACCTCGGGCAGCGCGCCGACCTCGACGTCTACTGCGGAACGCATGCGCTCGACTTCGCGTTCGTCGAAGCGGGCCGCCGGCTGACCGACTTCGGCCTCGTCGCAATGGACATGGATTCGACGCTGATCACGATCGAATGCATCGATGAAATCGCCGATTTTTGCGGGCTGAAGGCGGAAGTGGCGGCGATCACGGAAGCGTCGATGCGTGGCGAGATCAAGGACTTCAACGAGAGCCTGACGCGCCGCGTCGCGCTGCTGAAAGGCCTCGATGCAAGCGCGCTCGAAAAGGTCTACGAAGAACGCCTGCAACTGTCGCCGGGTGCGGAAAAGATGCTGGCGGGCGCGAAGGCCGCGGGCATGAAGACGCTGCTGGTATCGGGCGGCTTTACGTTCTTCACCGACAAGCTGCAAGCGCGTCTCGGTCTCGATTTCACGCGCGCCAACACGCTGGAAATCGTCGACGGCAAGCTGACGGGCCGTGTGCTCGGCGAGATCGTCAACGCCGACGTGAAGGCGCGCACGCTGCGCGAAGCGTGCGACAAGCTCGGCATCGAGCCGACCCGCGCGATTGCGATGGGCGATGGCTCGAACGATCTGAAGATGATGGCGGCGGCTGGCCTGTCCGTTGCGTTCCGCGCGAAGCCGGTTGTGCGCGAAGCGGCGAGCGTCGCATTCAATCACGTCGGACTGGACGGACTGTTGCGGCTTTTCTGAACCCGCGCGTTCGCTTCGCGTTGCTGGATCAAAACAAGAGGCCCGCTCGAAACCGAGCGGGCCTTTTTGCTTCTGGCTCGACGAAGCGCTAGGAGCGCTTCACGCGCGACTGGTTCAACCCAACGCGACGAGGCAACGCTCGATATCCGCGCGCAGATCCGATTCTTCTTCAAGACCGACGTAGAACCGCACCAGCGTGCCGCGATGCGGCCATTGCGATTCGGTGCGCATCGACGCGACGTTGTACGGCATCGCCAGACTTTGCGCGCCGCCCCAGCTCCAGCCGAGCGAGAACAGTTCCAGCGATTCGCAGAACCTGTCGATCTGTTCCGGCGTATAACGCGCGTCGAACACGACCGAGAACAGCCCGCCCGCGCCCGTGAAATCGCGTTCGTAGAATTCATGGCCGGGACAATCGGGCAACGCCGGATGCAGCACCACGGCGATTTCCGGACGCGTCTTCAGCCACTTCGCGAGTTCGAGCGCGCTTTTGTCGTGGTGGTCGAAACGCACTTTCATCGACGGCAGGCTGCGCAGGATGAGCGAGCAATCGTCCGCCGACACGCCGATACCCATCCGCATGCGTGCCAGTTTCAGCTTCAGATGCAGATCACGGTCGACCGTGATCGTCGCGCCCATCAGCACGTCGCTGCCGCCCGACTGGTACTTCGTGAGCGCCTGCATCGAAATATCGACGCCGTGATCGAACGGACGGAACGACAGACCCGCCGACCACGTGTTGTCGATCGCCGTGACGACACCACGCGCGCGGGCGACGGCCGTGATCGCGGGAATGTCGGACACTTCCATCGTCACCGAGCCGGGCGCTTCGAGCCAGATGAGCTTCGTGTTCGGCTGGATCAGGTCGGCGATGCCCGCGCCGATCATCGGATCGTAGTAGCGCGCGGTGATGCCGAAGTCCTTCGCGAGCCACTCGGCGTGATCGCGGTTCGGCGAATAGACGTTGTCGGGGATCAGCACGTCGTCGCCCGATTTCATCAGGCCGAAATACACGTTCGAAATCGACGACAGCCCCGACGGCTGCAACAGCGCATGGTTGCCGCCTTCGAGGGCAGCAAGGCGCTGCGCGAGCGCGATCGAAGTCGGCGTTGCGTGCAGGCCGTAGCGCCATTGCGCGTCGTTGCGCCAGTCGAGCGCGCGCATCGCTGCGAGGTCCGGGAAAACGACCGTCGAGGCGCGCGCCACGGGCACCGAGAACGATTCCCAACCGGGCGTCAGCTGATCGGTCGGCTGGACGATGCGGGTCTGCAAGCCGTGCTTCGGAGTCTTTTGAGTCATGGTCAAAGAAAGTTGGATTCGTCAGTGATGCGCGCGGCGCCTATTCGCCGATCGTCAGATTGTTCACGCCGTTGACGGGCTGGCCGCCGGTGCGCGGCTGCGCGGGTTGCTGCGTTGGCTGCTGTGCCGGTTTCTGCGCCTGAACGGGCGCAGCCAACGGCGCTTTCTGCCCCGCTGCGAGCGGCCGCAACGAAAACTCCAGCGGATTGGAATCGTCGACGTTCATCCGTTCGCCTTCAATCGAGCCATCGGCGGCGAACTTGCCGACCCAGTTGCCCGTGATATGCGTGCCGTCATTCGACTCTTCGACTTCGAGCGTGTCGCCATCACGGTCGCCCGCGATCAGGATCACTTCGCCCGTGTCGGCGAACTGATATTCGCCGTGTACGCCGGAGGGATCGTCGGTTTTCGCGCCCAGCCGCAGCACGATCTGACGCTTGCCGAGCGTGCCCGCGTACTGCGGAAACTTCGCGAACTCGGGGCTGGGCTTGAGCGGCAGCTGGATCGGCGGCGGCGCCGCGAGTGCCTTGACGGCGTCGCTTTCCGCGTGAGTCGCGACGGGCATCGCCGCCGCGACAGCCAATGCCGCAGCCGCGATCATCGCGGGCCACGACGCCCTGTGTTTCGACCTGGTTTCCTGCATCCGTTGTTTCCTTTCAACCGGCTTGATGACGTTTTGCTAACGCCTGATACCTCGATAACCCGCTTCGACCGGTTATACCGCAAGTTCGTTCAGAGACGGAGCGGCGAAACACCACGTCGTCGCCGCCCCGTCCCGTCTCGCGAACGGATCAGATCCGCTCGAAGATCGCCGCAATGCCCTGCCCGCCGCCGATGCACATCGTCACGAGCGCATAACGGCCGCCGATACGCTGCAACTCGTACAGCGCCTTGACGGTGATGAGCGCGCCCGTCGCGCCGATTGGATGACCGAGCGAAATGCCCGAGCCGTTCGGGTTCACCTTCGCGGGATCGAAGCCCAGTTCCTTGCTGACGGCGCACGCCTGTGCGGCAAACGCCTCATTCGCTTCGATTACGTCGAGATCGCCGACTTTCAGGCCGGCGCGCTCCAGCGCCTTCTGCGTCGCGGGCACGGGGCCGATGCCCATGTAGTTCGGATCGACGCCCGCATGCGCATACGCAACGAGCCGGCCAAGCGGCTTCGCGCCACGCTTCTCGGCGACGCTGCGCTCCATCAGCACGACAGCCGCGGCCGCGTCGTTGATGCCCGACGCATTGCCCGCCGTGACCGTGCCGTTTTCCTTCGCGAACACGGCTTTCAGTTTCGCGAAGTCGTCGGACGTCGCGTTCATGCGGACGTGCTCGTCCGTGTCGAAGACGGTGTCGCCTTTCTTCGACGCGATCGTGATGGGGAGAATCTGTTCCTTGAAGTAGCCGCTTTCGATCGCCTTCGCCGCGCGGCGGTGCGATTCGAGCGCGAGCGCGTCCTGTGTG
The DNA here is from genome assembly GCF_046534875.1 of Paraburkholderia sp. SIMBA_054. NCBI lineage: Bacteria > Pseudomonadati > Pseudomonadota > Betaproteobacteria > Burkholderiales > Burkholderiaceae > Paraburkholderia > Paraburkholderia sp. SIMBA_054. The sequence continues at coordinate 61,043 of NZ_JAWRXV010000012.1, read as the reverse complement.
TCGCGGGAGATGTCGTATTTCTTCGCAACGTTCTCGGCCGTTACGCCCATGTGGATCGACTGAAACGGATCGTGCAGCGCGCCGAGCATCATGTCGACGATGCTCGCATTGCCCATGCGCTGGCCGAAGCGCGCCGACGGCATGATGTACGGCGCGCGGCTCATGCTTTCCGCGCCGCCGCCGATCGCAATATCCGCGTCGCCGAGCAACACGGCTTGCGCCGCCGATACGATTGCCTGCAGGCCCGAGCCGCACAACCGGTTCACGGTCAGTGCGGGCGTATGCTGCGCGACGCCGCCGTTGAGCGCCGCGACGCGCGCGAGGTACATGTCTTTCGGCTCGGTATGGATGACGTTGCCGAACACGACATGGCCGACTTCGTCGCCGGAGACGCTCGCGCGCGACAATGCCTCGCGCACCACGCGCGCGCCGAGATCCGTCGGTGCGAAGTCTTTGAGGCTGCCGCCGAAGTCGCCGATTGCCGTGCGCACGCCGCTCACTACCACCACTTCACGTTGCATCGCTTGCTCCTCTCTGTTGTCTCAGATGAATGTCATGCGCCTCGTTGAAGACGCGCATGACCTTGCCTTGCTGAACATACCCGAGTTGCCGGATTTCCGCGCTGAATCTGACGCCATTGTGCTGCGGCGCTGGCGAACTGCGCGCGCTTCAGTGTGCGCTCAGGCGCCGAGAAGTTGTTCGACCGTCGCGCGATCGGGAATCGGCGCGACGGCGCCGAAGCCTTGCGTCGACAGCGCGGCCGCGACGTTCGCGTAGCGCGCCGCCTGGAACGGATCGTCGCCCGCAGCGATGCGCGCGATGAACGCGCCGCCGAAGCAGTCGCCCGCGCCCGTCGCATCGACGGCATTGACGACGTGACCGGGCACGACACGCCGCTCGTCGGGCGTCGCGATATACGAGCCTTCCTTGCCGAGTTTCAGCGCGACGACGCGCGGCCCTTGCGCGAGCAGAAAATCGACGATGTCGTCGCGCTCCGTCAAACCCGTCAGTTCGGTGACGTCGTCCCAGCTGGGCAGGCAGATGTCCGTCTGGCGGATCGCTTCGAGCATCACGGCACGCGCCCGCGCGAGCGGCCACAGCTTGAGCCGCAGATTCGTGTCGAAGCTCACGAGCACGTTGTGCGCGCGCGCGTGCGTGATCGCGGCGAGCGCGGCGTCGCAGGCGCTCACGCTAATCGCGAGACTGATGCCGGACAGATGGATGACCTTCGCGGCGGCGATTGCGTCGAGCGGCAAATCGCGCGGCGCGTAGCGGCTTGCTGCCGAACCCGCACGCAGATAGTCGAACTGATGGCCGGACGGACCGTGCGACACGAAATACACGCCCGTCGGCGCCTGATCGTCGATGCGCACGAGCGAGGTATCGACCTGCTCGCGCTGCCACAGATCAAGCAGCAAACGCCCGAACGGATCACTGCCGACAGCCGATACGAAACCTGTCGACGCGCCCTGCCGCGCGGCCGCGATGCAGAAGTTCGACGTGTCGCCGCCGAAGCCTTGCAGGTATGTGGGCTGGTCTTTGCCGGACTGGTTGAATTCGACCATTGCCTCGCCGAGCGCGAGGATGGACGGCGTGTTCGAGAGCATCGCTTAGACCTCGCCCCACAGATCGTGGCCGTCGGCACCCGTGATCTTCACCGACACGAAATCGCCGACCTTGTAGCGCTTCGACGCCTTGGTCGCGGGCGCGATATAGACGACGCCGTCGATCTCCGGCGCATCCGCCGCCGTGCGGCCGATGCCGCCATCGGCATTGATTTCGTCGACCAGCACCTTCAGCGTCTTGCCGACCTTGCGCGCAATGCGCTTCGCGGATACTTCTTCCGCGACTTCCATGAAGCGCGCGCGGCGCGCCTCGCGGACTTCATCGGGCAGCGCGCCGTCGAGTTCGTTCGCACCCGCGCCTTCGACAGGCGAATAGGCGAAGCAGCCAACGCGATCGAGTTCCGCCTCGCGGATGAAGTCGAGCAGCGTTTCGAACTGCTCTTCCGTCTCGCCAGGGAAACCCGCAATAAACGTGCTGCGGATGGTCAGGTCCGGACAGATTTCGCGCCATGCGCGCACGCGCTCGAGCACTTTCTCCGCGTTCGCGGGACGCTTCATGCGCTTGAGCACCTCGGGGTGCGCGTGCTGGAACGGCACGTCGAGATACGGCAGCACATGGCCCTTGAGCGGGCCTTCCGCCATCATCGGAATCACTTCGTCGACGCTCGGATACGGATACACGTAATGCAGACGCACCCATGCGCCGTACTGCGCGGCGAGTTCGCCGAGCGCGCCGACGAGGTCCGTCATGCGCGTCTTGATCGGCTTGCCGTTCCAGAAACCAGTGCGGTACTTGACGTCGACGCCATAGGCGCTCGTGTCCTGCGAAATGACGAGCAGTTCCTTCACGCCCGACTTGAAGAGGTTTTCCGCTTCGAGCATGACTTCGGCGACGGGACGCGACACGAGGTCGCCGCGCATCGACGGGATGATACAGAACGTGCAGCGGTGGTTACAGCCTTCGGAAATCTTCAGATACGCATAGTGACGCGGCGTGAGCTTGACGCCCGCGGCGGGCACGAGATCGACGAACGGATCGTGCGGTTTCGGCAGATGGCTGTGCACGGCCTGCATCACTTCGCCGAGGGCATGCGGGCCCGTCACGGCGAGCACCTTCGGATGCACTTCCTCGATCAGGTTCGAGCCGCTCGCGCTCTGCTTCGCGCCGAGGCAGCCGGTGACGATCACCTTGCCGTTTTCCGTGAGCGCTTCGCCGATGGCATCGAGGCTTTCCTGCACGGCTTCGTCGATAAAGCCGCAGGTGTTGACGACGACGAGGTCCGCGCCGTCATAGGTGCCGGAGATTTCGTACCCCTCCGCGCGCAGTTGCGTGATGATCTGTTCGGAGTCGACGAGGGCTTTCGGGCATCCGAGGGAAACGAACCCGACCTTCGGAATCGAAGCGGTCGGCGCGGCGGGGGTCGAAGTCTGCGACATAGAGAATGGTCCGGCGAGAGCGATGAGTGACGCGATATATGAGGGCTTGGGCGTGCAGCCCGGGCGCCGAAATCGCGGCAAACGTGGGTGCACCGTGCGACGGTGCCCTCGTGGCGAGGACCGTCGCGAAATGGGGCCATGTGGATCTTGTGGGAAGTCGGTTGGGCCCGCACAAGCAACCTCGGATTATACCGTGAGAGGGGTTGAGCGGCGTGCAGCGTGGCGGTTAGTGGGCGTCACGTCCGAAACACGCACGGGGAAAGTCACGTCGACATCCTGCGCGGAGTCTTACGAAGCAAGTTCGAATCTGAACTTCTTTCCCAGTGCATTCGCGGCGCTTGCCAACGTTGTCAGCGTGAGGCTCGTATCGTTCTGATCCAATAACCGGTTCAACGCCGCGCGACTCGTATTCATCTTTGCAGCCATTCGGGTCTTGGTCAGATTCTGCGCCTTCATTTCCTGCTCGATCTGCCAGGCGATAACGCGCTTCATGGCCGTAGCCGTGACTTCCTCAAGCAGCGATTCCTCGGCAAGGAAATCGTCGAAATTCCCACCTACGTGCTTGCTTGCCATGACACACCTCTTTCATGCTTAACCGCTTTGCAACTGACGCAATCTGTCTCTTGCAAGATCCAGATCCGCTTGCGGCGTAGCCTGTGATTTTTTGATGAAACCGTGTAGCAAAATCATCTTCGCGTCCACCACGGTGAACAGCACACGCGCGATCCGCTGCGGCGGCGTAATGCGAATCTCCCACAAATCACGCCCCATCTTGCGCACCAGTGGCATCCCAAGCGGCCAGCCGAACTGCACGGTCTTCACATCCTCGCCAATCATTTTCCTGTCCTCGGGTTCCAGATCCCGAAGCCATTGACGCACAGGTTCATTGCCCGTGTCAGTCTGAAAAAAGCAAACAGAAAGGACAATGACTACCGACCGGGTGCGCGGCATCGACCGCGACTGTGACTGATCTATCGTACCAACTTTGGTACGTTGCGTAAACTGCTTTCCCTTTCCAGAGACTCGAAGTCCGCATAAAACGATCGAACGCGGACACGCTCCAAGAGAAACACCGAGACGTGAATTGTCCGTTAGCGATGAAACGCCACTGAGGAATTGAATCGATCCATTCGCCGGATAAAACCGGCATTCCGTTTTTCTGATATTGGAGTTCCACGACAAACGCTTAATCTCCGTAAAATAGAAAACAGCCGCTTATGCGGCCGCTTCTTGATCGGACTCAGGCTTGTCGAGCTAATCAGCGATATTCAACGAGAGACTCGAGCCACGGTTGATGTCCGGGCCAATATTATTTTTTTATCGGTCGCTCATGTCAACACTAGCGATTCTGATTTTCTATAGCCAAAAAATCAGGAAATCCGAAATATCAAAAATTAATCTCAATCAGGTATTTCATGCAGATAAACAGTTGGAGATTGTATGTCGCAGCGTGCCGAAAACGACCAGACTTAGCCGGACATTTACGAGAAGAAAACACCCCTCTGCCCGGCGCGCACCGCCGGGCAGATTCGAGTATTCAGCCCGCTCTTCGCCCTACTTCTTCTCCGGCTCCGGATTCCCTTGCGGCGTCGGCTGCGTAAACGGGAACGTGCTGAACATCGTCTTCGCCTGGTTCTGCATCTGCTCCTGCATCTGCACGAACATGTTCTTCGACTGCTCGATATAGCTGGTCATCATCCCCTGCATCATCGGGGCTTGCATGTTCATGAACTGCGACCAGACCTCCGGATTCATCGTCTTGCCTTCGTACAGGCCCTTCGACTGATCCGCGAGTTTGCTCTGAATGTCGATGAACGCCTGGATGTTCTTTTCCAGGTACGTGCCCATCATGCCCTGCATCGCGTGTCCGTAGAAACGGATGATCTGCGACAACATGATCGACGAGAACATCGGCAGGCCGCCGCTTTCCTCTTCGAGAATGATCTGAAGCAGGATGCTGCGCGTCAGGTCTTCGTTGCTCTTGGCATCGATGACCTTGAAATCCTCCTGATCCAGCACGAGCTGCTTCACATCGGTCAACGTGATGTAAGTGCTGGTCTCTGTATCGTACAGTCGACGGTTCGGATATTTCTTAATGAGTCGTTCGGCTGTTTTCTTTGTAGTAGTGGTCATGTAACGCCTTTGAGCGCGAATGAAGCGCAGAAACGGCGTCCTGTCGCACGCACAGCGAAACGCTGCGCGTACGAGACGCCGCCAGAAACATCTGAACCATGTAACGTCCCGCTTCGTTCTTGCTGCGACAAAACAGGACGCTCACGGATCAGCCCATATGCAGGCCGCCGTTCAGCGAGAAATCGGCCCCCGTCGAGAAGCCCGACTCGTCCGACGCCAGCCATGCAACGATCGACCCGATTTCATCCGGCGTGCCCAGACGGCGCACCGGAATCGTCGCGACGATCTTTTCCAGCACATCGGCGCGAATCGATTTCACCATGTCCGTGCCGATGTAGCCCGGCGAAACGGTGTTGACCGTCACGCCCTTGGTGGCCACTTCCTGCGCGAGCGCCATCGTGAAACCGTGAATCCCCGCCTTCGCGGTCGAATAGTTCGTTTGACCGAACTGGCCTTTCTGGCCGTTCACCGACGAGATGTTGATCACGCGTCCAAAGCCACGCTCGACCATGCCGTCGATCACCTGTTTCGTCACGTTGAAAAGGCTGGTCAGGTTCGTGTCGATCACGGCCGTCCAGTCTTCATGCGTCATCTTGCGGAACACGACGTCGCGCGTGATGCCCGCATTATTCACCAGTATGTCGATTTCACCGACCTCGGCCTTGACCTTGTCGAACGCGAGCTTGGTCGACTCCCAGTCGCCCACGTTGCCTTCCGACGCAACGAAGTCGAAGCCCAACGCCTTCTGATCTTCAAGCCATTTCACGCGACGCGGGGAATTCGGGCCGCAGCCTGCGACCACCTTGTAGCCATCCTTCAGCAGACGCTGGCAAATGCTCGTGCCGATGCCACCCATGCCGCCCGTTACGTACGCAATTCGTTGTGACATAACACACACTCCATTATCGTTTTACGAGACGCCAGCCGCCTCGTGCTTCGCCTTCCGATATCCGATGCGTTCGGCGCGTTCGATGCAGCCAACCGCGCGAAAGCATCGGACCACGCCGCGCTGCCAGTCGCCGTTGGGCGGCACCGGCACGCGCGGCGGCCTCCTTGTGAAACGACCGCTTACGGACGCTCGAGCGCGAGCGCCACGCCCATGCCGCCGCCGATACACAGCGACGCGAGGCCCTTCTTCGCATCGCGCTTCTGCATTTCGTGCAGCAGCGTGACGAGAATCCGGGCGCCGGATGCGCCGATCGGGTGGCCGATCGCGATCGCGCCGCCGTTCACGTTCACCTTCGACGTGTCCCAGCCCATCTGCTTGTGTACGGCCAGCGCCTGCGCCGCGAATGCCTCGTTGATTTCCATCAGGTCGAGGTCGTTCACGCCCCAGCCAGCACGCTCCAGACAACGGCGCGATGCCGGCACCGGGCCCATGCCCATCACCTTCGGATCGACGCCCGCGTTCGCGTACGCCTTGATGCGCGCGAGCGGCGTGAGACCCAGCGCTTCCGCCTTCTTCGCCGACATCACGACAACCGCCGCCGCGCCGTCGTTCAGACCCGACGCGTTCGCCGCCGTCACCGTGCCTTCCTTCGAGAAGGCCGGCTTCAAGCCCGCCAGCGCTTCGGCCGTGACGCCGTGGCGCACGAATTCATCCGTTGCGAACGACAGCGGATCGCCCTTTCGCTGCGGAATCTGGATCGGCACGATTTCATCATCGAAGCGGCCGGCCTTCTGTGCGGCTTCCGCCTTATTCTGCGAAAGCGCCGCGAACTTGTCCTGGTCTTCGCGCGAAATGCCGTATTCCTTCGCAACGTTCTCAGCCGTCACGCCCATGTGGTACTGGTTGTACACGTCCCACAGGCCGTCGACGATCATGCTGTCGATCAGCTTCGCGTCGCCCATGCGGAAGCCGTCGCGCGAGCCCGGCAGCACGTGCGGCGCCGCGCTCATGTTTTCCTGGCCGCCCGCGATGACGATGTCCGCGTCGCCCGCGATGATCGCGTTGGCGGCCAGCATCACGGCCTTCAGGCCCGAGCCGCACACCTTGTTGATGGTCATGCCGGGCACTGCCATCGGCAGACCGGCCTTGATCAGCGACTGGCGCGCCGGGTTCTGCCCAGAACCCGCCGTCAGCACCTGACCCAGGATGACTTCGCTAATCTGCTCGGGCTTGAGGCCCGAGCGCTCCAGCACGGCGCGGATCACCGTGGCACCCAGTTCCGGCGCCGCAATCTTCGCCAGCGACCCACCGAATTTGCCGACAGCCGTGCGGGCCGCCGATACGATCACTACGTCAGTCATTTTCGTTTCCTCCGGGGCTGCGGCGACATGCTCCACAGTACCCCGTCAAGTTGTTAATCCGGTCAAGTCAGCATTACTGCGATACAGCGTCTGTCTCACTCCATCCGTCGTCACTCGTTATCCGTCAGGCGGCGGTCGCTCTTTTCACTTCGACGGCGACCGTATGCGAATGATTCGGCACCCGAACGATTATTCGCGCTCCTGCACGTAGCGGCCAGGCGCGGGTTCGATCACCGGGAACTCGGCCGAGCCGGCTTGCGCCGCGGGCTTCACCTTCTTGCCGGCGAACTGGTCGAGCCAGTTCGTCCATTCGGGCCACCAGCTGCCGGGTGTTTCCGTTGCGCTTTCGAACCAGTCGGCGGGATTGTCGGGCAGCGTTTTATCGTCGCCCGCTACCGACCAGAAGCTGCGCTTCTTCTTCGACGGCGGATTGATCACGCCGGCGATATGGCCCGACGCGCCGAGCACGAACTTGCGCGGCCCCGTCAGCAACGGCACCGACGCATACGCCGTTTCCCACGGCACGATGTGGTCTTCACGCGAGCCGTAGATGAACGTCGGCACGTCGATGCGCGTCAGGTCCACCTTCTCGCCGCACGTGGTCAGCGCTCCCGGCTCGCGCAGCTTGTTTTCCAGATACGTGTTGCGCAGATACCAGCAGTACATCGGACCCGGCAGGCTCGTCGAATCGCTGTTCCAGTACAGCAGGTCGAACGGCATCGGCGTGCGGCCCTTCAGGTAGTTGTCGACCACGTAGTTCCACACGAGATCGTTCGGGCGCAGGAACGAGAACGTGTTCGCGAACTCGAGGCCGCGCATCAGGCCAGCGGGCGTGCCGTTCTTGCCGCCGATGGTCTGCTCCCGCATCTGCACATGCGCTTCGTCGACGAAGATGTCGAGGATGCCCGTGTCGGCGAAGTCGAGCATCGCCGTCAGCAGCGTCATCGATGCCGCGGGATGCTCGCCGCGTGCCGACGCCACGGCCAGCGCCGTCGCGAGCAACGTGCCGCCGATACAGAAACCGAGCGTGTTGATCTGCTCGCGGCCGCTGATCTGGCGCGTAGTTTCGATCGCGGCCAGCACGCCATCGCCGATGTAGTCGTCCCATCCCTTCTCGGCGATCGACTGGTCCGCGTTGCGCCACGAAATCAGATACACCTGATGGCCCGACTCGACCGCGTGCGCGACGAGCGAGTTCTCAGGTTGGAGATCGAGGATGTAGTACTTGTTGATGCAAGGCGGCACGATCAGCAACGGCCGCTCGTACACGGTGGCCGTGCGCGGCTTGTACTGGATCAGCTGCATCAGCTCGTTCTCGAACACGACGGAACCTTCCGACATCGCGAGATTCTTGCCGACTACGAAACGCGATTCGTCCGTCTGCGATATCTTGCCGCGCTGCATGTCGTTGAGCAGGTTCGTCACGCCCTGGCGCAGGCTTTCGCCGTTGCTTTCGAGCAGCGTCTTTTGCGCTTCGGGATTCAGCGCGAAGAAGTTGCTCGGCGAGGCGGCCGCCGTCCATTGCTGCACGGCGAAGCGGATGCGCTCACGGGTTTTCTGGTCGGTTTCGAGCGCATCGACCAGTTCCTGCAGATAACGCGCGTTCAGCAGATACCACGCTGCCGTGTACGCGTAGACGGGCGTCGTCTTCCACGCATCCGAACTGAAGCGCCGGTCCTTGAGCTCGATACCCGACGAGCTTGTCTGCGTCGACTGTTGCAGCAACTGCATCGCCTCGCGCGAATAGTCGGACTGCAACTGCTGAAGACGCGTGGACGGGATCGATGCGCTCGGCACCTTCAACCCGGCAAGCTGCTGCGTGAACTGTTGCGCGAACTGAGGATTGAATGCCTGCCCGAAGAATGCGTTGAACGGCTGGCCTTCGGCCGGACCGCCCGGTTGAGCTTGCGTTTGCGCAAACTGTTTGGCGATTTGCTCGAAGAAGGGATTCGCAAACGGCAGCGAACCGGCCTGCGCCGTCGCCGCTTTCGCGAAGTCGGGCATAGCGGGGACACTAAAAGGATTGCCGTTCGCTGCAGCCTGCGCGCCTAGCGAACGCCATGCGTTCATCCAGGCATCGAACCATTGATGGACCCCTGCCGCATCCGCTTGCTGCTGCGTGCGGTCCGACGAGGTGTCCGTGCGAGAAGAAGTCGAGGAAGTTTGAGATGCAGCCATGCCTGCTTTTAACCGAAATGTCCTCGCGGACGGGTTGAGAGGCAGGTACTTGCGCGGCAGGCGCGAGTGGATCGCGACCGCGTTACGCCCTTGCCCGGTGGAGAACATTCTTGCGCCCCATCGCAAGGCATGTCAATGCTTGTTCCCGATTTTGCCGCACTGCGATAATTTTTTCATCATCGTTTTCCCGATGTATATGAAACCGAATTGCCGATGGAAGAAACGATTGTGCTGTGCAATGCAAAACGAGCCCGTGACTACGGGCTCGTCTGGCTGATGGGGGAACGCGCGGAACGCTTATGCACTGCGCAACCGCGTAGGTCTTCTTATTTTCGCGCAGTGCAGCATAAGACTGCATAAGACCCCGCTCGACGTCGGGCCACGCGCAGCAAAATTGCCTTTGCGCAGCGGCAGTTAGACGCGCCTGTCATTGATCCGCGAGCCAGATCAGCGCGGCCATGCGGCCCGTTTCGCGATCGCGTCGATAGGAGTAGAACCGCTCGCGTTCGGTGACCGTGCAGTGATCGCCGCCTGTCACGTTCGTCACGCCGATCTGCGCGAGACGCCAGCGCGCGAGCCCCGGCAGATCCGCGAGGAACTTGCCGGCATTCAGCGGGTGCTCGACGAAGGCGCTGGCGACGATATCGCGTTGTGCGCCGCCGACACCTTTCATGAAGGCGTCACGCACATCTGGTCCGACCTCGAAGGCCTGCGGGCCGATGCATGGGCCGAGATAAGCATGCAGCACTGACATGTCAGTGCCCGCGAGCGATGCGACACGCTGCGCCGTATTCTCCACGACACCCGACGCGAGACCGCGCCAGCCCGCGTGCGCGGCGCCCACCGCGCGGCCTTGCGGATCGCATAGCAGAACGGGCATGCAATCGGCGATCATCACCACGCATACCGGGCCCGTCCGGTCGGTCACGCTGGCGTCGGCTTGCATCAACGGTTCGCCGCGCTGTGTGGCGGCCAGCACGTCGTCTGCATTCACGACGGTCGCGCCATGAACCTGCGAGAGCCATGCGGCCTCATCGTGCGCTGTCAGCGTCATCAGACGCGCGCGGTTTGCTTCGACATGCGCGGGATCGTCGCCCGACTTCCTACCGAGATTCAGCCCGCCCGGTCCATCGACGCCATCGCGCCATGTGCCGAACGGCGGCAGGCTCTCGCCGCCATTGCGCGTCGTGACGAGCGCCCGCACGCGCGACGACACGGACCACTCGGGGCGCAGCACGTCATTCGTGGTCAGCTCAGGCAGCGTCATGCGCGGTCGTCCTTGTCGGGTGAGGCTTCGTCGTCGGCATCGTCTTCATCGTCGTAGTCGTCTTCGATCGATGCTTCGGCTTCGTCATCGTAGTCGTCGTCATACTCGTCGAAATCTTCCTGGTATGCTGCTTCGTGCTCGCGGCCGAGGCCCAACGCTTCGGACAGTTCAGCGATATCGTCCGGCACGTCGGCGCGCCATTGCATCGTGCGGCCCGTCCGTGGATGAACCAGCGCGAGCCGCCATGCATGCAGCGCCTGGCGCGCAAAGCCGCCCGGCAGCGGCGCCACCGAACGCTTGCCGCGCGCGCGTCCATAAACAGGGTCGCCGAGCAGCGGATGGCCGATGTGCGCGCAATGCACGCGGATCTGATGCGTGCGGCCCGTCTCCAGATCGCAGTGAATCGCTGACACGGGCTGCCGCTCCCATATCGCCGAATCGATGCGCCGGAAGTGCGTGCGCGCCGGCTTGCCCGCTGCGCCCGTCACCACGGCCATGCGCGTGCGCTCGCGAGGATCGCGGCCGATCGGCGCGTCGATCGTGCCTTCGTCGCGCATGTTGCCCCACACGAGCGCGAGATAGCGGCGTTTCACGGTGCGCGCCTGCAGCTGGCGCACGAGATCGGTTTGCGCTTCGAGCGTGCGCGCGACGACCATCAGCCCCGATGTTTCCTTGTCCAGCCGATGCACGATGCCCGCGCGCGGCAAGCCCGCCGCCGCGTCGCCATAGCGATGCAGCAGGCCGTTGAGCACCGTGCCGCTCCAGTTCCCCGCAGCGGGATGCACGACGAGGCCGGCCGGCTTGTTGATCACGACGAGCGTGTCGTCTTCATAGACGATATCGAGCGGCACGGGTTCCGGCGTGAACGCGAGCTGCTCGGGCAGCAGATCGGGCACGAGCTCGATCGATGCGCCAAGCGGCACCGGATGGCGGATTTTCGCGGGCTGCCCGTCGACGCGCACACGCTGCGCCTCGATCCAGCTTTGCAGCCGGCTGCGTGAAAACTCCGGAAAGACTTTGGCGAGCACCTTGTCGAGCCGCTCGCCGGCAAGCTCGGACGGCACCGTGACGACGCGCGGCGTTTCGTCCGCGCGCCGCGCGGAGCCTTGCTCCGCGGCGGATACAGGCTGTGGGGCGAGCGCATCGTCGACGAGATCGTCGTCGAGTGCATCGGCGCCCGGTTCACCCGCGGATGCGTTGGCGAGGTCGGCGCTTGGGCTATAATCTTTGTTGCTCTTCCGCGCGCCCTGACCGGGGCGCGGAGTATTGGAACGGGTCATCGAGACTGGGTCACCTGGACGTAAAGCTAGACTGGAAAATGCGAGCCTTGAACATCATTACTCAAACTGTTCGAAAGACGGTGGCCCAAAAGCTGGCCAGGAAAGCAGCCCTCTATGGCGCTTCCATGGCGGCCGTTACGCTGATAGCGGCCTGTCACGGCCTGCCGGAAAAGACCGACGAAACGGCCACGTGGACCAACAATAAATTATATACGGAGGCGCAAGACTCCTTGAGCGGCGGCGACTTCGGCAAGTGCGCGAAATACTTCGAAGCACTCGAAGGCCGCGACCCGTTCGGCCACTTCGCGCAGCAGGCGCAGATCAACGTCGCGTACTGCAACTGGAAGGACAGCGAAACGGACGCCGCCGACCAGGCCGTCAACCGCTTCATCCAGCTTCACCCGGATCACCCGGACATCCCCTACGCGTATTACCTGAAGGGCATGATCCACTTCAACGACGATCTGGGCCTGTTCGGCCGCTTCTCGGGCCAGGACATGAGCGAGCGCGATCCGAAGTCGCTGCGCGAGTCGTATGACGCGTTCAAGGTCGTCGTCGACAAGTATCCGCAGAGCAAGTACGCACCGGATGCCGCCCAGCGCATGCGCTATATCGTGAACGCGCTCGCGTCGCACGAAGTGCACGCGGCGGACTACTACTACCGCCGCGGCGCGTATGTGGCCGCCATCAACCGTGCGCAGCTCGCGATCAAGGAATACAAGAACGCGCCTGCGATCGAAGACGCGCTGCACATCATGATGCTGTCGTATCAGAAACTGGATCAGCCGCAACTCGCGGACGACACGAAGCGCATCCTGGCCGGCACCTTCCCGGACAGCCCGTACATCACGGGCCATGCCCGTCCGGGCAAGGAAAAGTCGTGGTGGCAGTTCTGAGCCGCCTGACCGGATAAAAAAACGCCACGGCTCATACCGTGGCGTTTTCGTTTCTGGCGTCCGCATTTCCGCGTTTTCGCAGTGGGCGGACGCTTCAGCCCGTCACATTCAGTCGCGCTCGAAGAGCGCAATCGACTCGACGTGCGACGTATGCGGGAACATGTTCACGACGCCCGCACCCTTCAACCGGTAGCCCGCTTCGTGCACGAGCAGGCCCGCGTCGCGCGCGAGCGTCGCGGGGTTGCACGACACGTAGACGATGCGCTTCGGCAACGGCCCTTCGCCGCTCTGCGCAATATCCGCCAGCGCCTTCGACACCGCGAGCGCGCCTTCGCGCGGCGGATCGATCAGGTACTTGTCGAAGTGACCGAGCGCGCGGATGTCGTCGGCGGTGACTTCGAACAGGTTGCGGCTAGCGAACGACGTATGGCTGTCGACGCCATTTTCCTTCGCGTTGTCGAGCGCGCGCGAGGTCAGCACCTCGCTGCCTTCGATACCGACCACTTCGCGCGAAATCCGCGCAAGCGGCAGCGTGAAGTTGCCGATGCCGCAGAACAGATCGAGCACGCGGTCCGTCTTCGCGGGCGCCAGCAACCGCAGCGCGCGGCCGACCAGCACACGGTTGATCTGATGGTTGACCTGCGTGAAGTCGGTGGGACGGAACGGCATGCGGATGCCGTATTCGGGCAGCGTGTAGTCGAGCTGCGCATCGAGCGGATAGAACGGATAGACCGTGTCCGGACCCTTCGGCTGCAGCCAGAACTGGACGTTGTGCTGATCGGCGAAATCGCGCAGCACCTGTTCGTCGGCCTCGTTGATCGGCTCCAGAACGCGCAGCACGAGCGCCGTCACCGACGAGCCGACAGCCAGTTCGATCTGCGGCATGCGATCGCGAATCGACAGCGCTTCGACCATGTGCCGCAGCGGCACCAGCATGTCGGACACATGCGGCGGCAGCACTTCGCAGCTCGTCATATCGGCGACGTAGCTGCTCTTCTTCTCATGAAAACCGACCAGCACGCCGCCCTTCTTCACGACGTTGCGCACGGTGAGGCGCGCACGATAGCGGTAGCCCCACGACGGACCGTGGATCGGCCGGAACACGGTTTCCGGACGCAGCTTCGACAGATGCATCAGATTGTCTTCGAGCACGCGCTGCTTGACGGCGATCTGCGCGCGCACGTCGAGATGCTGCATCGAACAACCGCCGCAGATGCCAAAAAACTTGCACTGCGGGCGGGTACGGATCACGCTCTCTTTAAGAATATCGACGACCTGCGCCTGTTCGAAACTCGGCTTCTTCCGGTAGCTCGAATAGGTTACACGTTCGCCGGGCAGCGCGCCCTCGACGAAGATGACCTTGCCGGGCGAGCCGTCTTCCGTGACGGTGCGGCCGACGCCGCGCGCTTCCATGTCGAGCGACTCGATATCGAGTTCGGGCGCCTTGAAGGGGCCAGCGGCTGCGTCTTCGCGCGCCTGCTTGCGCTTCCTGGACGAGCGCGTTTTACCAATGTGGGGGACAGTTTCGGACACCTGCGACTTCCTGACAGACTATGTAAAAGTGGGACCAAACACGAGATTGTAGACGAACGACACACACCGACGGAGATTTGACGATGCGACTGATCAGCTGGAATGTCCAGTGGGGACGCAGTGCGCACGGGGACGTGAACCTGTCGCGCACGGTCGACGAGGCGCGGCGGCTCGTTGATTTCGATGTGCTGTGCCTGCAGGAAGTCACGCGTGGCTTTTCGGTGCTGGCGGGGCATCCGGGCGACGACCAGTTCGCCGAGATCGCCGACGCCCTGCCCGGCTTCACGGTGCTGGAGGCGATCGGCGCGGATTTGCCCGCGCTGAAGCTCGATGCACCGGCTGCGCCGCGACGGCAGTTCGGCAATGCGATCGCGACGCGGCTGCCCGTCGAACGTGTGATCCGGCATTCTTTGCCGTGGCCGGCCGATTCGGAGGCGCCGTCGATGCAGCGCGTCGCGCTTGAGGCTGTGCTGCGCGCGCCGGGCGGTTCGGTGCGGGTCATCGTTACGCATCTGGAGTTTTATTCGCTAAAGCAGCGGCTCGCGCAGGTTAATCGGCTGCGCCAGTTGCAGCAAGAGGCCGCTGGGCATGCGGCGCACCCCGTACCCGCCGAGAACGCCATTGGGCCTTTTGCTGATACCGGGCGGCCTGTCAGTGCGATCGTGTGTGGCGATTTCAATAGCGCATACGATAGTGAAGCCTACCGGCGGATGCTGGAGCCGCTCGACGGCAGTCCTTCTTTTATCGATGCGTGGACTGCGCTGCATCCCGCGGAGACGCCGCCTATGACGGCGGGTGTCTATGACAAGGTCCAGTGGGCGGATGGGCCGCTGACGTGTGATTTCGTATTTGTCACCGAGGATTTGCGGACGCGGTTACGCAGGTGTGAGGTCGATGGCGCGACCCGCGCTTCGGATCATCAGCCGATTGTCGTAGAGATGGGTTGATTTTTGTTTGTCTGCGACGCTGGTGTTGGCGCTGGCATCCGCGTTACGGTGTTTGCAGCTCAAGCGTCGCCCCTGTGCGGGGCGGCAAAGAAAAGTAGGTGCCGCCCCGCACAGGGGCGACGCTTGAAGCACGAAGGCATAACGCGGATGCCAGCGCCAAGGCAAATAAACCAAACCGCGTGCATAGCAAACACCGCATCGCGGATGCCAGCGCGAACACAAGCAAACCACCCAGCGTCGCAGACATCAAAACCACTAATTATCAAACGCAGCGAGATACTCGGCCCAGTGCGGCGAAGCCTCCTGCGCCAAGGAGTTCTTCACCAACGCAATTTCATCCGCGTACTCCTCCGGCGAAAACCCACCCCGCATCAACTGAAACCGACAATAAAGCAGATACGTATTCACGACATCCGTCTCACAGTAGTTACGAATCTCATCGATCCGCCCTGCCTGAAACGCGTGCCACACCTGCCCGCCATCCATCCCGAGCTTGCCGGGAAAGCCACACAGCTTGGCAAGCGCATCGAGCGGCGCATTCGCCCGCGCCTGATACATCGCCAGCACATCCATCAAGTCGGTATGCCGCGCGTGGTATCGGCTGATGTAGTTGTTCCACTTGAAATCGCGGTCATCCTCGCCAAGATCCCAAAACCGGTTCGCGCGAATACCATTCACCAGCGCACGGTAATTCAGCACCGGCAAATCAAAACCGCCGCCATTCCACGACACGAGCTGCGGTGTGTACTTCTCGATCGTGCGATAAAACGACTGCACGAGCGAAGCCTCGCCATCCGAGGTCGTGCCAAGCGAACGCACCCGAAAACCATTGTTATCGCGGAACACGCACGAAATCGCCGCGACACGCTGCAGATGATGCGGCAGAAAATCACTGCCCGTCTTCTCGCGCCGCGCCGCGAACGCGTGCTCGGCCACTTCTTCGTCGGACATCGTTGCGGGAAGACTTTCAAGCCGGCGAATGCCGGCGACATCGGGAATCGTCTCGATGTCGAATACCAGAATGGGAGTCATCAGTTTCTAGAGAACAGCGTCCTTCCGAACGCCATTGGACGCAAAGAAGCGCTTCAGACGCACGAGCGCCTCTTGCTGGATCTGGCGAACACGCTCGCGCGTGAGGCCCATTTCGTCGGCGAGTTCCTCGAGCGTGGCCGGTTCGATGTGATTCAGCCCGAAGCGGCGCTCGATCACATGACGATGTTTGTCCGACAGCCGCGCGAGCCACGCGCGCGTCAGCGTCTCGAGCTCGCGGTGCTGCACCTCGGCATCGGGCGACTGGCTCTGGTCGTCGGACAACAGATCGAGCAGGCTGCTCGCCGGGTCGAGATCGAGCGGCGCATCGAGCGACGCCGTGTGCTCGTTCAAAGCGAGGATATCGGTGACTTCGTCCGTCGTCTTGCCCGTCAGATACGCAATGTCGTCGATGCTCGCGTCACGGCGCTCGGCCGCTTCGCCCGAATTCATCGAATTCTTTTCGAGGTGGCGCTTCGCGCGCAACACCTGGTTCAGCTCGCGGATCACGTGCACCGGCAGCCGCACCGTGCGCGCCTGATTCATGATCGCGCGCTCGATGCTCTGGCGGATCCACCACGTCGCATACGTCGAGAAACGGAAGCCGCGCGTCGGATCGAACTTTTCGATCGCGTGCATCAGGCCGAGGTTGCCCTCTTCGATCAGATCGAGCAGCGGCACGCCGCGATTCAGATAGCCCTTCGCGATGCTGACCACGAGCCGCAGATTGCGCTCGATCATCACCTGGCGCGCTTCGAACTCGCCCGCCTTCGCGAGGCGCGAATAGCGCTGCTCTTCCTCGACGGTGAGCAGCGGCTTCACGCTGATCCGGTTCAGGTAGTGCTGGATCGTGTCGGCCGTGAGTTCGGCCTGCAGCAACGCGCGAAAGTCGTCGGCGTCGGGCGCGGAATCGTTTGCGCTTTCGCGCCCCTCAGATTCCTCGTCGCGACCCGACGCACGCTCTTCGGAATCGTTGGAGTTCTCGAGGTCCTCGACGTTGTCGTCATCGACCTCCGAAGCGCCAGCGTCGTCCACCGAAACAGGCGTGGCACGGCTCACGGACTCAGTCTCTGCTTGCGACGGGCGGCGCTTCGATTTCGGCATGGTCGTATCGCTTGGCTTATTGCGGCGGCAAATACTTCATTGGGTCGACAGGCTTACCCTGGCGGCGAACTTCGAAATGCAACATCACGCGGTCCGAATCACTGTTGCCCATTTCGGCGATCTTCTGACCTTTGGTCACCGCGTCACCCTCTTTTACCATCAAAGCACGATTATGTGCATACGCTGTGAGATACGTCGCGTCATGTTTGATGATAATGAGATTGCCGTAACCGCGCAGCCCATTTCCTGCATAAACCACGCGACCATCAGCAGAAGCCTTTACCGCTTCGCCCGCCGATCCGCCGATGTTCACGCCTTTGTTCTTCGAATCATCAAAGCCGTTCAACAACGGACCACGCACGGGCCATGCAAACGTCACGTTGCCGTTCGACGCCGTCGCGTCGCTGGCCGCGGGCGGCGGCGTGATCGCCTGTGCACCTGACGCGCCCGGCGCCGCACCGTAAATGGGCGGCTGGTTGGCCAGGCCCGCCGACGGCGCCGGCTGCACGCCCGCAATTGGCGCGTTCTGCACCGCGCCACCGCCAATCGGCGCGGTCGCAACACCCGGCACGACGGGTGCGCCGTTCGCGCCCGGCGGCGCCACGCGCAGCAACTGGTCGACTTCGATCTGGTTCGGGTTCGTCAGGTTGTTCCACGTGGCGATGTCGCGATAGTTTTGACCGTTTTCGAGCGCGATCCTATACAACGTATCGCCGGGCTTCACTCGGTAATAGCCCGGAGGCGGCGGGCCGAGCGGCACGGCCGGCTGCGCGCCGGGCGCGGCGCCCGCCTGCGTGACGGTGCCAAGGGTGCCGGAGCGATCGACGACGGGCGCCTGATCGAGCCGCGTTGCACATGCGGCCAGGACGGACAGCATGGCCACGCAAACGCTGCGCTGAGCGACGGACAACGGGACATTCAGGCTTGTTCTTTGCATCGCGCGAAACATACTCATCGGGGTTAAATCACTCCGGATTTTAAGGGGACAAAGAAAACGCGATCAAGCCGCGATTCGCGCCACTGCGCGGGCCCCGTGCGCTCGACGAGCGTGAGTACCTGCGACTGTCCGTCCTGCGATCCGACAGGCGCCACAAGCCGCGCGCCAATGGCAAGCTGCTCGAGCAGCGCCTGCGGCACATCGAGCCCAGCTGCCGCGATCACGATCGCATCGAACGGTGCCGCGGCCGGCAAACCGATCCGTCCGTCGCCGTAGTGCAGACGGATGTTCGGGATGCGCAGCGGACGCAGGTTCGTCTTCGCGCGCTCGTAAAGCGGCTTGATGCGTTCAATCGAATAGACGTCGCGCGCGACGTGGCTCAGCACCGCGGCCTGATAGCCGCAGCCGGTGCCGATTTCCAGCACGTTCGCGAGCGTGCGGCCCTGCGCGGCCAGCTCGATCATCCGCGCGACCACAGAAGGCTTCGAGATCGTCTGGTGATGGCCGATCGGCAGAGCCGCGTCCTCGTAAGCCTGCGTGGCAAGGCCGGGATCGACGAACATATGACGCGGCACCATCGCCATCGCGTCGAGCACGCGCGGGTCCGTGATGCCGTTCGCCCGCAGCCTTTCGACCATCCGCTCGCGCACGCGTTCTGACGTCAGCGTGACGGCGCTCGTCAACGCGACGTTGGGCGCGCCCGTGCGCTCGAACGACGTCGTCACGGGACGCGGCAACTGGTTGCGCGCGCCGTCATTGCGGATCGTGGTTGCGCCTTTCGTATTGACGATTCCGGACGGACTTTTTGTAATCGCGGGCGTGCGCGCGGACGAACTGGCCGCTTTCGCGTTCGAATTGAGGATGCCTGTCGCGCTCTTCGCGCCCGCCGGCGTTTTTGCGGCCACGTTGCCGCTCACGCCGCTGCGCGCGCGGCCTGCTGCCTGCGCGTTCAGATTGGGTACGGCCGTCTTGGTTGCGGCAGGCTTCGATGCAGCCGGCTTGGCCGCACCCGCTTTCGCGCCGCGTGCGTCCGCCCGGCGCGGCTCGCGCACCAGGTCTTCGAGTCCAAGCGGAAAGCGCTTTGCGCGCTCGCCCGTCATGAAGCGCCGCTCCCGGCGCTCAGCCAGTCGCGCGCCGCGGGCAGCATAGCCGTATGGGTCAGATCGAGTTGCAGCGGCGTGATCGACACGAGGCCGTTGGCCACCGCGTGGAAGTCGGTGCCTTCGCTGGCATCGCGCGCGCCGCCCGCCGGTCCAATCCAGTAGATCGGCTCGCCGCGCGGATTGGTCTGCCGGATCACCGGCTGCGACGGATGCCGCTTGCCCAGGCGCGTGATGCGCCACTCGAGCAACTGCTCGTAAGGCAGGTTCGGAATGTTGACATTCAGCAACGGATAACCGGGCAACGGACGCTCGAGATAGTGCGCAACGATTTCGGCGGCAACACGCGTGGCGTCTTCGAGATGCACCCAGTCTTTATCGACGAGTGAAAACGCGATAGCGGGCACATTGAACATGATGCCTTCCGTCGCCGCGGCGACGGTGCCCGAGTACAGCGTGTCCTCGCCCATGTTCTGCCCGTTGTTGATGCCGGACACGACGAGATCGGGCGTGTGATCGAGCATGCCCGTCAGCGCGATGTGGACGGAATCGGTCGGCGTGCCGTTCACGTAGTAGAAACCGTTGGCCGAGCGCAGCACCGACAGCGGGCGCGAAAGCGTCAGCGAATTCGACGCGCCGCTGCAATTCTGTTCGGGAGCCATCACGGTGACATCGGCGAGCGGCTTCAGCGCTTCGTAAAGCGCAGCAAGGCCTGGCGCCAGATAACCGTCGTCATTGCTGAGTAGGATTCGCATGCGGCGATTGTAACCGAGGAAACAAGGCACGCGAACGACACACGGGCCCCGCGCATGCCTATGCTTTCATGCAGCGTGGCATGTGTGCAGCAGCATGGTGAAAGCGCACGGTCGTTCGAGCTTGCTTTACACTGCTCTGCTACAAGGGTTCGGCAGATGGCGACTGTTGCTTCGTGGCGTTACTTCGCAGCGGCACACGCGTTGCATCAACCACGCGACCGGCACGCAGTCGGAAGCACGCTTATGAACCATGCATGAACCGTGAAGCCTGCAACGCACATTGACCGAAGGGAGACACGATGCGCGCAATCCGCTGCAACCAGTACGGGCCGCCTGAAAGCTTGAACATCGAGGAACTGCCCGATCTCGTGCCGCAAGCCGGCCAGATCGCAATCGACGTCAAAGCGGCAAGCGTCAACTTTCCCGACGTGCTGATCATCCAGAACAAATACCAGTTCAAGCCGCCCCTGCCCTTCACGCCCGGCGCGGAAGTCGCGGGTATCGTGCGCGCCGTCGGCGACGGCGTCACGCAGTTCAGGCCCGGCATGCGGGTGGTCGCCTACACGCAGCAAGGCGGCTTTGCCGAGCAGGCCGTCGCGGACGCGAGCGCATGCGTGCCGTTGCCCGAGGACGCCGACCTCGAGACGGCAGCCGTCTTCACCCTCGCCTATGGCACGTCGCATCACGCCGTGGTCGATCGCGCGGCACTGAAAGCGGGCGAGACGATGCTCGTGCTCGGCGCGGCAGGCGGTGTAGGACTCGCCGCCGTCGAAATCGGCAAGGCGCTCGGCGCACGCGTGATCGCGGCGGCATCGAGCGACGAGAAGCTCGCGACCTGCGTCGCGCACGGTGCCGACGCAACCATCAACTACGCGACGGAAGACTTGCGCGAACGCATCAAGGTGCTCACGGACGGCAACGGGCCCGATGTGATTTATGACCCTGTCGGCGGCAGTTATGCGGAGCCGGCATTTCGCAGCATCGGCTGGCGCGGGCGCTATCTCGTCGTGGGCTTTGCGAACGGCGAAATTCCGAAGCTGCCGTTCAATCTCGCACTGCTGAAAGGCGCGAGCATCGTCGGCGTGTTCTGGGGCGATTTCGCGCGGCGCGAGCCGCAACGCAATGCCGCCGCGTTTCAAGAAATGCTCGGCTGGATTCGCGAAGGCAAGCTCACGCCGCTCGTGTCGGCGCGTTATCCGCTCGAAGACACGGCGCGCGCGCTCAACGACATGGCGCAGCGGCGCGTGCTCGGCAAGATCGTGATCACGCCGTAAGCCTCAATCGCCTTTCAAACACAAACGGCGCGTGACCTTCGCAGGTCACGCGCCGTTTTTCAATTGGAACGTCGGGCGATCAGAGCTTTTCTGTCTCGCCACTCTTCGGCTGCCATTTCATCAGGCGCTTCTCCATCGCGCCGACGATCGCATCGAGTATCAACGCGAAAGCCGTCAGCACGAGAATGCCGGCAAACACGGTGTTGATATCGAACGTGCCTTCGGCCTGCAGGATCAGATAGCCGACGCCGCGCGCCGAACCCAGATACTCGCCCACCACCGAGCCGACGAACGCCAGCCCCACCGACGTATGCAGGCTCGAAAACACCCAGCTCATCGCGCTCGGCAGATAGACGGCGCGCAGCAGCTGCTTGCGGTTCGCGCCGAGCATGCGTGCGTTCGCGAGCACGACGGGGCTCACTTCTTTCACGCCCTGATAGACGTTGAAGAACACGATGAAGAACACGAGCGTCACGCCGAGCGCGACCTTCGACCAGATGCCGAGCCCGAACCACACGCCGAAAATCGGCGCGAGAATCACCCGCGGCATCGAGTTGGCGGCCTTGATGTACGGGTCGAACAACGCGCTCGCGAGCGGCGACAGCGCGAGCCACAAGCCGACCCCCAGTCCGAGCACCGTGCCCAGCGCAAACGCGAGCACGGTCTCGATCAGCGTGATCCACAGGTGCAGATAGATTTCACCAGACGCGAACCATTCCCAGATCCGCACGAGTACTTTCTGCGGCTCGCCGAAGAAGAACGCGGCCTTGTTGGCGTCGTCGAAATAGAACGCGGGCAACAGTGTCGGGCTCGTCAGCACGTACCAGAGCACGAAGCACAGCACGAGCAGCAGCCACTGCCAGATCACGAGGTTCGCGCGGTTCGGGCGCAATGCTTTCCACATCTCAGTTGCCCTCCGGCGCGACCGTCAATTGCTGCTGATAACCTTTGAGCACTTCATCGCGCAGCACACTCCAGATCTGCGCGTGCAATTCGACGAAGCGCGGATGCGAGCGCACTTCGGCGACATCGCGCGGGCGCGGCAGATCGATCGTGAACTCGCCGATCGGCCGCGTACCCGGCCCCGCCGACAGCACCACGACGCGGTCCGACATCGCAATCGCTTCATCCAGATCGTGCGTGATGAAGAGCACGGCCTTGCGCTTCGCGGCCCACAGATCGAGCAGCTCGTTTTCCATCAGCTGGCGCGTCTGGATATCGAGCGCGGAAAACGGCTCGTCCATCAGGATGATGTCGGGATCGAGGATCAGCGTCTGCGCCATCGCGACCCGCTTTCTCATGCCGCCCGACAGCTGATGCGGATAACGATCCCCGAACCCACCTAGGCCGACGCGCTTCAGCCATTCGTCGGCGCGCGCGAGAGCTTCGGCGCGCGGCACGTCATGGAACGACAGGCCCGCCAGCACGTTATCGAGCGCCGAGCGCCACGGCATCAGCGCGTCGGCCTGGAACATGTAGCCCGCGCGCCGGTTGATGCCCGAGAGCGGCTCGCCGAACACCGTCACCGCGCCCGAGGACGGCTCCAGCAGCCCCGCGCCGACGTTCAGCAAGGTCGACTTGCCGCAGCCCGTCGGGCCGACCACGGAGACGAACTCGCCCGGCGCGATGCGCAGCGTCGTGTCCTTGACGGCGGTGTAGCTTTGCCCGCGCTTCTCGCGCGACGCAAACGTGCAGGTAATGTTTTCGAGCGCCAGGGCGGCAACGGTCATCGTTCGGCTCGCTTGTTTCGATGCTTCGGTGGTTCGATGTCGCCACGTCGTGACACGGCAGGGCTTCCGCCCGCACGCGCGTCGCCGGGCGGAAGCCCGGTACGGATCGAGGTTGAATCGAAGTTTAGATCGCGCGTTATGCCTTGACCGTCGCGAGCGCCTTCTTCACGAAGTCGTTCGTCCAGGTCTTCGACAGATCGATCGGCTTGCCCTTTATCGTCTCGTCGAACGCCTGCAGCGTCTTCAGCGACGTCGCGGGGCCGTCGGCGGGCATCAGGCCATCGGGCGACATTGCCTCTTTCACGTGCTGCCACGCATCCAGATACAGCGCGCGGTCGCCGAGCAGATACGACTCAGGCACGGTGTTGATCAGCTCGGTGCCCGTTGCCGTCTGCAGCCACTTGAGCGCGCGCACCATCGCGTTGGTGAGCGCCTGCGTCGTATTCGGATTCTTGCTGATGAACGATTGCGAGGCGTACAGGCAGCCGGCCGGCATGTTGCCGCCGAACACCGTGCGCGTGTCGCTGAGCGTGCGCGTATCCGACACGACGCGAATCTCGCCCGAGCGTTCGAGCTTGGTCATCACCGGGTCGAGATTGGCGAGCGCGTCGATCTGGCCGGACTGCAACGCGGCGATCGCGCCGGCGCCCGCGCCGACGCCGATAAACGACACGTCCTTCGCCGTCAGCCCGGCTTTGGCGAGCACGAAGCTCGCCATGATCGACGTCGACGAGCCCGGCGCTGTCACGCCGATTTTCTTGCCCTTCAGATCGGCGATCGACTTGTAGTTCGCCATCGTCTTCTTCGACACGGCGAGCACGATCTGCGGCGCGCGGCCTTGCAGCACGAATTCTCGAAAGTACTGGCTCTTCGCCTGCAACAGCAGCGTGTGCTCGAACGCGCCGGACACCACATCCGCGCTGCCGCCGACGGCCGCCTTCAACGCCTGCGAGCCGCCCGCGAAATCGGAGATTTCGATTTCGAGCCCTTCGTCCTTGAAGAAATTGCGGCGCTCGGCGATGGTGAGCGGCAGGTAGTAGAAGAGGTTCTTGCCGCCGACAGCGATCGCGACTTTCGACGTCTCCAGCTTGCTTTGCGCGAACGCGAGCGGCGAGCCGACGAGCGAGGCGCCCGCGAGTGCCGCGCCGCCTGCGAGGAAGCTTCTTCGTTGCATGGTCCTGTCTCCAGTTTTTGTTCTGTCGCGGGCTGATCCGCCCGTCTTCGTGCGCTAGCGTGTGTGCCCGCTACACGATCTGTTGCGCGTGCAACCTTGCAATGTGGTCCGCATCATAACCCAGCGTTTGCAGAACTTCATCCGTATGTTCACCCAGTTCCGGCCCGAGCCAGCGCGTCTCGCCGGGCGTCTCCGAGAGCTTCGGCGTGACGTTCGGCAGCGTGATGTCGCGGCCATCGTGCCACTTGAACGTCTGGATCATCTGGCGCGCGACGTACTGCGGATCGGTGAACATGTCGGCGACGCTGTAGATGCGGCCCACGGGCACGTCGGCGGCGTTCAGCACGTCGAGCGCTTCGTCGATCGTGCGGCTGGCTAGCCACGCGGCGATCGCGCCGTCGATCTCCTGCGTGCGCGGCACGCGGCCATCGTTATGCGCGAGCGATAGGTCGTTCGCAAGGTCTTCGCGGTCGATCGCGAGCATCAGGCGCTTGAAGATGGGATCGCTGTTGCCGCCGATCACGATGCTTCCGTCGCGGCACGGATAGGTGTTGGACGGCACGATACCCGGCAGCGATGCGCCCGTGCGCTCACGGACCATGCCGTACACGCCGTATTCGGGCACCACGCTTTCCATCATGTTGAAGACGGCTTCGTACAGCGCGACATCGACGACCTGCCCTTTGCCGCCGTTCACCTGCCGATGATGCAGTGCCATCAGCGCACCGATCACGCCATGCAGCGCCGCGATCGAATCGCCGATCGAAATGCCGATGCGCGGCGGCGGCAGGTCCGGATAGCCGGTGATATGACGCAGCCCGCCCATCGATTCGGCAATCGCACCGAAGCCGGGACGGTCGCGATACGGGCCCGTCTGCCCGTAACCGGACAGACGCACCATCACGAGACCCGGATTTTCCGCCGACAGCACGTCATAGCCGAGCCCCAGCTTGTCGAGCAGACCAGGCCGGAAATTCTCGACGACGATATCCGCTTCCTTCGCGAGCTTGCGAACGATTTCCTTGCCTTCGTCGGCCTTTAGATTGATCGTCACCGACTTCTTGTTGCGCGCCTGCACGGCCCACCACAGCGACGTGCCGCCCACTTCGGGATAAAGCTTGCGCCATTTGCGCAGCGGATCGCCGCCCTTCGGATCTTCGATCTTGATCACGTCCGCGCCGAACTCGCCGAGAAAACGCGCGGCGAACGGGCCCGCGATCAGCGTGCCGAGTTCGAGCACCTTGACGCCCGCGAGCGGTCCCTTGGGCTTTTCCGCTTCGGTTTTTTCCGTTGGCGTTGAAGTGGATGCGCTCATGTGTCTCCTGATCTTCGTTGTGCTGGCCGGGCGGTCCTGCTGTCACACGTTGTGGTTCGGACGAGTTGTGGTGCGGACAACGCGCCGTTACATCGAACGCCTGTCGAGCATCGCGCGCGCGATCGTGCCCGCGTCGACATATTCGAGTTCGCCGCCCACAGGCACGCCGCGCGCGAGCCGCGTGACGGACAGGCCGCGCGCCTTGAACGTCTGGCCGAGATAATGGGCCGTCGCCTCGCCTTCGTTGGTGAAGTTGGTCGCGAGCACGACTTCCTTGACGACGCCGTCCGACGCACGCCTGACGAGCCGGTCGAAATGGATTTCTTTGGGGCCGATGCCATCGAGCGGACTGAGGCGCCCCATCAGCACGAAATACAGGCCGCGATAGGTCATGGTCTGTTCGAGCATGATCTGGTCGGCGGGCGTTTCGACGACGCACAGCAGCGTCGGATCGCGTTCGCTGTCGCTGCAGACCTCGCAGATCTGCGCTTCCGTGAACGTGTTGCACTTCTCGCAGTGCTGCAGATGCTCGGTGGCGAACAGCAGCGAGCGGCCGAGTTTTTCGGCGCCTTCCCGATCGTGCTGCATCAGGTGATACGCCATGCGCTGCGCGGACTTCGGACCGACGCCGGGCAGCGCACGCAGCGCTTCGACGAGCGCCGACAAGGCGGAAGGTTGTTTCATGCTGGTACGGCGGCGTCGACGTGTAGTGGGTTGAATCGCGGATGTGTTCCAGCGAGCGAAGCCGCGCCATTCGACAACGAACGGCGAACGCGCGGGCATATGGCCATGAGGCGATGCGGCCATGCGCCGCGCGCGACACGCTGCGCGTTGTTAGAACGGCAGCTTGAATCCCGGCGGCAACGGCAGGCCCGAAGTCATGCCGCCCATCTTTTCCTGCGCGGTGGCTTCTGCCTTGCGCACGGCATCGTTGAAGGCAGCGGCGACGAGGTCTTCGAGCATGTCCTTGTCGTCGGCGAGCAGGCTCGGATCGATCGACACGCGGCGCACGTCGTTCTTGCAGGTCATCGTCACCTTGACGAGGCCCGCACCCGACTGCCCCTCGACTTCGATCAGCGCGAGTTGCTCCTGCATCTTCTTCATGTTTTCTTGCATCTGCTGGGCCTGCTTCATCAGCCCGGCGAGTTGACCTTTCATCATGGACTTGCTCCTTCGTAATAATGGATTCGGTTGGGCGCGTGCGCGTCGGCGTAATGGGAGGCGCGCGCGGAAGTCAGTGGCCGGCCGCGCTCTGGCCGCCTTCGGCGCCCGGCGCGAGCGGGCGAACGGAGCCCGGCACGATGCTCGCGCCGAATTCGCGGATCAGCGACTGCACGAACGGATCGGCGCCAATCTCGCGCTCGGCTTCCTGCTGGCGTTTCGCGCGTTCGATCGAGTCGAGCACGGCGGCCGTGCGCCGCACGGGGCCGACCTCGACCTGCACGTCGATTTCGCTGCCCAGCCGCTCGGCCAGCGCCGCCTTGAGCTTCGCGACCTGCGCGGATTCGGTGTAGAGCTGGACCGCGACGTTGAGCTTAAGCGTCTTGCCCTCGACGGCCATCAGTTCGCTGTTGAACGCGAGCTGATAGGAGATGCCCTTGAGCGGCAGCGTGACGGCAAGCGCCGGCCAATCGCCTTCGACGCCGATCGCATCGAGTGGCACGGCGGGCGGCAGCGTGCGGATATCGACGACGGGCGCGGCTGTCGCAACGGGCGTAGCGGGCGCATTGCCTCGCCCGACCAGCATGTCGTCCGGGCCACTGTCGAAGACAGGAATGAAGTTGTCGTCGGAAGCCGCGAAGAACGCATCGTCCGACGATGCGGGCATATAGTCGTCGGGCGGAATGTCATCCCACGGCGGGACGCCAGAGGCGCCCTGCGGCTGTGCGGCACGCGGCGTCTGCGTGCGCGCGGCGTTTTCCTGTTGCGCGGCGGCCGCGGCGCGGCGGGCGGGATCGGGCGTCGGCACGCGCACGGCGACGCGCGGCGCGGCGGGTTTGGCCGGTGCCGCAGGCGTCGCTGACGCGGGAGCGGCCGAGGCCGGACGGCTTCCCGTCGATACCTTCAGGCCCGCATTGCGCAGCACGTCGAGCGCGGCGCTCGCACCACCTGCGCGGCGCGGAGCGGATTCGGTCTGCGTGGAGGAATCATCTGCCGGCGCAGCGTTATCTTGTTGCCCGATCGACGCAACCGGCGAATCGACGTTCGCTGTCGATTCGGCTGAGGTCGAAGCCGCAGCCACCGACAGCGGCGTGACGGCGGCATCGACAGGCGCGGCCTGAATTTCAGGCGCAGGCTCTGGCGACACGGCCGGCTCAGGAACGGCTTGCGGCTGAACCGGCGCCGGTTCGGGTTTCGCCACCGGAGCGACGCGGGGTGCAATGGCAACGGTAGTAGCCGCTGGCGCATCGCTCGTGCGAGCCTGCGGCGCGGCAGCAGCCGCCGCCGCGACAGGCGCGCCCGTCCGCTTTGCTCCAGCAGCCGGGACGCTCGAGCGGCCAGCCGGCGTCACACCGCCTCCGCCGCCACCGTTCGGGGCCGGTTCGAACGCGAGCATGCGCAGCAGCGTCATCGTGAAGCCTGCGTATTCATCAGGCGCAAGGCCCAGCTCGCTTCGGCCGATCGTTGCGATCTGATAGAACAGTTGCACCTGCTCCGGACTCAGCGTGTCAGCGAAACGGCGCAGGTCGGCGGCTTCCGGCCACTCGTCCAGCACCGACGACGGCGAAAACTGCGCCCACGCGATCTTGTGCAACAGACTTGCCAGATCCTGCAGCGCGGTCGAGAACGACAGGCTGCGCAACGCCATTTCGTCAGCAACCGACAGCACGGCCGCACCCTCGCCCGCGACGAGCGCGTCGAGCAGGCGGATCAGATAGCTTTGATCGAGCGCGCCGAGCATGCCGCGCACGGCTTCCTCGGTGACCTGGTTCGCCGAGTAGGCGATGGCCTGATCGGTCAGCGACAACGCATCGCGCATCGAGCCGTCTGCGGCGCGCGCGAGCAGGCGCAGCGCCTGCGCTTCATGCGGAATTTTTTCTTCGCCGAGAATGTGCTCGAGATGCGACACGATATGCCCTGCCGGCATCTGCTTCAGGTTGAACTGAAGACAGCGCGACAGCACCGTGACGGGAATCTTTTGCGGGTCGGTCGTGGCGAGGATGAACTTGACGTGCGGCGGCGGCTCTTCCAGCGTCTTCAACATCGCGTTGAACGCGTGGTTCGTCAGCATGTGTACTTCGTCGATCATGTAGACCTTGAAGCGCGCATCGACGGGCGCATAGACCGCGCGCTCCAGCAGCGCAGCCATTTCATCGACGCCGCGATTGCTCGCCGCGTCCATCTCGACATAATCGACGAAGCGCCCTTCATCGATCTCGCGGCACGCACGGCACACGCCGCATGGCGTAGACGTGACGCCCGTTTCACAGTTGAGCGCCTTCGCGAAGATCCGCGACAGCGTCGTCTTGCCGACGCCCCGCGTGCCGGTAAACAGATAGGCGTGGTGCAGACGGCCGCCGTCGAGCGCGTGCGTGAGCGCGCGCACCACGTGCTCCTGTCCGACGAGCGAAGCGAAATCCTTCGGCCGCCATTTGCGTGCGAGAACTTGATAGGTCATCCGGAAATTGTATCAGCAAGACTGACGCGAAAAGACGAATCGATAACGCGCCCGATAGCGCGTTCAAGCGAGGCGTGACAACGCTCTGACGCCTCATTGAATTTCGCTAAGGGAGCGATAGAAGATGCCGCGTTTCGAACGACGCCGCAAAGAGAGCAAACAGGGGAAATAATGCGAAGGAAAAAAGGAAGGTGACGAGCCTGACCCTCGGCACTGGCGGAAAACGGCTGTGGCTGCTTCGTTCCCGACCTGACCAGGTTGACCGCACCTCCATGCGAGGAGGCCCGTCACGTCGCATTCTAACATCGCTCGCTGCGCCGCGCGAGAGGCTCGCAGACAAAACGCACAGAAACCCCGTTCAAACTTCGTCGCCACCCTCTTGTGTTCGCGCGCGCGAACTCCAGATAGTTGATGTCACGAGGGAGCTACCGCGCTTCGCATCGACACAGGGATCATCTGAGTGATGTAAAGCCGCGGCGCGAAACCCTACTGTCGGAATGCGTACTATCACGACGGGCAACGCATAGCAATTTAGGCTAAACTGACGTTCAAGTGGCCCGCAAAGCCAAGCCAGCCCGCTCTCCTGAAGGTGTCCCCACGATACTTCCCGCAGCGCGTTTCATGGTTTGTCCTGTGGCAAAGCGAACGGAAAGTTTTCTGATTTTGTTGTATCGTGGCGGGCATTCAAAGCAGGCCTCGAACCGAAAGAGGTATTCACACAAATGAGCGAACACATCAAGCATATTAGCGACGCGTCGTTTGAACAGGACGTCGTCAAATCCGACAAACCCGTGCTGCTCGATTTCTGGGCGGAATGGTGTGGCCCGTGCAAGATGATCGCGCCGATCCTCGACGAAGTTGCGAAGGACTACGCTGATCGCCTGCAGATCGCCAAGATCAATGTCGACGAACATCAATCCACGCCCGTCAAGTTCGGCGTGCGCGGCATCCCCACGCTGATCCTCTTCAAGAACGGCGCGGTCGCTGCACAGAAGGTTGGCGCACTGTCGAAGTCGCAACTCACCGCGTTCCTCGACGGCAACCTTTAATTTGCATACACGGCACGCGCGCCGCAAGCGCGCTGCCCGGCTCGCACAGTGCGTCGGCAGTGAAGCAACGCCACGCATGAAGCGAGCCGCATGATTCTTGTTGTCGCTGGACAACAATGACAACAAGAATCATGCGCCGACAAAGAACCGGCCGCGCAGGCTGGTTTTGGCGTGTGCTATGCTAGAATCCACAAAACGTCGAAAAGACGGGTAAGTCCTTGAGCGGTTCCGCTCACTTCTCCTCCCAGAATTCATTTCAGGTCGCACCTTCTCTGCGGGTTCTCCGTATGCATTTATCCGAGCTTAAGACCCAGCACGTTTCCCAATTGATCGAGATGGCCAATGGTCTCGAGATCGAAAGTGCGAACCGCCTGCGCAAGCAGGAACTGATGTTCGCCATTCTAAAAAAACGCGCCAAAACGGGCGAAACGATCTTCGGTGACGGCACCCTCGAAGTGCTGCCGGACGGCTTCGGCTTCCTGCGCTCACCGGAAACCTCGTATCTCGCCAGCACGGACGACATTTACATCAGCCCGTCGCAGATCCGCCGCTTCAACCTGCATACGGGCGACACGATCGAAGGTGAAGTCCGCACGCCGAAGGACGGCGAGCGCTACTTCGCGCTGGTGAAGGTCGACAAGGTCAACGGCCAGCCGCCGGAAGCCTCGAAGCACAAGATCATGTTCGAGAATCTGACGCCGCTGCACCCGAACAAGGTGCTGCTGCTCGAACGTGAGATGCGTGGCGAAGAAAACGTCACGGGCCGGATCATCGACATGATCGCGCCCATCGGCAAGGGTCAGCGCGGTCTGCTCGTCGCGTCGCCGAAGTCCGGCAAGACCGTGATGCTTCAGCACATCGCGCATGCGATCAAGCAGAACCATCCGGACGTGATCCTGTTCGTGCTGCTGATCGACGAACGTCCTGAAGAAGTGACGGAAATGCAGCGCTCGGTGGCGGGCGAAGTCATTGCGTCCACCTTCGACGAACCGGCCGCGCGTCACGTGCAGGTCGCCGAAATGGTGATCGAAAAAGCCAAGCGCCTCGTCGAAATGAAGAACGACGTCGTGATCCTGCTCGACTCGATCACGCGTCTCGCACGCGCCTACAACACGGTTGTCCCCGCATCGGGCAAGGTGCTGACGGGCGGTGTCGACGCGAACGCGCTGCAACGTCCGAAGCGCTTCTTCGGCGCGGCCCGTAACATCGAGGAAGGCGGTTCGCTGACCATCATCGGCACGGCGCTGATCGAAACCGGCAGCCGCATGGACGACGTGATCTACGAAGAGTTCAAGGGCACGGGCAACATGGAAGTGCACCTCGAGCGCCGTCTCGCGGAAAAGCGCGTCTATCCGTCGATCAACCTGAACAAGTCCGGCACGCGTCGCGAAGAACTGCTCATCAAGCCTGAGATCCTGCAAAAGATCTGGGTGCTGCGCAAGTTCATCCACGACATGGACGAAGTCGAAGCAATGGAATTCCTGCTCGACAAGATCCGCCAGACGAAGAACAACGCCGAGTTCTTCGACATGATGCGTCGCGGCGGCGGCTAAATAGCCATCGCGCCCGTCGGCGTTCGCGCCCACAAAAAACGCCTGCTTTCGAGCAGGCGTTTTTTTATTTTCACGCGCTGCGCCTGCGCAAGCGACAATGCGATCGCGCACCTATCTCTATAATGCTTCACCTCCCGCCGACCAGTGAAGCATCACCATGCCGATCGCCGATTCCCCCACTCTGCTGACCGTGCGCGACGCCGCCGAACGCCTCGCCGTCACGCCGCGCACGCTCAAATACTACGAAGAACGCGGGCTCGTCACGCCCAGCCGCAGCGAAGGCCGCTATCGTCTGTACGACGAGGATGATCTCGAACGCTTTTCGCGCATCCTGCGTTTGCGCGCGCTTGGTTTTTCGCTGGCAGGCATCACCGAAATGCTGAAGCGGCCGCTCGAAAACACCGAAAGCGGACGCCGTGGCTATTCGATGGAATCGTTGCAGCAGATACGCGACGGTCTCGCGCAGCAGGTCGAGTCGCTCGATGCGCGGATCGAGTCCGTGCAGCGCGAACTGAAGGAAGCGCAGAAGCTCAAAGCCGAACTGAGCGACGACCTGGATTACGTGCAGCGCCGTCTCGCCGGCGAGAGCGCTGACGAACTGATCCAGAAGCGGCGCGCATCGGCCGCTTTGAAGCGCACCAAAGGCACGAAAGCCTGAACGCCGCGCGGGCCGCCGCCCTACATCGATCACTCAAACAAATCCAGGCACGCGATGTTTTCGAAACTCACTCGATGGCTCGACACGCGCCGCCGCGACCGCGCGCTGCGCACTTACGCAATCGACGACGCGCTCTGGCAGGCGACGCTCGACGGCCTGCCATTCCTGTCGCATTTCGCGCCCGCCGACCTGCAGCGCCTGCGCGAGATGACGAGTCTCTTCATCGCGCAAAAGGAATTCTCGACTGCACACGATCTCGAACTGACCGAACAGATTACCGTCGCGATCGCCGTACAGGCCTGCCTGCCCGTGCTCAATCTCGGGCTGGAACTGTATCGCGGCTGGGTCGGCGTGATCGTCTATCCGGGCGAGTTCGTGATCCGCAAGACTGTCGAAGACGAAGACGGGGTCGTGCATGAAGTCGAGCACGATGCGAGCGGCGAAGCTTGGGAAGGCGGACCCGTGATCCTGTCGTGGGAAGACGCGCAGATGACGGACAGTTCGGACGCCTACAACGTCGTGATTCACGAGTTCGCGCACAAGATCGACATGGTGACGGGCGAAGCGGATGGCCACCCGCCCCTCTTTCGCAAGCTGCATGCGCCGCTCGATTCCGCGCATTGGGCGGACGTGTTCGACCACGCATACGACCAGTTCTGTGCGAAGGTCGACGCGGTGCCGGATCGCCGCTGGGCGCGCTTCGAGCGTGAATCGCTGATCGATCCGTATGCAACCGATCATCCATCGGAATTTTTTGCCGTGTGCAGCGAGGCGCTGTTCGTGAAGCCGCGCGAGTTCGAGGCGGAGTATCCGGAGCTATACCGGCTGCTCGCGCGTTATTACCGGCAGGACCCGGCGCGCACGGGCGCCCTCGGCGACGCAAGTATCTGATCGGCAAGGAAAAATGGCCGAAAGTAATCCGGTGCTGCCTCTGCGAAAAAACGTCCCCGAGCCTCGTCAAAGGTCTGATTTTCTGGCATAATCGCCGTTTTTCGACCTTAGGCAAGTGGCTCGCGGTTGCGGAATTCTCCGGCTCCCGGGTTGGCTACCGCCAGACTAAAGGAAAGACCATGAAAGAAGGCATTCACCCGAATTACCGCGAAGTCCTGTTCGTCGATATGTCGATCGACTTCAAGTTCGTGACGCGCTCGACCATCCAGACGCGTGAAACGGCCGAATTCGAAGGCAAGACGTACCCGCTGGCGAAGATCGAAGTCTCGGCGGAATCGCACCCGTTCTACACGGGCCAGCAAAAGATCATGGACACGGCCGGCCGCGTCGAGAAGTTCAACAAGAAGTTCGGCTCCCGTGCTACGGGCAAGGCCGTGAAGTAATACCCCGCGAAGTTGTACGTGCGTGGCCCCGACTCCCGTCCGGGCCGCTACGATGCAAAAAGGGCAGCGCAAGCTGCCCTTTTTTGTCGGTGGACGCTTTGTCGACACACCGCCCGGGTCCGCGTCGACAATTCGCCCGCCCCCCGCCCGTTTATCTGCCGTGCAACTGTCTGTAAGGCAGCGTGTGACGCGCACCGCGCCACCCGTCTACAATGCCGCATGTCTGAATCCGAGACGCCTCCTGCGCTCCACCAATAACTCACGGCTGCCACGCGCGCGGCCCCACACGAACACCGCATGAGATCTGTCGTTCGCCTCACTGCCTCCGCCACCAGCGCGCTGCCGCGCTGGCTGCTGCTTACCATCTGCGTCGTGTATGCGTCGTTCGGCCTGTTCGGGCGCGACCCGTGGAAGAACGAGGATGCAGCCGGCTTCGGCGTCATGTGGACGATGGCCAACGGCTCGCTGCACGACTGGCTGCTGCCGAATCTGGTCGGCAAGTACATGACGTCGGACGCGCCGCTCGGCTACTGGCTCGGCGCGAGCGCGATCCGCGTGCTGGACCCGCTGGTCGACGCGAGCAATGCGTCGCGGGTGTTCACGGGCCTGCTGTTCTGCGCCGCGTGCGCGTTCGTCTGGTACGCGGCCTATCTGCTTGGTCGCCGGCCCGAAGTGCAGCCGTTCAAATACGCATTCGGCGGCGAGCCCGAGCCGCGCGACTATGGCCGCACGCTCGGCGACGGCGCGCTGCTGATCCTGCTCGCCACCTTCGGCCTCGCCGAACGCGGCCACGAAACCACGCCGCAGATCGCGCAGTTCGTCTGCATCGCGATGCTCATCTACGGCCTCGTGCGGATGGTCGACAAACCCGTTCAGGGCGCGCTGATCTGGGGTGGCGCGATCGGCCTCGTCACGCTGACGAGCAGTCCTGTGCTGGTCGGCGCGCTGCTGATCGGCACCTTTGCGATGATGGTGATCGTCCACGAGACGCACTGGCGCACGCTGATGCTGGCCGGTCTGCCCGTCGCGCTGGCGCTGTCGGTTGCGTGGCCGCTCGCGGCCATCGCGCTCTACCCCGATGACGCCGTCTGGTTCCTCCAGCAATGGATGCGCAGCAGTCTGCATGCGTTCGCGGGCCCCTATGGCTCGACGCTGCTCTACGCGGTCAAAAACCTGTCGCTGTTCGCATGGCCCGCGTGGCCGCTCGCGATCTGGGCGTGGTTCAGCTGGGCCGGGCTGCGGCGCGCGCCGCACATCGCGATTCCGCTTTCGGTGATCGCGCCGATGCTGGTTCTCGTCGTGCTGCAAAGCCATGGCTCGAACCGTCTGTTCATGCTGCTGACGCCCGCGCTCGCGGTGATCGCCGCGTTCGCGCTGCCGACGCTCAAGCGCGGCGCGATCAATGCCATCGACTGGTTCGCGGTGCTCAGCTTCACCGTGCTCGGCTCGTTCGTCTGGCTGGTGTGGCTCGCGGGCATGACGGGCTTTCCGCATCAGCTGGCGCGCAACCTTGCGCGCCTCGCGCCGGGCTTCACGCCGCAGTTCAAGATCCTGTCGTTCGTGTGCGCGGTCGCCGTGACCGTCTGCTGGTTCGTGCTGGTGCAATGGCGCGTGGCGCGTCATCCGAAGGTACTGTGGCGCAGCGTCGTGCTGTCGAGCGCAGGTACGACGCTGATGTGGGTGCTGCTGATGACGCTATGGCTGCCCGTCGTCAACTACAGCCGGACCTACAAGGACGTCGCCCAGCAGATCGCCGCGCACCTGCCGTCCGACTACAACTGCATTTCGCCCGCGCGCCTGGGCGACGCGCAGATCGCCACGTTCGCCTACTTCGGCGACATGCATTTTTCGTTCGACGATGACTGCGACGTGCTCCTGCGCCAGGACAGGCAGGACTTCGGCGAGCCGAGCGCGATGTCGAACTTCGTCTGGAAGCTCGTCTGGGAAGGCCGCCGCGTCGCCGACCGCGACGAACGCTTCCGCCTGTACGTGCGTATCGACCGGCCGCAGCCGCCCGTCAAGCGCCGCCCGTGGCGTCCCAAGAAAGCCGGCTGACCATGTTTGCCGATGTGCGGAAAATCGCCGGGCTGGCGTGGCCCGTGCTGATCGGCCAACTGGCGATCATCGCGTTCGGCGTGATCGACACGGCGATGGTCGGCCGTTTTTCGGCAACCGATCTCGCCGCGCTCGGCCTCGGCTCGTCGATCTACATTTCCGTGTATATCGGTCTGACGGGCATTCTGACGGCGCTGCAACCGATCGCCGGTCAGCTCTACGGCGCGGCGCGCTACGAGGAAATCGGCGAGGAAGTGCGCCAGGCGCTGTGGCTCGCGCTGGCGCTTGCCGTCATCGGCTTTCTGATTCTCTACTTCCCTCACCCGCTGCTGCAGCTTGCGCGTGCACCGGAAGCGCTGCGCGAGCGCACCGTGTCCTATCTGCAGATACTCGCGTTCGGCTTGCCCGCGAGCCTCGCGTTCCGCGTCTATAGCTCGCTGACGAATGCCGTCGGCCAGCCGCGGCTCGTGATGATCCTGCAGATCGGCGCGTTGCTGCTGAAGCTGCCGCTCAACGTGTTGCTGATTTTCGGCAAGCTCGGCTTGCCGGCGCTCGGCGGTCCGGGCGCCGCGCTCGCCAGCATTCTGATCAACTGGACGCTTGCCATCGTCGGCATGACGGTGATGACGAAGCTCGACGTGTTCCGGCCGTTCGCGATCTTCCGGCATTTCTGCTGGCCGGTGTGGCGGCGCCAGGCGGCGCAGTTGAAGCTCGGCGTGCCGATGGGGCTGTCGTATCTGATCGAGGTCACGTCGTACACGTTCATGGCACTCTTTATCGCGCGCTTCGGCACGACGACGCTGGCGGGTCATCAGATCGCCGGCAACATCGGCGCGGTGCTGTACATGACGCCGCTGTCGATTGGCATCGCCACCTCGACGCTCGTCGCGCAGGCGCTCGGCGCGCATCGCTACGAAGCGGCGCGCACGCTAGCGCGGCATGGCATCGCGATGGCCGTTGCGATCGCGTGCTGCTACGGCGTGATCGTGCTTGCGCTGCGGCCCGTCATCATCGCGGGCTACACGCCGAACGCGCATGTCGCGCAAGCCGCGATGCCGCTGGTGCTGATCGTCGTTTTCTACCATCTGTGCGACGCGCTGCAGATCACGTCGGCGTTCGTGCTGCGCGCGTATCGCGTGGCTGTCGTGCCGACCGTGATCTATGCCGTTGCGTTGTGGGGCGTCGGGCTGGGCGGCGGTTATGCGCTTGGGTTCGACGTCGGCGGCTGGGTGCCGGAATCGTTCACGGGCGCGCGCGGATTCTGGCTCGCGAATACGGCCAGCCTGCTGATTGCGGGTATTGGCCTCGCCATCTATCTGCGTACGATTAGCGCACGGTCCGTGCGGATGGGCGCTGTGAAGCAGGCGGATGGCGCGGCCTGATTCCATTGCAGCCTGCGCTGACGTAGTAGTGCTGGGCCTCCGTGCCCGCCGAAACCCAGCACCGATCTGCTTGTCCGTAAGCCGACCACCTCCCTTTACAGACCGAGCGTTTGGAAGGGCCCGCAACCGCCTCTTCGGAGAATGTCGCAAAAACAGACCGTTAGTTGCATTTGAGCCCTTCTGCAAACCCGCCACCGATCACCCCATCGACTCAGACCGCAGCCTCCGTCGCTTCCTCCTCATCGCGCCGCTCGAACACCTCACGCGCCGCGAACAGCGCATTCAACGCAGCCGGAAATCCCGCATACACGGCCATCTGCATGAACACCTCGACGATCTCCTCGCGCGAGCAACCAACGTTCAACGCCGCCTCGATATGCACCTTGAGTTGCGGCTGCGCGTTGCCGAGCGCGGCCAGCGCCGCGATCGTCGCGATTTCCCGCGCGCGCAGGTCGAGTTGCGGCCGGCTATATACATCGCCGAACGGAAACTCGATCAACAGCCGCGCGAAATCCGGCGCAATCGGCGCGAGCGATGCGATCACCTTCTCCCCTGCCGTGCCGTCGATTTCCTTAAGCTTGTCCCAGCCGCGTGCGTAGCGATCGTCGTGTGCGTGATTCATGGCGAGTCCTTTACATATGAGTTGTCGATGCGTCCTGTCGATGCTCCGCGTTCGGCCGCCTCATAAAACACGATCTTGTCGCTGATCGCGTCGAGGTTGGTCTGCAACTCGGCGATGCGCGCGAGCACGGCGTCGCGATGCTCGATCAGCATCGCGCGCCGCGCGCCGTACGTCGCATCGCCTTCGGCACGCAACGCGGCGAAAGCCTGCATGCCGGCGATCGGCATCCCCGTTGCTTTGAGGCGCATTACGAATTGCAGCCAGTCGAGATCGGTGGGCGCATACAGGCGATGCCCCGCGTCCGTGCGGCCGATGGACCGCAACAATCCCGCCTGCTCGTAGTAGCGAAGCGTATGCGTGGAGACGCCGGTCGTCGCGGCGACCTGACCGATGGTGAGAGCTTTCGACATGACGGAACTCAGGTTAGGACTTCGAGTGAACTCTAAGTCAAGTGCTATCTGACAAAGCGTGGATTTCAGCGGGATCCTACCTGTGAAGCAGGTTGGGAACGTCGTAAGCGTCAGTTAGAATCGGCTGCGATCCGAAAGAAAAATGAAACCGGGAGCGCAGTCGATGCTAAGCGGCACCATCAAACGTCAAGCGATATGGGCAGCCGCAGCGGCTGTGATGCTCGGCCTTCTCATTAGCGTCACATGGCGCGCCGATTCAGCGCGCATCACTCAGGTCACGCCACAAGGCAAGGTTGCGCAGGTCCGCCAGGTGGTCGTCAAGTTCGACGAATCGATGGTTGCGTTCGGCGCGCCCGATCTGCCCGCGCCCGCGCGCATCAAGTGCAACGACGCGTCGGCTAGCGCCGGCCAGCCGCGCTGGATCGACGACAAAACCTGGGCATGGGATTTCACCGCTGATCTGCCGCCAGGCGTCGCCTGTTCGGTCGATCTGAACGACGGGCTGAAATCATCGGCGGGTCAGGCGTTGACGGGGCCGCGTCACTACGCGTTCGAAACGGGCGGCCCGTTCGTGCAGAACGTGCAGCCCTACGGCGGCGAAATCGAGGAAGATCAGGCGTTTGTCCTGCGGCTCAACGGTCCCGCGACGGACGCATCGGTGCAACAGCACGTCTGGTGCGAATCGATCGGCCTGGGCAACCGGATTCCCGTGAAGAATGTCGATGCCGCCACGCGCACCGAACTGCTCAAGCGCTTCCGTCTGCAGAAGGAAGCGGCGCGCGTGCTGACGCTGCAATGCCAGCAGACGCTGCCGTCCGGCGCGAAGGCGCAACTGGTCTACGGCAAGGGCGTCGCGAGTCCAAGCGGCATTGCGAACGAAGTCGAGCGCCGCTTCGACTTCAATGTGCGCGAACCCTTCGCCGCGAGCTTCAGTTGCGAGCGCGAGAATGCGAAGGCGCCCTGCACGCCGTTGCGGCCGTTGCGCGTGCAGTTCAACGCGCCCATCCTGCGCACCGATGCGGAGAAGATTCGCATCAAGGGGCCGAACGGCGAGATCAAACCGACCTTCCCCGCTGACGACAAAGACCCGCAAACAAGCACCGTCGAATTCGCCGCGCCGCTGCCCGAACGCGCCGACCTGACCATCGAGCTGCCGTCGAATCTCAAGGACGTTAGCGGCCGCGCGCTGACCAACGCAGACCTCTTTCCGCTGAAGACCGCGACGGCGCCAATGCCGCCGCTCGCGAAGTTTTCGTCGGGCACGTTCGGCATCATCGAGCGTTTCGCGGAACCGGACATGCCCGCGCTCGTGCCCGTTACGCTGCGCAACGTCGAGGCCGATCTGCATATCGCGGGGCTCAATGCGGGTAACGCGCAGTTCACGAAGCTGCGCGTCGATGCCGACAGCGACATTCGCCGCTGGATGCACAACGTCGATCGTTTCGACGGCTTCATGATGGACCGTCAGTCGATCAACCAGCAGATGCTGCAACTGCTCGCGCACAATCCGCACCCCGTGATCGTGCCGCGCAAGGCCGACGACTCGGACCCAAAGGAGGACCGCAAGAATCCGCTGATCGACATCCGCTCGCTGTCGCTGCTCGCGGGCCAATCGAACGTCGAAACGCTCGCGCTGCCGAAGGCCGATCCGAAAGCGCTGCGGCCTTTCGAAGTGGTCGGCGTTCCTGTGACGAAGCCCGGCTTCTATGTGATCGAACTCGCGTCGCCCGCGCTCGGCGCGTCGCTGCTCGGCAAGCAAGCGCCGATGTACGTGCGCACGGCTGTGCTCGTCACGAACCTCGGCGTGCATTTCAAGCAAGGCCGCGAAAATAGCGTCGTGTGGGTCACGACGCTCGACAAGGGCCAGCCCGTGCCGAATGCGGACGTGCACGTGAGCGATTGCAACGGCGACGAACTCGCGTCGGGCAAAACCGACGCGCACGGCGTGCTGACGATCAACCAGTCGCTGACGTCCCGCAACGAATGCAAGGAAGACAGCTTCGAAGGCTTCTTCGTGTCGGCGCGCATCGAGGATCCGAAGACGGGCCACGACATGGCCTTTGTGCGCTCCGACTGGAATCGCGGCATCGAAGCGTGGCGCTTCAACGTGCCGACCGACACGAGCATCCAGCAAACGGTACGCGCACACACCGTGTTTGACCGCACGCTGTTGCGCGCGGGCGAAACGGTGTCGATGAAGCACATGATCCGCGTCGAGACGATGCACGGCCTCACTTTCCCGAAGACGTACCCGACGCGCCTGACGCTCCGCCATCTCGGCAGTGGTCAGACCTGGCATCTGCCGCTCAAGTGGACCGCCGATCACACGGCGGATTCGACCTTCGCGATTCCCGCTGCGGCGAAGCTCGGCGAATACAGCGTGTCGCTCGATGACGGCGATGCGAGCGCAGCATCGAACAACGACA
The DNA here is from genome assembly GCF_046534875.1 of Paraburkholderia sp. SIMBA_054. Taxonomy (NCBI): domain Bacteria; kingdom Pseudomonadati; phylum Pseudomonadota; class Betaproteobacteria; order Burkholderiales; family Burkholderiaceae; genus Paraburkholderia; species Paraburkholderia sp. SIMBA_054. The sequence goes on along the minus strand of NZ_JAWRXV010000012.1, from coordinate 20,031 downwards.
GCGACGACGACAGCAGCGCCGACTCGGCCCGCCATAGCTATTCGTCCGGCAGCTTCCGCGTTGAAGAGTTTCGGCTGCCCGTGTTCAAAGGCACGATTGCCATACGCGACGAAAAGAATCACCCGCTTGTTGCTGCGAGCGAAGCGCCCGTCACGCTGCAAATCGACTATATGTCGGGCGGCGGCGCGTCGGGTCTGCCCGTGCAGGTGTCGGCGCTCATGAAGAGTACGACGCCCGCTTTCGCCGGCACGTATCCGGAGTTCAGCTTCGCGCCGTACAAGAAGCGCAACGACGCCAACACGTCGTCGTCCGATGACGAAGAAAGCGAACAGGCCGCCGACGACGACACGTCGAAGCTGATCGCCGACAAGGAACCGGTCACGCTCGACCGCAACGGCGCGGGTAGCCTGAGCCTGAAAAACCTGCCGCAAGTGGACGCGCCGAAGCGTCTCGCGCTTGAAGCCACGTTCGCCGATCCGAACGGCGAAGTGCAGACGATCAGCGGCAACGCGACGCTGTGGCCCGCCGCCGTCGTCGCGGGCGTGAAGTCGGGGCAATGGGTGTCGGTCGGCAACGCGGTGCCCGTGAAGGCGCTCGCCGTCGATCTGCAAGGCAAGCCGCGCGCAGGCGTGTCGCTCGAAGTGCGCGGCATCGCGCGCATCACGATCACGTCGAGAAAGCGCATGGTCGGCGGCTTCTATGCGTACGACAACCACACGGAAACCAAAGACCTCGGCACGCTGTGCAGCGGCAAGAGCGACGACCACGGCCTGATGACCTGCGACGCGAAGCTCAAGGAAGCGGGCAACGTCGATCTCGTCGTCACCGCGAAGGACGGCGAAGGCCATGCATCGATGGCCGCGACGTCCGTGTGGGTCACGCGTGAGGAAGACCTGTGGTTCGGCGGCCAAAACACCGACCGCATCGACGTGCTGCCCGAAAAGAGCGCCTACGAACCCGGCGAAACCGCGCGCTTCCAGGTGCGCATGCCTTTCCGATTCGCGACGGCGCTTGTTGCCGTCGAGCGTGAAGGGATTGTCGAAACGCATGTCGTGAAACTGGACGGCAAGGACCCGACCGTCGAGCTGAAAGTGAGCGAAGCGTGGGGGCCGAACGTGTACGTGTCGGTGCTCGCGCTGCGCGGACGCATCCGCGAAGTGCCGTGGTACTCGTTCTTCACGTGGGGCTGGAAGGCACCGCTCGAATGGGCGCGCGCGTTCTGGTACCAAGGCCGCTACTACGAAGCGCCGACGCCGCTCGTCGATCTGTCGAAGCCCGCGTTCCGCTACGGTCTCGCCGAGATCAAGGTCGGCACAGCCGCGCATAAACTGGCCGTGACGGTCACCCCGGACGCGAAGTCATACACGGTGCGCGGCAAGGCGCATGTGAAGCTGCGCGTGCAGATGCCGGGCGGCAAGCCCGCGCCCGCCGGCACGCAGATCGCCGTCGCCGCCGTCGACGAAGCGCTGCTCGAACTGATGCCGAACAACAGCTGGGACGTGCTCGACGCGATGCTGCAACGGCGCGCGTACGGCGTCGAAACGTCGACTGCGCAGATGGAGATCGTCGGACGCCGGCACTTCGGTCGCAAGGCCGTGCCCGCGGGCGGCGGCGGCGGACACAGCTCGACGCGCGAACTGTTCGACACGCTGCTGCTGTGGAACCCGCGCGTGACCCTCGACGCGAACGGCGAAGCATCCGTCGACGTGCCGCTCAACGACGCGTTGACGAGCTTCCGTATCGTGGCGATCGCGGCCGTCGGCGACGGCACGTTCGGCACGGGCAGCACGTCGATCCGCAGCACGCAGGATCTGCAGCTGATTTCCGGCTTGCCGCCGCTGGTGCGCGAAGGCGACCAGTTCCGCGCGCAGTTCACGCTGCGCAACACCACCACGCGCGCGATGAAGGTTGTTGTTACGCCGAACGTGCCTGGGCTGTCGTTGCAAACACAAACCGTCGATATCGCCGCCGATTCGGCACGCGAAGTCGCATGGACGGTCTCGCCGCCCGACGGTCTTTCCGAGGCGAACCCGGCGGCCTTGACCTGGAACGTCAGCGCAGCGGAACAAGGCGCATCGCACGCGACGGACGCACTCAAGGTCACGCAGCGCGTGACGGCCGCCATTCCCATCACCGTGCAGCAGGCGACGCTCACGCAAGTCGACGGCTCGTTCTCGCTACCCGTCGCCGCGCCGCCGAATGCGACGACGACGCAAGCGGGCGCGCTGCGCGGCGGCATCGCCGTGTCGCTGCAATCGAAACTGTCGGACGGCATGCCGGGCGTGCGCCGCTGGTTCGAGCGCTATCCGTATAGCTGCCTCGAACAGCAGACGTCGGTTGCGCTGGGCTTGCGCGACCCGACACGCTGGCAAGGCGTGCTGGCGCGCATGCCTGTCTATCTCGACAAGGACGGTCTCGCGAACTACTTCCCGCCCGGTGACGACAACGGCAACACGGGCAGCACCACGCTCACCGCGTATCTGCTGTCCGTCACCGACGAAGCCGCGAAGCTCGACCCGCGCTTCGCGTTGCCCGACGATCTGCGCGCGAAGCTCGAAGGCGGTCTGACGAATTTCGTCGAAGGCAGGCTCGAACGCAACTTCTGGGCGCCGCGCAAGGACCTCGATCTGCGCAAGCTCGCCGCGCTCGAAGCGCTGTCGCGTCATGGCGCCGCACGCGCGAGCATGCTCGGTTCGATCGAAATCGCGCCGAACCAGTGGCCGACCTCGGCCGTGCTCGACTACTACGCGGTGCTGTCGCGCGTGAAGGACATTCCACAGCGCGACGAAAAGCTCGCGCAGGCCGAGCAGATCATCCGCGCACGGCTCACGTATCAGGGCACGCGCCTCACCTTCTCGACGGCCGACAACGACGACCTGTGGTGGCTGATGTCGGGCACGGAAACCAACGCGGCGCGCACGGCGCTCACGTTCGTCGATATGCCCGGCTGGAAGGACGAGATGCCGCGCCTCGTCGCGGGACTACTCGCGTTGCAGAAGAACGGCGCATGGCAGACGACGACGGCCAACCTGTGGGGATCGATTGCCGTGCAGCGCTTCTCGCAGGTGTTCGAGAGCGTGCCTGTGACGGGGCAAACGAAGCTGCAACTCGGTTCGACTGACAAGACGATTTCATGGAGCCAGCCCGCTGCCGCAAGCGCGAACTATGCGTCCGCAACGGCCATCACGAAGACGGCCGACACGCGCAGCCAGTTGCTGCCGTGGCCGCCCGAAACGCGCAGCGCACCCGTGTCGCTGACGCTGACGCACGACGGCACGGGCAAGCCGTGGGCGACGATCGAAAGCCTCGCCGCTGTCGCGCTGAAAGCGCCGTTCGCCGCCGGCTACCGGATCACGAAGACGGTCACGCCGATCGATCCCGCCGTGAAGGGCGTGAACACGCGCGGCGATATCGTGCGCGTGCATCTGGATATCGACGCGCAGACGGACATGACCTGGGTCGTCGTCAACGATCCCGTTCCGGCCGGCGCGACGATACTCGGCTCGGGCCTCGGCCGCGACTCGGAAGCCGCGACACAAGGCGAGAAATCGAAGGGCGAGGCGTGGCCGGCATTTGTCGAGCGTGGTTTCGACGGCTATCGCGCGTACTACGACTACGTGCCGAAGGGCAAGTTCTCGGTCGAGTACACGGTTCGGCTGAACAACGTCGGCACGTTCGGCCTGCCGCCGACGCGCGTCGAAGCGCTCTACGCGCCGTCGACATTCGGCGTGCTGCCGAATGCCGCCGTCGTCGTGAAGCCGGCGACGGCTGCGAAGTAAGGAGAACGCGTGATGCGCGCCTGGACCAATGCGATGAGCCGCAACACACCGCCGAACCGGCCGTGGCGCATCGCGTTCACGTTCGCGCGCATTGCGCTATGCGTTCTGCTGCTCGCCGAACCGCTCGCCGCGCACGCGCTGCCTAAGTTCGACGACGTACGCACGCAATGGCGCAGCTCCGACTGGCTGCTGCTATCGCGCGACGGCGTGCCGCTGCAACGCACGCGCATCGACAAAACCGAGCGGCGCGGCGACTGGGTCGCGCTCGCGGACGTCTCGCCAGCGCTGCGCGAAGCGATCGTCGTATCGGAAGACAAGCGCTTCTACGAACACAGCGGCGTCGACTGGCGCGGCGCGACGGCCGCCGCGTGGGCGAACCTGTGGAACACGCGCACGCGCGGCGCATCGACGGTCACGATGCAGTTGACAGGTCTGCTCAACGACGATCGTGAACGTTCGGGGCAACGTTCAATCGCGCAGAAGGCGAATCAGGCCGTCAGCGCGCTGTGGCTCGAACACACGTGGCGCAAGGATCAGATTCTCGAAGCGTATCTGAACCTCGTGCCGTTTCGCGGCGAGACGATTGGCCTGTCCGCGCTGTCGATCACGCTGTTCGGCAAAACGCCTTCCGGTCTCGACGAGCGCGAAGCCGCCGTCGCCGCCGCGCTCATCCGTGCGCCGAACGCCTCATATGCGAAGGTCGGCGAACGCGCGTGCCGCATCTTGCGCGACATGAACGCGCCCGAGCGCTGCGTGAATCTCGCGGCCTTCGTGCAGCTCGCGTTCGCGCGCCCTGCTCCCGCCTTGCTGTCCGTCTCGCCCGATGCGCCGACGCTCGCGCCGCATTTCGCGCGCCGCATCGGGAGCGAAACGCATCCCGTTGCGGGCGCGCGCGTGACGAGCACACTCGACGCCAAGCTCCAGCGCTTCGCAAGCGATGCGCTCACGCGCACGCTGGTCGAACTCAACGCGCCCGCGCATCCGCGCAACGTGCACGACGGCGCCGTCGTCGTGTTCGATAACGCGACGGGCGAGGTGCTCGCGTGGGTCGGCTCGTCGGGCGGACTGTCGGGCGCACGCGACGTCGATGCCGTGCTCGCGCGCCGCCAGGCGGGCTCGACGCTCAAGCCGTTCCTCTATGCGCAGGCCATCGACGAACGGCGGCTCACCACGGCCTCGCTGCTCGACGACGCGCCGCTCGATCTCGCGGCGGGCGGCGGCCTGTATATACCTCAAAACTACGACAAGGACTTCAAGGGCTGGGTCAGCGTGCGCACGGCGCTCGGCTCGTCGCTGAACGTGCCTGCCGTGCGCACGCTCGTGATGGTCACGCCGCATCGCTTCGCGAAGACGCTCACCGCGCTCGGCTTGCCGCTCGAACAAAGCGGCGACTACTACGGCTATTCGCTCGCGCTCGGCAGCGCCGATGTGACGCTGCTGTCGCTGACCAATGCGTATCGGGCGCTCGCCAACAGCGGCGTCGCCACGCCGGCCTTCGATCTGCCGCGCCGTGCGCCTTCCGCTGCACCTCCACAGCAACGCGTCTTCAGCGCCGACGCAAGCTACATCATCACGACGGTGCTGTCCGATAACAACGCGCGCACGCGCACCTTCGGCTTCGACAGCCCGCTTGCGACGCGCTTTTTCTCGGCGGTGAAGACGGGCACCAGCAAGGACATGCGCGACAACTGGACGGTCGGCTACACGTCGCGCTACACGGTCGGCGTGTGGGTCGGCAACGCGGACGGCCAGCCGATGTGGGACGTGTCCGGCGTGACGGGCGCCGCGCCGATCTGGGCCGCTATCGTCGGCTATCTGCACCGGCGCGTGCCGAGCGTCGAGCCGCGCGTGCCGGCAGGCGTCGTGCAGGCTCGCGTGAGCTTCGACGGCAACATCGAGCCCGCGCGCAACGAGTGGTTCGTCGACGGCACGCAAACGCAGACAGTCGGACTGGCCGCGAATGCCATTTCAACGGACAACGCGAGCGGTATAGCGCGCGCGGCGTACGCATCGGGCAAAACGGCCGCGTCGTCTTCGAATGCCGCGCCGCGTATCGGCTCGCCGACGGACGGCACGCTGTTCGCGCTCGACCCCGACATTCCCGCCACACGCCAGCGCATCGTGTTCGAACGCGCGAACGGCTCGTCCGGGCGCGCCAGCTGGCGCCTCGATGGCAAGCCGCTTGGCCGCGAAGAACGCGTGCTGTGGCTGCCGTGGCCGGGCCGACACGTGCTCGAACTCGTCAATGCGGATGGATCGAGCGCCGATTCGGTGCACTTCGAAGTGCGCGGCGCGACCGCGCACCAGGCCGTGCCGCCGCCGGCCGGCAAACCGGGTACGGTACGCGGCCGCGCGGCGTCACAACCGTCTCCAACTCCTCTGACATCCACACAGCAAGACAGCACAACGAACGGGCAAAAGCTTTAAATTTGGTGAGTTCGCATTGTCTTGTCACGGTTCGAGCGGTATAAATCGGCCGATTCGCGCCTCGTCTCGCGCCGTTCGGTGAAAGAGGACAGTAAATTGTCCTATGCTTGAACGCAGTGCTTGCTCAAATGGAAGCGTCGTCCGTTCCCGGCTACCTGTTTGCCCTCAATGGAGTGATTGCCATGTTGAAAAAGCTGTTGATGTTGTTCGTCGCGCTCGTCCTGTCGCTGTCGGCGGGATACGCGGCCGCTGTCGAAGTCAATTCCGCCGACCAGGCCGCGCTTGAATCGGTCAAAGGCATCGGCCCCGCCCACGCCAAGGCGATCATCGACGAACGCACCAAGAACGGCCCGTTCAAGGATGCCGACGACCTCGCCAACCGGGTCAAGGGCATCGGGCAGAAGTCGGTGAAGAATCTCGAAGCGGCGGGCCTGACGATCAACGGCTCGTCCGCGCCGCCGACAGGCGCACCCGCCAAAGCGCCGGCGGGCACGATGTCGAAGTCCACGCCCGCACCCGCCGCGACCACGGCGCAAACGCCAGCGCCTGCCGCGCCCGCCGACGCCGCTTCGGGCGGCAAGGCGTCAAAGTCGAAGAAGAGCAAGGCTGACGCCGCTGCGGCATCGGCGCCCGCTGCTACGGCGGCTTCTGCGCCTGCTACAGCGTCGGACACGACCGCTTCGAAGTCGAAGAAATCGAAGAAGAGCAAGGCCGCGTCCGCTGCATCGGGCGTATAAGGACGCGCAATCCATCCGCGTCCAGTGGCCGCACTGCCTCACGCCTATATCAACGGCCATTGCTGCCACTATTGGTGCCGCGCTCCGCGTGGCGTTTCGTTCCCCGCCGGCGCACGCTTCACACACGTCGCACCGGCTTTTCAAGAGAGATTGTCATGAGCCTACTCGACTCCCTCGGTTCCATGCTCGGCGGCGGCAACTCGCCGCAAGGCGGCGGCCAGGCGGCGCTGATTTCCGCCGCGCTCGAATTCGTCAACAACCAGCCGGGTGGCCTGAACGGCCTGATCCAGCGCTTCCAGCAAAATGGCGCGGGCGACATCATCAGCTCGTGGGTCGGCACGGGCGAAAACCAGCCGATCGCCGCCGACACGCTGCATAACGTGCTCGGCTCCGAAACCGTGACCAATATCGCGGCGAAGGCCGGCGTCGAACCTTCTATGGTGACGGGCCTGCTGTCGCAAGTGCTGCCGCACGTGATCAACGCGGCGACGCCGAACGGCGAAGTGCCCGCCGACGGCAAGGTCGATGCAGGCGGCGTGTCGGGCGCGTTGGGCGCGCTCGGCCAGATTGCGGGGCTGTTCGGCAACAAGAACGCCTGAACACAGCCGTTCGCTACGCGTGGCCTCGTCGAAGCGCCGCGCATGAAAAAAGGGCAACGAATCGCTTCGTTGCCCTTTTTGTTTTTCATCCGGAACGGATGCGTCGAGCTTCGACGCTCCGTTCCCTTGCCGCCTTAGTGAACCACCCTGTCGAACACGAGCTTGCCGTTGTCCACCTCGACGGGGATCACGTCCTTCGGACCGAACTTGCCAGACAGAATCAGCTTCGCTACCGGGTTCTCAATCTCCTGCTGGATCGCGCGCTTCAACGGCCGCGCTCCGAACAGCGGGTCGTAACCAACCTTGCCGATCAACTCCAGCGCCGCATCCGACACGACCAGTTGCATGTCGAGCTTTGCAAGCCGCTCGTGCACGCGTTCCAACTGGATCTTCGCGATCGACTGGATGTTCGAGCGATCGAGCGCATGGAACACGACGACGTCGTCGATCCGGTTCAGAAATTCCGGCCGGAAATGCAGCTTCACTTCTTCCCAGACGGCATCCTTCACGGCTTCTTCAGGCTGGCCGACCATCGACTGGATCACCTGCGAGCCGAGGTTCGAGGTCATCACGATCACCGTGTTCTTGAAGTCCACGGTGCGGCCCTGGCCATCCGTCATGCGGCCGTCGTCGAGCACCTGCAGCAGCACGTTGAAGACGTCCGGGTGCGCCTTCTCGATCTCGTCGAGCAGGATCACGCTGTACGGCTTGCGGCGCACCGCTTCCGTCAGATAACCGCCCTCTTCATAGCCCACATATCCCGGCGGCGCGCCGATCAGACGCGCGACGCTGTGCTTCTCCATGAACTCGCTCATGTCGATGCGGATGAGGTGATCTTCCGCGTCGAACAGGAAGGCCGCGAGCGCCTTGCACAACTCGGTTTTGCCGACACCCGTCGGCCCCAGGAACAGGAACGAGCCATACGGACGGTTCGGGTCCGACAGACCGGCGCGCGAACGGCGGATCGCATCGGCGACGGCGGTGATCGCTTCATCCTGGCCGACCACGCGCTGGTGCAGTTTCTCTTCGATCTGCAACAGCTTTTCGCGCTCGCCCTGCATCATCCGCGAGACGGGAATACCCGTGGCGCGCGACACGACTTCCGCGATTTCCTCGGCGCCGACCTGCGTGCGCAACAGGCGCGGACGGGTCGGATTGTTCTGCTCTTCCGCCTCGGCCTTCGTGACCGCCTTCAGTTGCGATTCGAGTTGCGGCAGCTTGCCGTACTGAAGCTCGGCGACCTTCTCCAGCTTGCCTTCGCGTTGCAGACGCGTGATTTCCGCACGCGTCTTCTCGATCTCTTCCTTCAGCTGCGCGCTGCCCTGCACGGCCGCTTTTTCCGCCGTCCAGATTTCTTCGAGATCCGAATATTCGCGGTCGAGCCGCTCGATTTCTTCCTCGATCAGTTGCAGGCGCTTCTGCGACGCTTCGTCCTTCTCCTTCTTGACGGCCTCGCGTTCGATCTTCAACTGGATGCGGCGACGATCGAGCCGGTCCATCTCCTCGGGCTTCGAGTCGATTTCCATCTTGATCTTCGACGCCGCTTCGTCGATCAGGTCGATCGCCTTGTCCGGCAAGAAACGGTCGGTGATGTAGCGATGCGACAGTTCGGCCGCCGCGACGATCGCCGGGTCGGTGATATCGACGCCGTGGTGCAGCTCATAGCGCTCCTGCAAGCCGCGCAAAATCGCGATGGTAGCTTCGACGCTCGGCTCGTCGACGAGCACCTTCTGGAAGCGGCGCTCCAGCGCGGCATCCTTTTCGATGTACTTGCGATATTCGTCGAGCGTGGTCGCACCGACGCAATGCAGCTCGCCGCGCGAGAGCGCCGGCTTGAGCATGTTGCCCGCGTCCATCGCGCCTTCCGCCTTGCCCGCGCCAACCATCGTATGAATTTCGTCGATGAAGACGATGGTCTGGCCTTCGTCTTTCGCGATGTCGTTCAGCACGGCCTTCAGCCGCTCTTCGAACTCGCCGCGATACTTCGCACCCGCCAGCAGCGCCGCCATGTCGAGCGACAGCACGCGCTTGCCCTTGAGCGTCTCGGGCACTTCGCCGTTGACGATGCGCTGCGCGAGGCCTTCGACGATCGCCGTCTTGCCCACGCCCGGCTCGCCGATCAGCACCGGGTTGTTCTTGGTGCGGCGCTGGAGAATCTGGATCGAGCGGCGGATTTCGTCGTCGCGGCCGATCACCGGGTCGAGCTTGCCCGCGCGGGCACGCTCGGTCAGGTCGATCGTGTATTTTTTCAGCGCTTGGCGCTGGCTTTCGGCGTCCTGGCTATGCACCTGCGCGCCGCCGCGCACGGCCACGATGGCCGCTTCGAGCGACTTGCGCGACAGGCCGTGCTCGCGCGCGAGACGGCCCGCTTCGCCTTTGTCATCGGCGATCGCGAGCAGGAACATCTCGCTTGCGATGTAGGTGTCGTTGATCTTCTGCGCTTCCTTGTCGGCCTGGTTCAACAGACCCGTGAGATCGCGCCCGATCTGCACGTTGCCGTCCGTGCCGCGTACTTGCGGCAGACGCGTGATGGCGTCGGCGAGCGACGTTTGCAGCGCCTGCACGTGAACACCGGCGCGCGAGAGCAGCGAGCGCGCGGAGCCGTCCTGCTGCGCGACGAGGGCCGCTAGCAGGTGGACCGGCTCGATGTACTGATTGTCATGACCGACGGCAAGGCTTTGCGCATCGGCTAACGCTTCCTGGAATTTAGTGGTGAGTTTGTCGACTCTCATCTAGGAGACCTCCAATTTCGATTACCACCAAAATGAGGCGTTTTCTGCCAGTTTCAAGCGCTTTTTTGCATCAGGGAGAGAGAATTTACACGCCAGCGGCCCGATCGTGCGGGACGCGTGAACGGCGCCAGAAGTCCGTCGACACAGCCGAGTGTAGCCCCGCGCAGGATCGGGCGAAAGCAAGGTGCGGGGCAGGACGCGCGACCCGGCGCGGATAGCCGGCGGGCAGTTGGGCAGTTGGCAAGCGCAGGCCGGCCCAGGCCTGCGGGCGTGCTCAGCGCGAAATACGCCGGATCGGACGAGCGTTCGGTGACGCCGCCGGGCGGCGGCGCGCCCGGCTTGCTTTCTCCGACCCGGTGCGCTTTCAGGTGCCCGTCGACACAGCGGGCACGATGGGCACAACGGTCGCCGATGGCTTCAATCCGAGCAGCGACATCAGCGGCGACGCCGGCTCGGCGATATCGCGGATCGTATAGCTGTCGAGTTCGCGGAAGAAGGCCGCGCGCGCGGATTCGAGGATGCCCTTCAGCCTGCATTGCGACTGAATGACACATTCGCGATGCACGCCGCTCGCGTCGGCGCCATTGAGACAGGAGACGAGCGCGAAGTCGTTCTCGGCCGCCCGTACCACTTCGCCGACGGTCAGCGACGACGAATGTTCGTACAGCCGCAGACCGCCGTTGCGCCCCCGTACGGTCTCGACCCAGCCAAGTTCGGCGAGCCGCTGAACCACCTTCATCAGATGGTTCTTTGATATGCCATAAGCATCGGAAATGTCTTGTATTGTTGCCAGTCCTTCGGAACGAACCGCGAGGTAAAGCAGCACGCGCAGCGAGTAATCGGTATAGTCTGTGAGTCTCATTGAAAGGCAAATCGCGACGGAGTCAGCGTGCGGAATGTTCACGCCGGCTCCACTAACGCCGGTACTGCTGCGCAATAACATGCGTACATAACACATCTTATTGCGACGTTTATCTCGTTATTTCGCGTAACTATAAACGGTAACTTTCCTTTTAAGCGCACTTTTTCTGATTTTAGAGCGCGTCTGCCTAAAACGTTTGCGATGACGCGTTTGCCACGACTCACTTTTGTTCCAGATATGAAGTCCGATATTTCTTCAGATATTCCCGCTATCGAACGACTCGCGACGCGTTACGCCGAACCCAACGAGGACAACATCCGCGAGTTGGTCTACGCGTTCTACGACCGCGTGCGCGCCGACGCGCTGCTCGGTCCCGCCTTCGAGCAGAAGCTCGCCGGGCGCTGGGACGAGCATCTGCCGAAGATGTGCGTGTTCTGGGGGTCGCTGGTGCTGGGCGCGAAACAGTATCGCGGCAACGTGCAACAGGCGCACATGCCGCTCGCGGGCCTCGAGCCGCGCCACTTCAGCCGCTGGCTGTTTCTGTTCCTGGACACGGTCGAGTCACGTTACGAACCCGCGGCGGCCGTGCGCTTCATGGAACCCGCGCTGCGTATCGCGCAGAGCCTGCAGCTGAGCAAGTTCGGCTGGGACTACCAGATTCCCGCCGAGCAGCAGGATTTACTGGACCGCGTCGCGCCGCGCCGCCGCTCGCGCGAAGAGCACGCTGCCGAACATGCGCAGCCGCGTGGCGAACCATTTCCGGCGAAAATCATCGGTAAATCGCGCGACGACGATTAAGCTGATCGAACGGTCAGGATTAATCGATGTGATTCGAAAATTGGGACTCAAGAATCGTGATTTAACATTTCAACCGGGATTATCGCTTGCGCGTTATTTTTTGAAACGTTCAATGAATAACGCTTAATCCGGTTTCGAATTCAGCGCGAATTCAGCGATTTCAGTCCCCAGCGCGCGAGTGCCTCGTCGTCGGCCACGCGCGCATCGACCCAGCGCTCGCCGCTTTCCGTCTTCTCTTTCTTCCAGAACGGCGCCTGGGTTTTCAGGTAGTCCATGACGAACTCGCACGACGCGAATGCGTTCCCGCGATGCTTCGACGTCGTCGCGACCAGCACGATCTGGTCGAGCGGCAGCAGCTTGCCGACGCGGTGCACGATCAGCACCTCGGTGCCCGGCCAGCGCTCGCGCGCCGCGTCGACGATCGCCTCCAGCGACTTCTCCGTCATGCCCGGATAGTGCTCGAGTTCCATCGTCTGGACGGTCTCGCCTTCGTTGATGTCGCGCACCGTGCCGACGAAGCACGCGACGGCGCCCACCTTCGGATTCTGCGCACGCAGCGCGGCCACTTCCGTCGACAGGTCGAAGTCTTCTGTCTGGACTCGGACGGTCATATCGTTCCTCGCTGGCTGTGTCAGCCGCCCGTCACGGGCGGAAAGAACGCGACTTCGCAGCCGTCGGTGAGACGCGTGCCCGCGTCCGTCATCACGTGATTGCAAGCCATGCGCAGCGCGCGGCCTTCGGCGAGCGTCTCCGCCCACACGCCGCCACGCACGCGCAGCCACGTGCGCACGTCGCCGACCGTCGCGATGCCCTCGGGCACGTCCACGGATTCGTCGGACTGGCCGAGCGCTTCACGCACGCTCGCGAAATATTTCAGCTGGATGTTCATCGTCGGTAACAGCCCAATTGCGGCCTCAAGGGCCGTGCTCAGTTCAGCAACTCGGAAAACGGGATGAAGCGCACGGTTTCGCCGGCGCTGATCGCATGATTCGGCGGATTGTCGATCAGGCCGTCGCCCCAGACCGTCGACGTCAGCACGGCGGAACTCTGGTTCGGGAACAGATCGAGGCCGCCTGCGGCGTTGACGCGTGCGCGCAGGAATTCGTTGCGGCGATCGGCCTTTTGTTGCGTGAAATCGGCGCGCAGCGACAACGCACGCGGCGTCACTGTGCGCACGCCGGCGAGGCGCAGCAGGAACGGGCGCACGAACAGCAAAAACGTGGCGAAGGTCGAGACGGGATTACCCGGCAGGCCGATGAAGAAGGTTTCGTTCGAGCCGGTGTTTTGCGCATCGGGCGCAGCCGTGCGGCGAATCGCGCCGAACGCGAGCGGCTTGCCCGGCTTCATCGCGATCTGCCACATCGACAGACGCCCTTCCGCCTCGACGGCGGGCTTCACGTGATCTTCCTCGCCCACCGACACGCCGCCGCAGGTGAGGATCAGATCGTGATCTTGCGCGGCGTCACGCAGCGTTTTGCGCGTCGCGTCGAGCTTGTCGGGCACGATGCCGTAGTCGGTCACTTCGCAGCCGAGCTTGTGCAGGAGGGCCGTCAGCGTGAAGCGGTTCGAGTTGTAGATTGCGCCGGGCTTGAGCGGCTCGCCGGGCATGGTCAGTTCGTCGCCCGTGAAGAAGACGGCGACTTTCACGCGCCGCACCACGTCCAGATTCGCGCAACCGACGGACGCCGCGAGGCCCAGCGCCTGCGGCGTGAGCCGCGTGCCCGCGGGCAGGATCGTCGCACCCTTGTGGATGTCGGCGCCTTGCTGCGTGATCCATTCGCCTGTTTTCGGCGTGTGCAGGATCGTCACTTCGTCGCCGGCTGCTTCCGTCTGTTCCTGCATCACGATGGCATCGGCGCCGGGCGGCACGGTCGCGCCCGTGAAAATGCGCGCCGCCGTGCCTTCGGCGAGTGGTTGCGGCGCGTGACCCGCCGGGATGCGCTGCGAGATGGGCAGACGGCGCTCGCCCTGCGATAGCTCCGCGACGCGCACTGCGTAGCCGTCCATCGAGCTGGTGTTCATCGGCGGGACGTCGAGTGGCGAGATGACGTCGGACGCGAGCACCCGGTTGATCGCTTCCAGCGTGGGCAACGTTTCGTTGCCGGCGATTTGTGCGGCGGCGCCAAGTAAGGTCGCTAGCGCGTCGGCTGTCGAGAGCATCGGTGCGCGTGGCGCAGGTGATCCCGGAGAGGTTGATGTGGACATCATCGGATCGGATGAGGACGATTCGGAAAGAATCATTGTAGCGGGAGGGGACAATGCATGTAGTTGGCAGGTTTTTTTATCTGCGATGCGGGGTGGTTTGCTTTTTTGCCTTTCGGTGGTGGTGGTTGTAGTGCGGGCGTTGCCAATTGGTGTTTTTGGCGTCTGCGCTGGCATCCGCACTTTGCCTTCGTGCTTCACGCGTCGCCCCTGTGCGGGGCGGCACCTACTTTTCTTTGCCGCCGCAAAGAAAAGTAGGCAAAAGAAAGCGGCCAACACCGCCAACATTTCTTCCTGCCTGAGGGCCCCCAAAGGGTCTTACGCTTCACACGGCAGCATTCCTGTTCGCGTTCGTTGCCAACGCTTCGAATGAGCGCCTCACCCACTTCAAACCCCCGAACTTGGGCTAGCGGCAGCGAATGGTTTGCGCCGCCCAAGTGGCAAACTGTGTGTAGGCTATCGCGTCGTATAGCCTGGCGCTCTTACATGGAGGTATGCGCGTGCTATCGGTCCGAAGTGAGGCGTGCGAGGCACTACGGCCTACACAGAGTTTGCCACCTGGGCGGCCGTGGAATATCTGGCACGGCATGCGGCGACGCGGGTGCGTGAAGCGGGTGAGGCGCACCGCAAGAGCGTTGGCAACGAACATGGGTCACGTGATTGCCGTGTGAAGCGTAAGACCCGTTGAGGGCCCTCAGGCAAGAAGAAGGATTGGCGGTGTGAGCCGCTTTCTTTTGCCTACTTTTCTTTGCGGCGGCAAAGAAAAGTAGGTGCCGCCCCGCACAGGGGCGACGCCTGAAGCACGAAGGCAATACGCGGATGCCAGCGCAAACGCCAAAACACCGAACGGCGACGCACGAACCACGAAGGCAAATCGCGGATGCCAGCGAAACCAAAAGCAAACCAATCCACCCGCGCCGCAAAAGCACAAACCCCGTCAGCGTCGCAGACAAAAAACAAACCCTTATCGAGTCCGCTGCGCTACAAACTCCTTCACCCGATCCGCGTCATTCGCCAACACCTCGAACCGCTGCGGCAAATCCTCGATCCCACTGAACGCCGCCGGCCGCTCCGGCTCCCGCTCGAGCGCTTCGCGAATCGTCTCGCCGAACTTGATCGGCTGCGCCGTCTCCAGCACGATCATCGGAATGCCCGCTTGCAGATGTTCACGCGCAACCTTCACGCCATCCGCAGTATGCGTATCGATCATCGTGTCGTATTGCTCGAACACATCACGAATCGTATCGACACGATCGTCATGGCTACTGCGCCCCGACACAAAACCAAATTCCTCCACACGCGCAAAGTCGCCGCTGGCCTGCAAATCAAAGCCACCCTTCTCTTCGACATCGCGGAACAACTGCAACACACGCTTCGGATCACGCCCAAGCAGATCGAACACAAACCGCTCGAAGTTCGAAGCCTTCGAAATATCCATGCTCGGGCTGCTGGTGTGATACGTCTCCGACGACTTGCGCACGCGATAAATCCCCGTACGGAAGAACTCGTCGAGCACGTCGTTCTCATTGGTCGCGACCACGAGCTTTTCGACAGGCAGACCCATCATGCGCGCGATATGCCCCGCGCACACATTGCCGAAGTTACCCGACGGCACCGTGAACGACACGCGCTCATCGTTGCTCTTCGTCGCCGCGAAGTAGCCCTTGAAGTAGTACACAACCTGCGCAACGACGCGCGCCCAGTTGATCGAATTGACGGTGCCGATCTTCTGCTGCGCCTTGAACGCGTGATCGTTCGATACGGCCTTCACGATATCCTGGCAATCGTCGAATACACCCTCGATCGCGATGTTGAAGATATTCGGGTCTTGCAGCGAATACATCTGCGCCGTCTGGAACGCGCTCATCTTCTTATGCGGCGACAGCATAAAGACGCGAATGCCCTTCTTGCCGCGCATCGCATATTCGGCGGCGCTGCCCGTATCGCCCGAAGTCGCGCCGAGAATGTTCAGCGTCTGCCCGTGCTTCGCGAGCGTGTACTCGAACAGGTTGCCGAGCAGTTGCATCGCCATGTCCTTGAATGCGAGCGTCGGACCGTTTGACAGTTCGAGCAGCGACAGCGGCGTGCCGCCTTCGACGCCAAGCGTCTTCAGCGGCGTGATCTGCGCAGCGTTCTCCTCGTCGCGCACGTTGCAGTACATCTGCGCCGTGTAAGTGCGGCGCGTGAGTTCGCGCAGGTCTTCGTCGGGAATGTCGTCGCTGAACTTGCGCAGGATTTCGAACGCGAGGTCCGCGTACGGCAACGCGCGCCAGCGCGCGAGTTCATCCGCCGAGACCTTCGGATATTCGTTCGGCAAATACAGACCGCCATCCTTCGCGAGACCGCCGAGCAGGATGTCGGAGAACGTGTGGCGCTCGCCGATACCGGCGCCGCGCGTGGAAATGTAATTCATGAGCTAGCCTCTTTACGTGTGTGCGGTACGTCAGTTCAGCGCTTCCATGCGCAGCTTCGTCACCTTCGACACGACCGTCTTCAGCGCCTCGATGTTCGCGATCGCCGCGTTGACGTTCTTTTCGACCGTCTCGTGCGTAATCAGGATGATGTCCGTCTCGCCCTTCTTCGATACGTCCACCTGCTCCGATTCCTTCTGTAGCAGCGCGTCGATCGAGATGCCCGTGTCGGCCAGAATGCGCGTGATGTCGGCCAGCACGCCCGTCACGTCGGCGACGCGCAGACGCAGGTAGTAACCGCTCGTCACTTCGTCGATGGGGAGAATCGGCGTGCTCGACAGACGGTCCGGCTGGAACGCCAGATGCGGCACGCGATGCTCCGGATCAGCCGTATGCAGGCGCGTCACGTCGACGAGATCGGCGACCACGGCGGAAGCCGTCGGCTCCGCGCCCGCGCCCTTGCCGTAGTACAGCGTCGTGCCGACAGCATCGCCATGCACCACCACGGCGTTCATCGCGCCTTCCACGTTCGCGAGCAGACGCTTTTCGGGGATCAGCGTCGGATGCACGCGCAGCTCGATGCCGTTGTCGGCGCGGCGCGCGATGCCGAGCAGCTTGATGCGGTAGCCGAGTTCTTCCGCATACTTGATGTCGATCGCAGCGAGCTTGCTGATGCCTTCGACGTAGGCCTTGTCGAACTGCACAGGCACGCCGAACGCGATCGCGCTCATGATCGTCGCCTTGTGCGCGGCGTCGACGCCTTCGATGTCGAAGGTCGGGTCGGCTTCCGCGTAGCCGAGTTCCTGCGCGGCCTTCAGCGCCGTCGCGAAGTCGAGGCCGCGGTCGCGCATCTCCGACAGAATGTAGTTCGTCGTGCCGTTGATGATGCCCGCAATGTACTGGATGCGGTTGGCTGTCAGCCCTTCGCGCAGCGCCTTGATGATCGGGATGCCGCCTGCGACGGCCGCTTCGAACGCGACCATCACGCCGTTGGCACGCGCCGCTTCGAAAATTTCCGTGCCGTGCACGGCGAGCAGCGCCTTGTTGGCCGTCACGACATGCTTGCCGTTCTTGATCGCGCGCAGCACGAGTTCGCGCGCGATGCCCGTGCCGCCGATCATTTCAGCGACGATGTCGATAGTGGGATCGTCGACGACCGAACCGAAGTCGTCGGTAATCGCGACCGTACCCGCTTCGCTGCCGAGCGCGGCTGTTGCCTTGGCGGGATTGCGCACGGCAATGCGCGCAATCTCAATGCCGCGGCCCGCGCGTCGGTTGATTTCTTCCTGGTTGCGGCGCAGTACCGTGAAGGTGCCGCTGCCTACCGTGCCGAAGCCCAGCAGTCCAACTTTGATCGGTTCCATGCAGCGTGTGTGTCGAGTGAGAGATTGGTAAATCGGTTCGGGCGCGGAGTGTCCGCGCTCAGGCCGCGTGGCGTTTGCGATAGCCGTCGAGGAAGCGCGCGATCCGGTGGATCGAATCGGCAAGATCGTCGACGTTCGGCAGGAACACGACGCGGAAGTGATCCGGCGTTTTCCAGTTGAAGCCGCTGCCCTGCACCAGCAGCACGCGCTCCTCCAGCAGCAGATCCAGAATGAACTGCTGGTCGTTTTCGATCGGGTACAGCTTCGGGTCCAGACGCGGGAACATGTACAGGGCCGCCTCGGGCTTCACGCAGGTGACGCCGGGAATCGCCGTCAGCATGTCGTACGCGAGTTCGCGCTGCTTGTACAGTCGCCCGCCCGGCGCGATCAGTTCGTTGATGCTCTGATAGCCGCCCAGCGCCGTCTGGATCGCATACTGGCCGGGGACGTTCGGGCACAGGCGCATCGACGCCAGAATGCCGAGCCCTTCAAAGTAATCCTTCGCGCGGCGGCGGTTTTCGCCCGTCAGTCCCGACACCCACATCCAGCCCGCGCGATAGCCGCACGAGCGGTAGCTCTTCGACAGGCTGTTGAATGTGACCGTGAGCACGTCTTCGGACAACGACGCCATCGACGTGTGCGTCTTGCCGTCATAGATGATCTTGTCGTAGACCTCGTCCGCGAAAATCACGAGGCCGTGCTCGCGCGCAATCGCAATCAGGCCGAGCAGCAGCTCGTCCGAGTACAGCGCGCCCGTCGGGTTGTTCGGGTTGATGACGACGAGCGCCTTCGTGTTCGGCGTGATCTTCGCGCGGATGTCGTCGAGGTCGGGCATCCATGCGTTCGACTCGTCGCAGATGTAGTGCACTGGCGTGCCGCCCGACAGGCTCACGCCCGCCGTCCACAGCGGATAGTCGGGCGCGGGCAGCAGCACTTCGTCGCCGTCGTTCAGGAGCGCCTGCAAGGCCATCACGATCAGCTCGGAGGCGCCGTTGCCGATGTAGATGTCGTCCAGTTCGACGCCCACGACGCCCTTCTGCTGCGCGTAATGCATGATCGCCTTGCGCGCCGCGAATACGCCCTTCGAGTCCGAATAGCCCGACGACGTAGGCAAATTGCGGATCATGTCCTGGATGATTTCATCCGGCGCTTCGAAACCGAACGGCGCCAGATTGCCGATGTTCAGCTTGATGATGCGATGGCCTTCTTCTTCGAGGCGCTTCGCATGCTCGAGAACGGGCCCGCGAATGTCGTAGCAGACGTTCAACAGCTTGTTGGATTTGAGTATCGGTTTCACGACGGGCACTTCGTCCTGGGTAAATGAGCGGGACCACCGGGTGACCGGGACCACGGAGCACTCGCCCCACGCAGCGGGCAAGCGATGAGACGGGATTGCGCGGCGGGCGGTCCCGGGCCGCGCGGCGCGGGCCGGACCGGCACCAAGCATCATACGGGACGTGGGCGGCGCGCGGCCGTCGGAGGCCGGACAGGCGTTCCGGTAGCGCCTTTCGCCGACGCTTTCCGGGCAGCCCGCGGGCATCCGCGGAGCACCCCGCGATGCACCCCACTGGCAGCGGCGGGCGCGGTCGCCAGCCTTGCGGGCGCGGCTTGTGGCAGCGCGCGAACCTGAAGGGAGCCGCCGGGCGGCTGTAGGGTAGCCCCCTTTCCTCTCGGAAAAGGGGCCCCCTTGGAACTGTACGTGCGACTTTCACCGCATACAGCTCGAGCCTACAAACAATGCCCCGTTTACAACGGGGCCGGCTTCGTTACTACAAGTCTACCAGCGTGCACTTGCTGGTGGCAGTGTGGGTGAAGCAGTACCCGGTTGGACAACGCGTCCGACCCGCCATGCATCCGATATTCCAGATGATGATCGTGCCAGCCGGTGTCATCCGTCAGAGCACAACCACAGTGCGCACATAACCCGCTCTGTGACATAAATAGCGTCGCCCATTGCTTCCGGTACCGCACGGATTCCCACATGCGTTCCTGACGCAACTGCTCGCCATACTGCTCCCACGTCGGATCAAAGGGGTGGTAGTCTGAAGTTGACCCGGTTCGACGGATAGATTTGCAGTTGAGTCTAATGCGGTGTGGCACCTCCCGATAAGGTTGAATCG
>NZ_JAWRXV010000129.1:0-7955 GCF_046534875.1 Paraburkholderia sp. SIMBA_054 | reverse complement strand
GGGAGTCTGCCTATCCGGGCCCCCCTTTCCGCGAGCGATCGTGGGATCTCCTCAACATTACGGATTGCTCGACATTAATCAAGTAACGCTATGCATAACGTTACTTGACGAAGATGGAATTTACGATCCAGGTCAATTTAATGATCGCCTTTTGCTTGGGTTAAAGGGCGCCATGAGCGAGGCAGAGCTTCATATCCTCAAGGGCCGGCTGCAAGGCGGGATCAAGAACAAGGCACGCCGTGGCGAACTGGAAGTGCCCTTGCCTATCGGGCTTGTGTATCACCCGAATGGCTCAGTCACACTCGATCCTGATCAACAGGTCCGTGGCGCGCTGCAGTTGCTGTTCGACACGTTTCGGCAAGCTGCGTCAGCTACCGCCACGGTCAAGCGATTTCGCCAGGAGGGATGGCTGTTCCCGCGCCGCATCCGTCGGGGGATTGGCAAGGGAGATCTGATCTGGGGGCCGTTGGAACATTGTCGCGTCATCCAGATACTGCATAACCCCCGTTATGCGGGCGCCTTTGTATATGGCCGCACACGCGGAGCGTATCGTCCGGGACGTAAGTCCACGGCGCTTAAGGTTGACCGAGAGAATTGGCAGGTGTTAATTCAGAAGGCTCATCCAGGTTTTATCGATTGGGAGGAGTTCGAACGCAACCAGGCGACGCTTAAAGAGAATCTAACCGGATTCGGACGCGACCGACGAGGCAGCATGCCACGCGAGGGCGTTGGGCTCCTGCAGGGGCGTGTCGTGTGCGGAGTGTGTGGCGCACGCATGCGAGTACGGTATCAGGTCGTCGGCAACAAGCTTGAGCCGTACTATATGTGCACTGAGAATCCGGTGCGTCGTGCCGGCAAACCCTGTCAGTCTGTTCGCGGAAGCGCCATCGATGACGCGATAGGCTCGCTGCTTCTAGAGAGTGTCGCACCGGCCGCTCTCGAGGTCGCGCTAGCTGTCGAAGACGAGATATCAGGGCGCGTCAAACAGGCCGCCGATCAACGTCAGAACCAACTGGCCCGAGCGCGCTACGATGCCGAGCTCGCGCGCCGTCGATATATGAGTGTCGATCCGACCAATCGGCTTGTCGCTGACATGCTCGAAGCGGACTGGAACGAACGTCTGCGTGTGCTGGACGGATTGCAACAGGAGAACGAACGACTCCAGAACGCCGATCATAAGCTGTTAAGCAGCGACGCGCGAACCCAGATTCGGGCGCTCGCCGAGGACTTTCCTTGCGTCTGGAATGACCAGCGAGTCGCGCCGGTCGAGCGCAAGCGCATGGTCGCCTTGCTCATTGAAGACGTCACCTTGGTCAAGTCCGAACGCGTCGCAATCCATGTACGCTTTCGCGGCGGCCGAACTACCTCATTAGAGATCGATAAGCCCAAGCCCATCGCACTGATTCGGAAGACGCTGCCGGAAGTCGTTGCGAAGATCGACGAACTTCTCGAAACCGGCTCGGACCGACAAGTCGCCGAACAGCTTAATGCGCTCGGGTATACAAACTGGAAAGGCGAAACGTTCACGCACAAGAAGGTCTACCTCGTACGTACCGCCTACCGGCTCAAGAGCCGGTTTGAGCGCCTGCGTGAACGCGGCATGGTGACAGCCAACGAACTCGCCGCACAACTCGGGGTCTGCCCGACTAGCATCCACCTCTGGGCCCGGCGCGGGCTGTTGCGTCAGCATCGCTACGGTAATCTGCATCGGTGTCTCTATGAGCCCGTCGGCGACGTCGTCCTAGTCAAAGGACAAGGGGGCCGCTACAGTTCGACTCAACCGACGTTTATCGCTGTTCCACCAACCGCACAAGGTGCAGTATGAAGCGTACGCCTTGTCCTGCGGACGATATACGCGTGCAGGAAGGAATGACGTGCGGTAGTGACGCGCAAAGTCCAGCACGGTGTCGCCGGCGCGAGGTTCATAGCGGTCGGGATCGGCAATCATCGCGCGCGGGTTATCCGGCACGATCAGCTGCGGCACGCCACCATAGAAAGTCAGCGCACGTGCGATGCCGCCCAGCCAGTCGTCCATCGTTTCGGCTGGCGTCGCGCATGCGAACGTGTAACTCGATGCGCCCATGGCTGCCACGAAGATGTGCGCGCGGCGTCCAGTCGTCAGCGGCAACGTGGGGCCGGCGAAGTCGACAAACAGTTTCTCGCCGGCGCGGTGAATCTGACGCATCGAGCGCTTCAGGCGTTTCGTGAACGCCTTGTAGTGCTCGCAGAACTGCGTATAGCGGTAGGTCTGCCGGTCCGCGAACTCGGCCTGGTACTCCTCCCACAGCAACGTCAGCGTCATGCCCTTGCGACGCAGCTCCTGGTGGATGCGTCCGTAGTCGGGCTGGGCGTAGCCTGCTGGCCCCGTGGGCTTGCCGAGGAGCCGCCGCTCGAGGTCGCCTTCATCCATATCGCAGGCGCTTGCCCAGTCCAGCCCGGCGGCACCAGCCAGTCCTATGTACTTCGTGACCACGCCCTTGGATATGCCCAGTGACGCGGCGATCCGATCGTGCGAGAAACCGCCGTCGAATTTAAGTCGTAAAACGTCCTTGATCATGCGCATGTTCATCCGGTGCGCGGGCATGCTCTCTCCGGCAAAAGCCGGCGAGCATAGCCCGCGTAGTTGATGTCATGCGCAACGCCAATCCTGCCTTCCGGTCCGCTCGGTCACGTTCCCGAAATGCCCGGTCACGTTGCCGAAATCGCCGGTCACCATCCCGAAACGGCCGGTCACGTTCGTCCGAAATACGCAGGTCTGTAGGGGAAGTTCGAGATCTCGTCGCGTATTTTCGCTAAAGCTCTCCTGCACGAAACTTCTACATCGTGAATCGGAATCGTCCGATAGGACTTGCCGAAAGGGATTCGTATTCTCTGCGCCTCTATGTAGCGCGCGCTTAAGCTAGCGACAGAGCTTCGAACCGGACCGTTCGTCTCAATGCTCAACTACGCTTCGCGCCAAGGCTCACCGATACGCGGCCGGGAGGCATTGATGAAAACGACTTACCACGGGGTTTCGCGTAATCCGAACCGATCTGTTCCATACCAGGCTCCGAGCGTTGGTACTCACGTTATCGGGATCTTCGTCTTCGACGGGTTTTCGATGTTGCCGGCAGTGGAAGTCGTCGACGTATTCGACAAGGCGAATCAGGTCCTGGCTGGTGGGCATGACGACGCGCCTCGCTACAGGACGATTTTTGTTTCGAGCCACGGCGGTTGTGTGTCCAGTTCCGCATGTATCGACGTGTTGACACAACCGGCTGAGCAGTTTCGCTCCGCTCCGGCGGTCTTCGTCGCGAGCGGAGAAATGGCTGTGGACATTGCAAGAGATGTGACCTTCAATGAATGGCTTCGCGGGACAATGTCACAAATTGATGAGGTTTTTGTTATTGGAAACAGCGATGCTTCGCTGGCTGGCATCAGCGAGTCCGGCAAAACTTCTGCTGGTGACCTCCAACCTGTCGATCCGACAGGCAACAACACATCCGATCATGCATCGCGGTCAGCGGTGCGGCACTCGCTTGGATTGATCAGGCAGGACTTTGGTTTGTCCGTGTTGCGACGAGTGCTCGAACATCTTCCTGATACCGGATTGCCGGAATTCAATGCGATCGCAGCCAACAGTGCCAAGTCGATCAAGGAGAAGATCCACGAGAGCGCGCGGTGGATCACGCGCAACTGCAATAGGCCAATTTCGATTACGGTAGCCGCGCAGACGGCAGGGATGAGCGACCGCTCGTATTTGCGGCATTTTCGAGCGGAAATGGGATTGAAGCCGTCCGAGCATCTGCGACGGTCGCGCGTTGAGCTGGCTGCGGCCATGCTCACATCAAGTGACTTGCCGGTCGACAAGATTGCTCGGCGCTGTGGACTGACGAGTGGGGAATGTCTCGCGAGACTCTTTCGACAGGTTTGGGATATTTCACCGACGGAGTATCGGAACCGGTTGGTTTGAGGACATGACATCTGCCTCGCACTAGTTAAAAGGTGTGTCCTTTCATTGCTTCTTTCGTGATATACGCGATGCTTACACCCATTTCAAAAGCTACCGACTTCTTCTGCATTGCCAGTGCCGCATATATCTCACAGAACATCGTGTTTCACGATCAAATTGATTTTTCACACGTCGATGCTTTACTAGGCATCCTGGGTCTGACACTACCGTTTATCACATTTCAATTAACAAAGGTCTATCAACCTTTTCGAAACGATTCTGCGATCGTGAGCACTGCCCGGACACTGGTTGCATGGCTCGCAGCTCAACTCGTTCTCGCAACTCTGTCTAATCTGTACCCCGGCACCGCCCTCCGAAACATTTGGCTGCTTTGGTGGACAGTCATCGCCGCGTGCGCACTTATCGTCGGTCGATGTGCCATTAAAGCACTACCAATCCTTTTCCGTTCCTGGTGGTTCTCTCCTTCCCGAATCGTCATCGTGGCACCGTCGGGCGCCAGTGGCAAACTCATTGAGCGCATTGCCATTCAAACGCGAGACACATTCACAGCGGAGTTGATCTTCGATCCGTCACTTACGCGCGATACGATGATCGATCGTATTCCGGTCGTCCACAAGTTTCAATCGCTAGTTGATGTTGTTCGGACCCAAAAGCTGCGGGAAATCTGGGTCCTGAACTCCCCGTTCCGACCCGTTCCGATTGAACCTCTACTTCATGAATTCAAGCACGAATTCGTCAATATCCGTGTACTGCCACTATTAGACGAATGCGGACCGATAAAGTCCTATGTCGGTGATTATCGCGGCATTCCCTTTTTAAACCTTAAGGTGTCTCCGGAACGTGGCTGGAGCACTGTTGGAAAGGAGATATTCGATCGCATCTTCGCCTTGTGTGCGCTATCGTGCCTTTCACCTCTATTCGTCGCCATCGCGTTCGCCGTGAAACTATCTTCCCCAGGGCCTGTTCTGTTCCGACAGTACAGGAAGGGAATGAATGGACATGTATTCTCAATCTATAAATTTCGGACAATGTATCAAGGAGCGGATATACCAGGGACTATCGTTCAAGCACAGAAGGGTGATGCACGTGTCACTAGAATTGGACGATTTTTACGCAGCACCAGTCTCGACGAACTTCCTCAGTTTCTTAACGTTTTGAGCGGCGATATGTCGGTGGTCGGACCTCGGCCGCATGCGGTCGAACATGACGAATATTACAAAGATCTAGTCCAAGACTATATGTTTCGATATCGTATAAAACCCGGCATTACTGGACTGGCGCAGATCAACGGTTTTCGCGGTGAAACCGCGCAACTCGAAAAAATGGAAGGGCGGGTTAAACTAGACGCCTACTATATTCAGAATAGGTCATTCTGGATGGATATAAAGATCATTACGCTAACCATGATCAAAGGTTTTTCAGGAAAAGCAGCCTATTAAAATTTTCCCCTATAATTCATCACGTTAAATCTAATCCAATGTCCTCTCTTTTTCGGGTTGAATTCTCCGAGTAGGCGAGGAGGTCACCCCCCTCACCCCTCACAGACCCGGACGAGCCCAATTAAGGCATCCGGTTCTTCATCATGCAGATTCGCTCACGGTTTGGCGTAGCGATGGACAATTCGAGGCTGCGGTAACGGGAATAGTTGGAGTATTCGCGTGAAGGCAACCCATGGCAGGGAGCGCTCGTTCGACCTTCTCGACAACCACTTTCGCCAGATGCGCGCGACCTGATAAGGCAAGGTCGCCAGGCGCTCGTAGTTCCCGCTGAGGCCAAAATACGCATAGTGCCCCTTAAGCATCCGACTCAAGCGCTGATGCTGATCGCGAAGCGGCCGGGTCCGCATGCTACGGCAAACCTGGCTGATTGCTTTGAGCGTACGCGCGACGCGATCTTTGGCGGTCAATTGCCGCACCATTGCCCGGCCCTTCTCCGAAGTCACCCACACGTGGGTGAAGCCGAGGAAGTTGAAGGTCGTGGCCAACGGCTTCTGCGAATCATTGTGACCGGATTGAGGTTGGAAGCGGAAATCAATCATCCGGGTTTTGTCCGGATGCAATTCCAGGCCGTACTTGCCTAGTCGCTTCTCCAGCACCCGCCAGACACGCTCCGCATCGTCTTTGTGCGCGAGTATCACGACGAAGTCATCCGCGAAACGAACCAGAGTGCTCGGACCACGAAGGCGCGGTTGCACCTCAGCAGCAAACCATTCATCCAGAACATAATGCAGAAACACGTTGGCAAGGCAGGGTGAAATCACCCCGCCCTGGGGGGTCCCGGAGTCAGGATAAAACAGCTGACCATCCTCCAGTACGCCCGCTTTCAGCCACTTGTCAATCAACCTTCTAACTACACCATCGGTGACTCGTCTGGCTAGAAGCGCTCTGAGTTTGGCCTGGTCGATGCTGTCGAAGTATTTCCGAACATCAACGTCCAGCACCCACTGCCCACCCCGGTACATAATCCCCCTCCACACTGCCCGCAATGCCTCGTGAGCACTACGACCAGGTCGGAAACCGAACGAACAGTCTTGAAAGTCCTGTTCGTAGATCGGCTCCAGAAGCATGGCGATGGCGCGTTGTGCCACCTTGTCTTCGAAGGAGGGAATGCCGAGCCCACGACGCCCGCCGTCCGCCTTTGCAATGAAATGTCGACGGACTGGCTGCGCGTGGTACCGGCCTGACTTCAGTCGGTCGACGAGCCCGAGAAGATTCTGCGTAAGATTCACCGCATAATCCTCCCCGGACTGACCATCAACCCCGACAGCACCGTCCTTACGCGTGCAGTCGTAGGCATACCTCACCCACTCAAAGTCGATGTACTGATTTAACGAGGTGAACGCCATTTGGGGATTACTCCTCGCCAGCATGGCTATTCGTTCCTGTTTCGTTGACACGCTTTCAGGTTTCAAAGCACCTCCGTGTTTCCCACGAACGATTCTGCAACGACGACGCCCCCCTTTCCATCGACCGGGTCCGCTTGAGCGGCGTTCCCCGGCGTCATCAGGTGAGGCTCACCAGACCGACCGGGGTCCGAGAGCAGGGCAAAGGCCATTACGGCTCACACAGTACAGTCCCCAGTATTTGAAAAGTGAAGACACCAACGGTTGCTTCATATCGAGGCTCAATCACACGGCTTAAGTACCCGCTGCCTACGCTTCAAGTAGTGCGTTACCGCACTCGCATGCAAGGCTCGCTTCCGGCTGGTAGTTAGCCTTTGCCGGGAGGGAGTCGAACCCTCTGGATTCCAATGACTGGTTTCTGTCACATACGACTTCCTCCAATCCCAGGCTTCGCCTGGCGCTATCAAGCTTGAAGTGCAACACCCTGACGCGTATAAGGTGTTGCCACGAAAAAACGATACAAACAACTGCAACCTGAAGAGCGGCTGACGATTGTCAGCCAGTATCCATAAGGCCCAAACATACGGGCCATAGCCCGTATGTTTGGGCGTTAACCTGCAACCGTGGAGCCACGAACTGGTTCGCAAGTAGCTTTTCAGACTTAACGCAGCACGAATATCCGACAGTTTTCTAAATTTTTTATAAGAACGCAAGTTTCCGAAAACCGTCTAGTTTCAACTGAATCAGCGCTTCTCTGCTTGTCATATGTTGATTGCTCTTGTCATGAGAGAACATCGAGCGCTCAAAATTCCGTTTATTCTCACCTCAATTCACGTTTGAGGCGTACCTAACCGCGGCCGTACGTATCTTCAAAGCGAACAATATCGTCTTCGCCCAGATACGCACCGGACTGCACCTCAATGATCTCAAGCGGTATTCGTCCTGGATTCTCAAGACGATGAGTAACACCAAGCGGGATGTAGGTCGATTCATTCTCTGACAGCATGAAACTTTCTTCGCCCCGAGTTACGAATGCCGTACCGCGTACGATGATCCAATGTTCAGCGCGATGATGATGCATTTGCAGGGCGTTGTTGCATAAATCGGGTTTGAAGACAAAGGCGGTCGTGTGATCTTGAATTCAGGCAATGCGAGAGGATT
>NZ_JAWRXV010000796.1:0-271 GCF_046534875.1 Paraburkholderia sp. SIMBA_054 | reverse complement strand
CGTCGGACGGCCGCGTCGACGGACAGATTTGCGAGCTCATTTGCGGACGAGACGAAGCCATCGGCGATTGGATCAGCGCGCGACGCAACGGCAACTGCAACCGCAGGCATAGAAGCGCCGGAAACCAAACGCATCGGCACCGCGGCCGCGTCGGCGCACGATACAACGTCAACCGCAACTGCAGCGAAAGAAGCACTCGACACTAAACGCACAGTCACCGCGCCCACCTCGGCGCGCGATACGACACCGACTGCGACCGTGGCCACCGAAG
>NZ_JAWRXV010000795.1:0-271 GCF_046534875.1 Paraburkholderia sp. SIMBA_054 | reverse complement strand
GAGATGCCGTCCCATAGGTATCCGGTCGCATGGCCGTTGATGATCGCGTCGGGCAGTTGCTGGCGGGGCACCATCTGCTTGACCGGATTCATGGTGAGAATGTGCGGCATGCGCTGGTAGTTGTTCACCGCGTTCGCGGTCCAGGCGAGGTCGCCGGACATGCCGCCGTCGGCATAGCCAGGAAAATAGAACTGCAGATCGTGCGGGACCCCGATCTCCAGGCAGCCGAAATTGACGCCCGGCTTGCCCCAGCCTTGCATCGCCATCATCA
>NZ_JAWRXV010000794.1:0-271 GCF_046534875.1 Paraburkholderia sp. SIMBA_054 | reverse complement strand
ATGCATACGGAAATTGGACAGCTCAAGCAAGGCGTCCAGCCTCTCCTTCAACGAAGACCTATCGCGCGCGATATGCAAGCAACGATCCACGTGGTCTAGCAAGGAACGCGAACCATCAATGACCGCCAATCTGGATCCAAGAATGCTTAGCGCAGCTAGCCCCCAAATGTCGCGATAGCTGTGCAGCCGCCCTGACGCTATCTCTGCGTGCAAGAGGATATTTTCCCAGCCCAAGATGGTGTTAGGAGGAAGCCACTGCTGCACGTTGGCC
>NZ_JAWRXV010000793.1:0-271 GCF_046534875.1 Paraburkholderia sp. SIMBA_054 | reverse complement strand
ATGGTCTTCCCTGGACAGGTTCTTCTGGAAGGTCGAAGAAATTTTTGATGCCATACTTTATCTCGTCTACATGCTTCAACTCATGATCACCGTAATAGAAGCTTAGCGACTCCATTTCCCATTTGCTATAGGAGCCGTCAGCATACTTTATCCATTCAGATTCAAGCAGAGCGTTATTTAATCGCAATAGTGCCTCTTCTGATGTTATCCAATCTTTTAAGGGTTGTATCTTTGTTTCTTGCTGCTTATCAAACTTTTGTAAAGATACTAT
>NZ_JAWRXV010000792.1:0-271 GCF_046534875.1 Paraburkholderia sp. SIMBA_054 | reverse complement strand
CGAGCGACGGGTTTTCCATCAATGCGCTTTCGGTCAATTCGATCTCGAGGCAACGTGGCGGCAATGCATGCTTGCGCAGCGCGTGGTCGACCACCGCGACTATCGTGTCGTCCCTGAGTTGACGCGCCGACACATTCACCGACATGCAAAGCCCCCTGCGTCCGGCAGCGCGCCAGATCGCCAGTTGCGCGAGGGCCGCATCCATGACCCATGCCCCGACTTCGACAATGAATCCGCTTTCCTCCAGTATGGGGATGAAGCTTCCCGGTCC
>NZ_JAWRXV010000128.1:0-8092 GCF_046534875.1 Paraburkholderia sp. SIMBA_054 | reverse complement strand
GTCAAGTGTTCGCTTCGCCGGGCTGAAGCCCGCACTTGACCCGCCAAGCCACCCATTCGAGATTTGAAAGAAGCGCTTTTCTTTGAGAGAGCACGGCGACGGCCCAACGTTTCATTCACTATGTGCCTCGGCGCATCATCATGCGATACCTGCATCACGCGATCCAGCATTCGCGCAATGTGCGGTGCCAAGGGTCTCCGTCCGTATCGACCCGTGTATGTCGAAGAACCGATCGACGGCCGTGAGTTCAGCTCGCCTCGGGGTATTCGTTCGATCCGTGCAAAATCTGGCGGTAACGGCGTAAGAAGCCGCTTGTGTCAAGGCTGTGCGGCTTGCTAGCGACGCCCCAAGAGGCAACTCCGCAAAGCAGCACGTCTTAACGGGAGCTGTCGGACTGCTTCTGTATGTCAACAAGCAGTGGAAAATCGCCCAGAATTCGTGTCTCGTGCCATTCTTCTCAAATGTGCTCCTGAGATTGGCATTGATGATGTGCCTCCTTCGATAGGGTCAAAGGACCTGAACGCAGGACCCGGCACGAGTCCACTACACCGCGGCTGTCACGGGACAGTTTGCACCTTGCCAAAGAGCCGATGAACGCTCCCAATCCAATACGCATCCGTTTCATTGCATATTTTTTCTGCAACAAAGCGGCCAGGGGCCGGTGGGTACAAACGCAACACAGCCGTTTGGAGTGACACAACCATGAAGATCTTTCTTTCGCATCATAGTCACCATAAACCTTTGATCCGTGAGTTTAAGGGGATGCTTCCCAGCTTTCTCCTCACTTGGCTTGACGAGGAGAGCCTCTCCTGGGGTGAGTCTGTCCCGGCGGAGCTAAAGTCGACCATCCAGTCGGGCATCGATTTTATAATTATCTTCTTGGATAAGAAGGCGCTCGATTCAAAGTGGGTCATGCAAGAACTAGAATGGGCGATTCAACGCGAGCAGGAGCTTAAAAGAACGTTCGTACTCCCGATTCTCCTTGAGGCGGTTGCGTCTGAAGAACTACCGGATGGAATTTCGGATCGTTTATTTCTTCGCTTGAACAATTTTAATCGTTCATCGATCGAAGACTTAGCCAAAAGCGCCACGATAAAACTTTTCCAGTTGGTGGTTGAAAGTTATTCATCTCTTCAGTTGGAAGTGCCGAGCCGTAAGTCTCTCAAGTCGATCCGCGACGAACTCAGCGCCGGGCAGGCGAAACTATTGGGATATCTGGTCGAACAAGGTAAGGATGGACGCGAGATCTCGCAACGACAGATTGAGCAGGGAATGCATCAGCCGCACGCATCTGCGGAATTGTTCTATCGCCTGGAGACGCTAATTCAGCAAGCTTTCGTTCGCAAACGTCGGATATCTGCCGATGGACAATTTTCATACGCACTAACCGAAGAATTTCGAAGCCAGTTGGACATAGCCTAACCTTGAGCCACAGGAGCGATTGCGAACTCAATGTCACATTACCCGTGCACTGGCAGAGTAAGCGAATTAAATCGCCGAAGCCTCTCTACGGCTCCTGCACCGCGTGGTATCGTTGATCGATAAACCACCGATGAGCCCCTCTTGAGACGGATGCTCGCCGATCTTTGGCGAAAGATAGACCCTCAATCGCCAAACGCGAATGGCCGAACCGCGCACGTAAGGATGATCAATCTCGTCTGAGGCCATGCTGCCACGGTACGTCGCCTCATGCAACTCGGCGATGACATCGTGTACAGGTGCGGCGCAACCGAAGCCGCGAGATCTGAGTAGAGCGGCGGAAGCCGGGGCGCTCAAAGGAATGATGGCATGGAGGCGCCACTTTCCCGTGGCCCCGTAGCAGTGCCACACTGAAGTTCGTTGTTGTCGTCAATCTGGAAGTATTTAATTAGATGTTTTAGGTTTTGTGCTAGATCTGGGTTGATACGACTATAGATTTCACGCTGCGCTACCGCAAAATCGTCACCAAGATTAAGTATGGTGAGGATCGCATACAGTGTGTCAATCAACGATGACTCTGTCGCACGAAGCAAGAAAGCTCCCAAATCCTCGTTATTCAAAGGAGTCGGAATAAAGTTGCTTAAAGCAAGGGAGCGTCTAAATTCGCCCTTTATTTTTCCAACGTGACCACTGACGCGCCGTTGAGCAACCACAAAAAGAGAGATCTTTGAACTAACGTTTTCAAGCGCACTGAAATGCATGCCGACGCTATTGCGGTGCTCGATGTCACGTTCAATTTCGGAAACTATTCTTAATTGACCGGCGGTTAAAGGAAATGCGCTTCGGACATATGCAAGCTTATACGAAAGGTAATTCGAAGCACCAAATCTCTTTGCTAGGTTTTGTAGTAAGTTCAGCGCATCGCCGGGATTCATGCATTCAAGAAAGGCTAAACTTTTAAAATAGTTCAACATCTCCAAAATGGCATCACACGACGAATTCATATAACCAATGGTGTAACAGAGCTCGTTTTGCCAATTGAGAGGGGGGAAAGTCGTGAAGCGATACACGTCTTTGCTTGTTTTGGATTTGTTTGGATTACGCTCAAGCAGACCACCGGGACCTTTCAGCACGGCGCCAACGATCATGCTGTCAAAGAGCGAATTGCCCTGACGCATGGTTTCTACTTGGTCCGCTGTGATATTTGTTTTTGAGTAGTAGCCTCGGAGAATATTTCTTTTCTCTTGATTTCTCAATTTGGAGATCAAGCGGTACACATCAGCGTTGCGTCGGACATTTGGTCGCTCGAATATGTTATTGTTCACCCGTGTTCCCGTGATAAGACATACGTTTGGCCTGACCTAACATCGAAGCAAGCCTCGATGTTCTAAAGTCCTCTATGTTAAGAGGTATTGCCAACGAATGTCTATAACGGTGTGTGTTTAGATTAATTGAGTTACGTTGGCTGAGTGACCGGCGCCAGACGCGGTTACTTCTCGGCTGCTCGCTGATGTCTTGGCCGCTGCGCGCTCCGTGTTGTGTCAGTTAGAAGGGCACGGCGATGCTGGGATGAGACGAAGACGGCGGATACTTGACATAAAACCCGCTGGCGTACGCAACAACTGTAGCGGCTATATCCTAATGTCGTGTTCTGGCTATTTAGAAATGTCGTGTTTCTGAATGCTGGCAAGCTGGCGATTCGTGCAGGATTGCGGGGAGCCAGCCATGAACCCAGCCACACTGGTGAGCTTGAACATGCGCGAACTGGACCGACTGAAGGTGATTCAGGCGATCGTCGAGATGGGACTCAAGCCTGGCCGGGCCGCGGAGCGTCTCGGCCTGACGGTACGTCAGGTCGAGCGGCTGGTGACGCGCTACCGAGAGTCTGGCGCGGCCGGACTGCCTTCGCGCAAGCGAGGTAATCCCGGTAACCGGAAGCTTGACGAAGGTCTGGCACTGCGCGCGCTCACGATCATCCGCGAGCGCTATGCCGATTTCGGGCCGACGCTGGCGTGCGAGAAGCTGCGGGAATGTCATGGTATCCGGCTCGCAAAGGAGACCGTGCGGCACCTGATGACGGACGCCGGCCTGTGGGTGCCGCGCAGCCAGCGCCCGCCGAAGATCCACCAGCCGCGGGCGCGACGCGCGTGTTTCGGGGAGCTGGTGCAGATCGACGGCTGCGAGCATGCGTGGTTCGAGGACCGCGCACCGGCCTGCACGCTGCTGGTGTATGTCGACGATGCGACCAGCCGCCTGATGGTGCTGCACTTCACGGCCACCGAGTCGACCTTCAGCTACTACGAGGCGACGCGCGCGTACCTCGAACGCCATGGCAAGCCGGTGGCGTTCTACAGCGACCGCGCGAGCGTGTTCCACGTCAGGAACCGGGCCAGTACCGCGGGCCAGGGTGTCACGCAGTTTGGCCGCGCGATGTACGAGCTGAACATCGACACCTTCTGCGCGAACTCGAGCCCCGCCAAGGGCCGCGTGGAACGCGCGCACCTCACGCTGCAGGACCGGCTCGTCAAGGAGCTGCGGCTGCGCGGCATCAGCACGGTGGCGGAAGCCAACGCGTATGCGCCCGCCTTCATGGCGGCCTACAACGCGCGCTTCGCGAAGCCACCCAGAAGCCCGTTCGACGCGCACCGGCCGCTGCGTGAGGACGAGGATCTCGACGCGATCCTGACGTGGCGAGTCCAGCGCAAGGTGTCGGATGCGCTGACCGTGCTGAACGACCGCGTGATCTGGCTGCTCGATGATACGCGGGCGACCCGCCGGCTGATCGGCCGCTATATCGACGTGTGGGAGTATCCGGACGGACGCCTCGAGATCCGGGCCGACGGCGTCGCGCTGCCCTGTGTCCCGTACGACAGGCTCGCGGAAATCGACCAGGGCGCCGTGGTCGGGCACAAACGGCTCGGTCATGCACTGCAGGTCGCCCAGGCACTGCAGGCGCAGCGCGACAGCCGCCGCACCTCGGGCTCGCCCTCCCGCACGAACCGGGGCCTGCCCGTACGCGCCAAGGACCGCCAGCCGGGCACGAAGAAGCCGGGCGAGATCATGCAGGAGGACCTGAACGCCGCGGTGATGGCCACACACTGGCAACCGGCTTCGCAAGGTCGCAAGCGCCCGGATGCCGCGCCTGCGACCGTTGCCCAGCCTGGGAAACCGGCGGCGCGTCAAGGGAAGCTGGGCCGGACTGACGTCCGCCCTTGACGCGTTATACATCCCTGGAACGCCCCGCCCACCCCCACTTCAGAGAGACAGGAAGGACTACAAATTAATATTCGCCCACACCCAAAACCAAAACCAAAGTCAAAACACGACATTTCTATCTAGCCGGAACGGGGGTGCGGTGGAATTCTTGGACTATTAGGAGCTAGTCCATGTATTCGTATGAAGACCGCATCCGAGCGGTCAAGCTCTACTTGAAGCTTGGAAAACGCCTTGCCGCGACCGTTCGTCGATTGGGCTATCCCACAACGAAATCCCTCGAACGTTGGTATCACACATACGAGCGATGCCTGGATTTGCCGAAGGAACGTATTTGCGTGAGGCCACGCTATTCGGCAGAACAGAAAAAGGCGGCCACGGACCACTACATGAACCACGGTCAGTGTCTGGCAGCAACGACAAAGGCCTTGGGATATCCGGGACGCGGGACGCTCGTCGCCTGGCTCGACGAGTTGCATCCTGAACGAAAGAAACGCGCTCTCGGGAAGACTTCGGGTATTCGGTACGCGCGAGAGCTCAGGCAGACAGCGGTCATCGATCTGTGCACACGACGAGAAAGCGCTAAGGAAGTTGCCGAAAAGATTGGCGTGAGCCGCCCAACGTTGTACAACTGGAGAAATCGGTTACTGTGTCAGGAGGCAGTTTCGACCATGACACGCCGCAACGATCCCCCGCAGACCTCTGAGCAGGCGACGCTGGAGCAGCAGGTCGAATCACTCCGACGAGACATCCGGAAGCTCCAGATCGAACACGACATTCTGAAGAAGGCCAATGAAATACTAAAAAAAGGCCTGGGCGTCGACCCGCAACTCCTGACGAATCGGGAGAAGACGGAACTGGTTGACGCCCTGAAACAGACTTACACGCTGCCGGAGCTTCTTGCTGAATTGCGGCTCGCCCGTAGCTCCTACTTCTATCACCGGGCGCGGATACAGACTGCCGACAAGTATGCTGGCGTACGCCTTGCCATTGCAGATATCTTTGAACTGAATCACTGCTGCTACGGATATCGCCGGGTGCGTGCGGCACTTGGCAGGCAGAACGTCTTCATCTCGGAGAAGGTTGTTCGGCGCTTGATGAAGCAGGAACATCTAACCGCGGCCACGACGAGGCGACGTCGATACGGCTCCTACGCTGGAGAAATAGGTCCTGCTCCAGATAACCTTATCAACCGGGACTTCCGGGCCGCAGCACCGAATGAAAAGTGGCTCACAGACATCACCGAGTTCCAGATTCCTGCCGGTAAAGTCTATCTGTCGCCGATCATTGACTGCTTCGATGGGCTCGTGATCAGCTGGTCGATCGGTACGCGGCCAGACGCCGAGCTTGTGAACACGATGCTCGACGCTGCCGTCGAAGCAATGGGCAGTAGCAACAGCCGACCTGTGGTCCATTCAGATCGCGGCGCGCACTATCGCTGGCCAGGCTGGCTTAGCCGAATACGCGAGGCCAATCTGATTCGCTCAATGTCGCGAAAGGGCTGCTCGCCGGACAACGCGGCATGCGAAGGCTTCTTTGGACGGCTGAAAACGGAACTGTTTTACTCTCGCGACTGGCAAGCCATTAGCACTGACCAATTCATTGAGGTCGTTGACTCGTACATTCGCTGGTACAACGAGAAGCGGATCAAGATCTCGCTTGGCGCACTCAGTCCGATTGAATACCGAGAAAGTCTCGGGCTGACGACTTAAACCAGTCCAAGAATTCCGCCGCACCCCCAACCCCGACATTTCTATCTGGCCTTGACAACAACACGACAGGCCAACCTCTGCGCGGTTGTCACGCGGGCGGCTTGAACTTCGCTCCTGCAAAAGGCGTCGCTCCGGGTGTCCGCGGCTGCATCATCCGGTAGGGCAACGGATTCGTGAGTCACGGTGACAACTGTTTCCGGTCTCACCGGGATTCACGCAATTCGGCGTAATTCCAGGCGCGGCATCGTTGGTCGATCGACGCCGCCACCAACTTATAACAAGACTGCTTGCTGTAAAAGTTCCAGGGCTTTCAATTCGTCCAGTCGACCGGTGCGTGCCTTGCCTGCCAGCGTCTTGATCAATGCTTCCGCGATCGGCGCAACGCCGTGAAGATTGTCGAGGCTGGTCACGGAAGCGACAGGGAGCGGAGCCGGATTTCGCAGCAGAATCGTGGAGGCGGGCAACGAATCAGGGGGTGCCAATGTGGCTGTTGGGACCTCGCCATCACTTTCTTCGGGGGAGCGGCGGGCAAGACCGTCGGGGAAGTCTTTTACATCAGCTTGCGGGCTGACGGTGATCTTCGCTCTGTCTTCCGCGACATCCGCCGATACAGGTGAAGGGCTTTCTGAATCACCCGAGGCGGTCGCACGCTCGTGCCTCGTGCGCACCTTCCCGACGGCGAGTGTCTCTTGCACGCCATCGTTCGTTGCTGGCGCAAGCGGCTCGTGTTGTTGAGCGGAGGCGCGACCGCGCGGAGCAGGCGCAAGCATACGCGACACCGACTCTGGAATCTCGGCGTCGGTACGCGGCGTGTCCAGCCAGCCAGTCGGCAAACCCAGTCGCTCCGTGAACCGGTTTGCTTCGACACTGTCCATGCGCTTCTTGCCATGTAGCCGATCGGCTATGTTGAATCCACTCATCTCCATGACCACGCCAAGTCTTACTTTCGATCCGTTGCGACTCGTGAGAACGTGGAGGTTAGCGCGCCGGATGTTCTCCACCTCGGCGCTGTCGCTCAATGCCAGCGGTTGCTGTTGGGGCGTTTTAGGAGACGTCTTGTCTTTCGAAGGCGAAGCTTTGAGTTCGCTTCGACTGTTCCTGACGGCTCTGGACGACCCGCCCGCTACTTTCTTTGGCATTTGTGCTTCCTCGGACAAACTATCTTCAAGAATTCGTTGCTGCTCGACATTCAGGGCGGAAGCCGGCTTAGGTGCTTCAGGCTCGACGTCATGTCCGTCATTCGTTTGAACGAAGTCGAGCGGTGACTTCAGACGTGCAATGGTCTCGGGCGCGAGGCCAGGATTGGGCTGGTCAAAAAAACCATGCGGTAACCCAAGCGTGGTTTCCATGTGGAAGGCCGTCTCGGGCGTGAATCGTTCGCCCTTCATCAGTTCGCCCACGCGCGTCATGTTCGATTCAAGTGCTATCGCGATATTCTCCGCGCCCACCGCATCGACCAGAAACTGAAAAGATCGTGTTTTGAAAATGGAGGCAGTCTGGGCGGAGTCGCGGGGAGGCTCCTTCACATACGGTTGTCCCTGCCGGTTGGGCGGAGATTTTTTTTCGTGGCGCGGATGGCGTTGGCCGTTGTCCCGGGATCCCGCATATCGCCCGCGGGCTTGACTCATAAAGTACGGCTCCATGCGATGTTGATATTCTGGATATTCTGATTAAGTGTTCACGAAAAATTTACTTGGAATTTCGAACCATATCCGTTGAGCAGAATTTCCAGCTCCGCATCGATGGTT
>NZ_JAWRXV010000791.1:0-272 GCF_046534875.1 Paraburkholderia sp. SIMBA_054 | reverse complement strand
CACGCTGGTTCTGGTGGACGGACAGCGCGTCGCCAATTACGGCAAGGCGGAGAACTTCACCGACACGTTCTTCGACGTCAACTCGATCCCGCCCAATATGGTGGATCACATCGACATCGTGAAGACGGGCGCCGTGTCGGTGTACGGCTCGGACGCGATTGCCGGCGTGGTCAACATCATCACGAAGAAGAACTTCCATGTCCTACAGAAAGACGACCAGCTAGACAAACACGAGCATGAAGGCGATGCCCCGGGCCACTGCGCCGTCGATC
>NZ_JAWRXV010000790.1:0-272 GCF_046534875.1 Paraburkholderia sp. SIMBA_054 | reverse complement strand
GCCCGCCAAATATTTCCAGATATTGTTTTGTGGACATGTGCGCGCAAGACAGCCTGCGCTAAAATCGCCGGGCGCGCTGCGATGGCGAACCTGGCCGTCGCCAACGCGACGTCGCAAACGATAAACACGCCGCGCGCGTTGCCGTGCGGCGAAAACCACAAGACAGCAGCAAGCGCCGGGGCGGCGCCTCGCGGGGGACCACAATGAGCACCATTGCAGTCGAAAATCCGGGCCATGCGGGCGCCACGGACGATGAGCAGCTGAACGCCAGC
>NZ_JAWRXV010000789.1:0-272 GCF_046534875.1 Paraburkholderia sp. SIMBA_054 | reverse complement strand
ATCTGCAAAACGCCTGGAGTCTGGCAGAGGCAGAAAAAACAGTGGATGTGTCGCGATTACGCCGTCTGGTTACGCAATAAAAAAATGGCACTTTATAAAGCGCCATTTAGAACTGATGACAAACGCAACATTGCCTGATGCGCTACGCTTATCAGGCCTACATTTCCTTGCAATATGTGCATTACTTTGTAGGCCGGATAAGGCGTTCACGCCGCATCCGGCATGAACAAAGCGCAATTTGCCAGCAATAGTGAATTACGGCTTCGCCACAA
>NZ_JAWRXV010000788.1:0-272 GCF_046534875.1 Paraburkholderia sp. SIMBA_054 | reverse complement strand
CGCGCATGACTGCCGTCCGGCTCCGTGACGACGCGCATCACGCGGTAACCGGACTTCTTGCTTCGGTTCCAGGAACCGTGCTCGGCAATGAAAATGTTTGCGCGGTAGTCGGGCGGGAACATGGAGCCGCTATAGAAGCGCATGCCGAGCGCGGCCACGTGCGCACCTAGCTTGGCGACGGGCGGCGTATACGCGCTGCATGGGTGGCCCTCGCCAAATTCCGGGTCGGGAATGACGCCGGCGTGGCAGTACGGAAAGCCGAAGTCCATGCC
>NZ_JAWRXV010000787.1:0-272 GCF_046534875.1 Paraburkholderia sp. SIMBA_054 | reverse complement strand
CGCATGAAAACATAGAAGCCAGATCCGACGATGATCGCGATGCCGCTCCATTTCGACGGTGTCGGGAAATCGCCGAACACGATCAGGCCGACCAGAACCGCATTGACGATTTCCAGATATTGGAACGGTGCCAGCATGGATGCCGGTGCCAGCTTGAACGCCTGCACGACCATCAAATGGCTGACGGTTCCGATCGTCCCCAAAAGCAGCAAAAGCAGCCAAGGCTGAATGCCTTGCGGCAGACCGAAACTCAGATCACCAAGCCCAGCCGC
>NZ_JAWRXV010000786.1:0-272 GCF_046534875.1 Paraburkholderia sp. SIMBA_054 | reverse complement strand
CGTCTGGCCCCCATTCAAAAGTGAAATAGCAGATTCATTATAACGCGTTTCCTTTTGCTCCGGAGGATGGAATTTCAGCCATTAAAAAAAGAGCCCATTTCGGCTCGGTTTTCTCATACAGCCTGTTCACTGCTGTCGTCCACTTCACGCCGCCATTTGCGCAATGCTTGCCGCTTCCTGGAAACGCGCATCGTGAATTTTTTAGCACGGCCGAGCAATTCGAGGCGCAATGCTTCGTGCTGGGGATCTGTTTGCCCAAGATGCACGGCTAG
>NZ_JAWRXV010000785.1:0-272 GCF_046534875.1 Paraburkholderia sp. SIMBA_054 | reverse complement strand
CCACCGAGAACAGCTAACATGTTTCATGCATAATCCGGTGCCTTAAGATCTTCCTCACTATTTAAATTTTTACCCGAGATTAATTCACCAAGGGAGACGAAGTTACCTGTAAATGGCATCCCATCAAGTATATTATACATTGCTTCATCACGCTGTTGTTGACGTAATTTTTCCTCCGGTGAACTTGTAGGTACGATATTAGAAAAATCAAAATCCAAATGAATCGTTTTTAAATCTGATTGCGGCGCTTTCGTCGGTGCATCAATTATACT
>NZ_JAWRXV010000127.1:0-8911 GCF_046534875.1 Paraburkholderia sp. SIMBA_054 | reverse complement strand
GCCGTAGTATTTGCGGTAGATGTTGAGAATGGGAAGGATGATGAGATCGCCGAAGATGAACGACGCGACGCCACCAAAGCTGATGCCACCGTGCCATAGCACGCCAGCGAGTGGAATGTTGCCGACCGAGCAGGTGAACGCGACGCGAGCGCAATAAGCGGCCCGGCAAATGCGCCCCACATCACCGACAGTACAGGATGACCGGTCAGGAACAGACGTTGCCAGATACTGTTGGGTACCCACGCGGAAAGCGCACCCGCCACGAGCAGACCGATGGCGATGTCACGCCATAACATCGACCAGGTCATTACGTAAGTGTGACCGATCGCCGTGAGGCCTTTGCGCGAGAACAGACGTGCCCGCCATCCGCCTTCCTGTTCCTCGATTGACATCGCGGCGTGACCTTCCATATCGCCCGCGATGCCGCTTTTTGCCTGTTCGATTGCCGCATTTTCGAGCGAATGCGGCAGCAGGAGTCGGAACAGCACAGCAACAATGACGATCATGACGATTCCGCCCACCGCCTCGACGGCAGCAAAGGACCAGCCAAGCAGCATGCCCATCAGAATGGCCAGTTCGAGCACAAGGTTCGTGGCTGCGAACTGGAACGTCATTGACGCAGTGAAATTGGCGCCTTTGCGAATTGCCGAGCGTGCCATCGCCACCGCGGCATATGAACACGACGACGAGGCGGCGCCGAAGAGGCTGGCGACTCCAATCGAACGTGGTGAGGCATCCGGCAGTAGCGTCGACATACGATTGCGCGAGACGACGTTTTCGATGATGGCCTGGTTCCGGGTTGCTGCGCAACGGTCATACCCGCCTCGGGCGTCGCGGCTGATCGGCGCAGGAGGCGTGAACGCCTGAGGGGCCTCTAATTTGCGGCACTGGGTCTGCGCCGGTTCCACACCGCGGGCGTGTTTTTCATGCTGTGATGAATGGCACACTCCGCGGGGGCAGCAAGATGGATAGCCGACATTCGGCCCGAGGGGCATCGGACAGTGACGAGGAGGGGCAGGTCACGCTTCTCACTTTACTCGTGGCCTTGCATCTGCTCGTGTTCTCAGGCGCACGCACGTGGTTGTCGCCCGTCCAGGCGGTTCATGCCATGCGACGATGGTACGTAGCGGACACCACCATGCTTGACGTTCTCCGACGCGTGATGATTTCGAGTCGTGCGTTACCCATCGCGATTCGCCTCGCGGAGTGTCATGGCTGCCTGCTCGACTCCGAGGGTATGCACGCCGTCTTCGACAGCCAGCACTCCATCGATGCGGACGCCGTGCAATACCGTATTATCCATCGTGCATGCGCAGCCGCGCTGCTCTGTGACTGACTGCGAGAAACCAGATGCACAATTCAACGGGTAGCGGGCGAAGTGGTATTGCTAACGGGAAGACCTACTCATGTGCCGCGTATGTTGCGAAAAGGTGTCGGCGCGATTTCTTTACATCGCGCCGACAAATGCATCGGCGCACTTCGCGAGGGCTCAGTTTCCATATAGCTTCCTAAGGGCCGCGACCGTCCCCGGTGTTCCAGAAGAAACGCTGATGCGCTATAACACAGGCGGCAGCGCCGTGATGACCGGAAGATCACTAGTCTAGTACCTTTGCACAGAGGTTATGACGGTTTGTCAGAGGTCGGTACTGGGTAGGCTTTGGCCAATTTTTCCCGGGCCCTTTCGGTAGAGAACATCCAGTTGATGCGAGCGCCGCTGGCGTTTCGCAGTTGCTCCCAAGCCGCGACCTCGCTGATCAGCCGGTCGCGGCAGTCGATGCGGCGATCCAGACATTGGCTTCGCAGCACGCCGATTTCGATCTCGACCATGTTGAGCCAACTGGCGTGCTTGGGGGTGTAGTGGAATTCGATCCGCTGCAGGATGCGGCGTGCCTCTGCTGGTGGCAGGGCTTGGTAGAGCGCAGCGGGCGTGTGGGTCGACAGATTGTCCAGCACGACACGGATGCGCGATGCATGGGGGTAGTGGATATCGACGAGATCGCGCATGCACTGGGCGAAGTCACCCGCCGTTCTCCGTTCGGTGACTTTCACCTTGCGCCAGCTACGGTGTGCATCGAGGAAGACGAACAGATTGGCGGTGCCGTTGCGCTTGTATTCGCAGTCGTAGCGCAAGGGTTTGCCGGGCTCCGCCGGAATCGGTTGGCGTACTTCGCCGATGAGCTGGGTCGGGCTTTCATCGAAGCACACCACCGGGTGCCGCGGGTCCGGGGTTTCGGCATACAGGTCGAGCACGTCTTCCATGCGTGCAACGTATTCCGCGTCGATCTTGGGAATGCACCACATGTCCTTTCGCCATGGCTTCAGATCGTTCTCGGCCAGGCGCCGGCGTACCGTCTCGCGCGATAGCTCTTCATGTTCGGTGAGCTTGACGAACGTATCGGCGAGCAATTCCAGCGTCCAGCGCGCACGTCCCGAAGGCGGGTTCGTGCAGGCGGTGGCGATCAGCAGGGCCTCTTCCTTGCCGCTGAGCTTGCGTTGCGCCCCAGGCCGAGCCCGTTCGTTCAGCGCCGCTTCCAGCCCCATCTCCACGAAGCGACGCTTGGTGCGGTACACCGTGGATTCGCCAACCGCCACGGTGGCGGCAATGCTCGCGTCATCCTTGCCAGCGTGCGCTGCAAGCAGGATCTGCGCACGCTTGAGCTTGCGTGCCGCGTGCTTGCCGCCGCTTAGCATGGCAGCAAGCGCCTCACGTTCAGATTGGTCGAGTTCGACTCGATAGCGTAGATTCATCCGGATGGCTTCCTTCGGGGTAGCCTCCTTCGACTGCCGGGGTTCCGAATGAATCAGAAGTCGCTTCCATTGCCAGGCGAGCGCTCAGCCTGCCCGAGCTTCACCGACAAGCAAGGTCAGTATCTCGCCTTCATCTGGGCCTACAGCTTGATAAACGGCCGCGCTCCGGCCGAGCACGACATGCAGCGTTTTTTCGCCGTCACGGCTCCTTCCGTCCATCAAATGGTGCTCAACCTCGAACGCAATGGATTGATCAGCCGGCAAGCAGGCATCGCTCGCAGCATCAAACTGCTCGTTGACCATAACTGCTTGCCTGTCCTACAACCCAGCCAAACTGTCATAACCTCTGTGCAGCGGTACTAGTGCCTGCAAGCGATATCACCGGATGCCGCGTGGCGAGCCCCGCACATAAGATAACTAGGGGCCATACGTTATCGAACAGCGTCGAAAGCAGCGACGCGCGGATGGAAGGGGTGACGTGATCCTGTCCGCCCGCGGCCGTCGCGAGAACCGTTTGGAGGACGAGGGTGGTACATGACATGGTGGGGCGCCAGATAGATATTGCTTTCCGGGCCGCCGGTGGGACGGCTGCGACGCTCGGAGTGACGCTGCCGCGTTTCAGCGCACCGCGCTGTCTCATACTCCCGTGAGGTCGCCCGGCAATCGCTGGCCACGTCCGGCCCATATTGGCTTACCCGACCGGCCGCCTACGCCATCGCTCGCGCGCATGCGACATGGATAAAAACGCAGCCGGGCCCTGGCGTCGTGACTATCATGTAGACGTGGCCTGTGTTCACGGCACATGGCCACAAAACGGGGCACGGGCGGGCTTTGCGGGCGACTGGCCGACTGTCCGTGCCTCGTCACATCCGCAGAAGCTACGGGCCGTTCTGTTGCTGCCGCTTACGGACATGAAGACGCGATGGACGTGGGAGAGGCGACGATCATGTTCAAACAGCAGAGGATCGGCAGCTTCCGAGCTTTTTGCCCGGCTGCAATGCCGCCCACCCGGATGACGGATGACCCGGGCGACGAGATCACCGGCGAAGGACCGTGTCTGGCCACGAAGGCGCAATGGCTGGTATGTCCAATATGCGGGGCGACCCGCATTGCCGCATCCCGGATGCCCTTCTACCATGAACTCCCACCGCAGATTGCAGCCAGACGCGCCACCGGCCACGCGTCATCAAAAGCGAACGTTTTAGCCGGCGCAGTCCCTACCGCACCTAATCGATCTATCAGGAGGCAGGCATGCTTAGCGCTCACGAATTCGCGACCCTGATGCTGGTCAAGGACTCCGCCGACCAGATTGCCGACCGGACGGAACTTGACACATTACTCGACCACCAGCTGATCGCAATGGAGCAGCTGGTGGGAGGGGGCCTGTTGCCTCGCGTGACCCAGGACGGGGATTCCCTGCTTCGTACTCTTTCACGCATGCACTGACATGTCGATCCATATGAAGTACCGCCCGGATCGGGCAGTCAGCGCGCGATCATCGGATTGATGTGGGGAGGGGACGGGACGGGCCTTTCGTTGCCATCCGCCGGTCAATACGGTGAGCCCTCAATGTCGATGATGCATCAGGTCGCATTGCGCTCGTGATAATCAAGCAGGCTCGAACGCCCGTGTGATTTGGCCCTGACACCGACTACCCGAGCGAGTGCGCCGAAACGTTAAAGGGAATATTCCGTGTGGTCTCGCGATCGCTTTCGAGCGCTCGCGGGGGCGCTACTTCTCCTTCGAAATCACCCTCTACTTGCCGCGCGAATATCGTCTCGACGGCCTGCGCCTGGACGCGGTCCACGCAATCAACGACGGCGAGTGGCCCGCGCCGCGTGCCGGCTCGGCGGAGTGAGCCCGGTTGGTGCTCCTCGTGCTTGAGAACGAAAACAATACCGTCTACCGGAAAGGCTTTTCAACGCGTAATGCTCGACGTGCTGCCTGTTCAGTGACACAGCTGCCAGCGCGAAGCGCGGCGCAATCTATAGTCACATGCCGACCTGCAGGGGCTGCTACGTCGAAACCCTACGCCTACCTTGCGCATGTGCTCGCCGAATTCCCGCAGGGCGCACCGGATTCCGACATGACCGAGCTCTTACCGTTCGACTTCAT
Source organism: Paraburkholderia sp. SIMBA_054 (assembly GCF_046534875.1). Lineage (NCBI taxonomy): Bacteria > Pseudomonadati > Pseudomonadota > Betaproteobacteria > Burkholderiales > Burkholderiaceae > Paraburkholderia > Paraburkholderia sp. SIMBA_054. The sequence continues at coordinate 4,048 of NZ_JAWRXV010000127.1, read as the reverse complement.
AAAGCTCACGGCCAAAGCAGCTCTTGGACCGGCGGCCCATTGCGGACGCCCTGCCGATCGATGCGCTGTCGCAAGACGCGTTCACCTTCGCGCACGTTTATAAACCTGGTGTGCTAGAACCCGCGCTTTACCGCGAATGCATAGATCCATTCCCTCCCAGTCGTCTTTTTTATTGCGCAATCCACTGCGCCCCACATCGAATATTTTGGCTGGCCATTGTGCGAGCCATCAGTAACGTGCCAAAACGGTAGGCGAGGTCAAACGTTTCCATAGCGAATGACGCAAACTGGTTGGTGGATCGTTACCGGTTTTCGCTCAGGATGGGCCCGAGATCTACCTTGATCGGTGCCTTCACGGCCGTGTCGCGCGGGACTGTCGCGATCCCGGAATGGTCAACGGCGGCGGCCGCACACCGGATTGACATGTTCCTGACCGGTACGCGCCGAGGAAGTCAATCCGTTGGCATTCGAAAGATTTGACAAACCGCCCGCCTGTCGCCCTCGATATGGGCAGCCGGACGAGCTCAACCATCTACAGATTGCCGCCTGCGCCGCGCGCACTGCGTGCCATGTTTAATCCGAGCTTTGACTTCTCAAATGGCCGGAATCCGCGTCAGTGCTGGGTTTCGGCTATTTTCTGGGGCTATTTCGTAGCCATGTAAATTAGTATTTTTATATTGACATACGGAAATTAGCTGCTTGAATGAGTGTTCATGTATATCGAACACGTCCCCAACCGCAACTCGCCACCCGCCATCCTGCTGCGTGAGTCCTACCGCGACGGCAACAAGGTGAAGAAGCGAACCCTGGCCAACCTCTCATCGCTGCCCGCCGAGGTCATCGAAGGCCTGAAGGTGCTGCTGCGCGGTGGTGTCGCAGTGCCCTCGGCTGAAGAGGCCTTCGTGATCGAGCGCAGTCTGCCGCACGGGCATGTGGCCGCGGTGCTGGGCGCGGCGCGTGCCTGCGGCGCTGAGCAGTGGTTTGCGCCTGCGCCTGCCGCACTGCGCGCGGTGCTCATGGCGCTGCTGGTGGCGCGGGTGGTGTCACCCGCTTCGAAGCTCGCCACCCATCGCATGTTGCGCGACGAGACGGCGACCCACTCGTTGTCGCGCCTTCTGAAGCTGGGGGACGTCGAACTCGAGCAGGCCTACGCCGCGCTCGACTGGCTGGGCGAGGCCCAGGAAGACATCGAGAAGCGGCTGGCGAGGAAGCATCTGGCCGGCAGCATGCTGGTGCTCTATGACCTCACGTCCACGTGGGTGACCGGAGACTGCTGCGAGCTTGCCGCGCGCGGCTACAGCCGCGATGGCAAGCGCGACGATCCGCAGATTGTGTTCGGGCTGGTTTGCACTCCTGAGGGCTGTCCCGTGGCCGTCGAGGTGTTTGCCGGCAACACCGCCGATCCGGCTACGGTGGCTGCCCAGGTGGAGAAACTGAAGGATCGCTATGGCATCGGCAAGATCGCCTGGGTGGGCGACCGCGGCATGCTCACGCAGGCGCGCATTGACACGGTATTACGCCCGGCGGGGCTGGACTGGGTGAGCAGCCTGCGCGCGCCGCAGGTGAGCGCGCTCGCCCAGGAGCAGGGGCCTTTCCAGCCCTCGCTGTTTGACGAGCGCAACCTGCTGGAGGTAACCAGTGAGGCGTTCCCCGGTGAGCGGCTCATCGTGTGCCGCAATCCGCTGCTGGCCGAGCAGCGGACCCGCAAACGCGAGGACTTGCTGCAGGCCACTGAAGCCGAGCTGATGAAGATCGCCGAAGCGACCACGCGCGCGCGCAATCGCCTCAAGGGTACCGAAGCGATTGCCCTGCGCGTGGGCCGCGTCATCGATCACTACAAGATGGGCAAGCACTTCGAGCTGAGCATCACCGACTCGAGCTTCACGTGGACGCGCAAGGCCGAACAGATCCGGCAGGAAGCGGCGCTCGATGGCCTGTATGTGGTGCGCACCAGTGTGCCGGCGCAGGACCTGCCGGCCGAGGCGGCCGTGACGGCCTATAAGGGGCTGGCGGTCGTGGAACGCGCCTTCCGGTCGCTCAAGACAGTCGATCTGAACGTGCGCCCCATATTCCACTGGAACGCCGAGCGTGTACGGGCGCACGTCTTCCTGTGCATGCTCGCGTATTCCGTTGAATGGCACATGCGCGAGACCTTGAAGCCGATGCTGTTTGACGATGAATACATTGACCTCGCGCGCGCAGCGCGGCCCTCGCCGGTGGCCAAGGCACGACGCTCGGACCAGGCAAAGGCCAAAGACACCACCAGACTTGGCGAGGACTGCTTGCCGCTTCATAGCTTCCGCACGTTGCTCGGTGATCTGGCCACGCTCGCCTACAACGTCTGCCACACACCTCTGAACCCGGACGCAAAGATCGTGATGATCACGCGGCCCACACCCGTTCAGGAAAAGGCCTTCCGCCTGCTGAACATCAGCCCGTCTGTACCCAGTATCTGACTCCCCCGGCGCGCGTAACCGCGGCAAATCAAAGGCTTACGCGCGCTGCGCGTTAAAGTTCGGTTTAATGCAAATCGCAATCACCTGGCTTCCGGAAATGCCCGCGCCGATGTCATATGCTGAAATCCCGACCCACACGATCACCTAACCGACGGGTTCGCATGTCGCCTCGCTCTTCGTCCCCGATACATGCACTAGACGCGCTCAAGCGAGCCGGCCTGGCGGGTACGTCCGCGCAGATCGCCGTCCTCGACTATCTGCAGCAGGCGGAGCACGGCCATTTCGGCGCCGAGGAGATCCACCGCCGGATCGCCAGGACGGGAGAGCGGATGAACCTGTCTACGACCTATCGCGTGCTCCATCAGCTGGTAGGGGCGGGCTTGGTCGCAAATGTGCCGCTTGGGAAGGATCACAGCCTCTACGAGCTGAACACCGGCAAGGTGCACGATCACCTGGTATGTGTCGTGTGTGGGCGCGTCGAAGAATTCTCCGACGTGACGATTAACCGGCGGCGAGCCGCCATCGCGAAGGAGTTCGGCTTGCGCTTCGCCGGCAAAACGCTGGCTTTGCAGGGTGTCTGCGCCGATTGCGCGGCACGTGCGCATCCGGCACGACCGTGAGTTAAAACAGCGAGATTCTCGCAGCAAACTTACTCGGTGACGTGAGCATTGCCGGCGGCGCTCCTTTGCACGTCCGCGAACAAGGGGCGTCATGAGTCGCGCGGTGTTCGTCTCAACGATGGCCGCTCAGGGACGAGAGACCTCGCAAGGACACCCTGTTCCGGTTCGCGACGGTCGTCGGCGGCGTTGTGCCCGTCATCAACTTGCCGGGCGGGAAGGCGGGTGAAGTGACATTGTCAGGCGCACTCGGCCGACACGGTTGCGGAGCCGAAGGCGAAAACGTTCAAGGCAGCATGGACCCGGACCGGTCGAAGTCGTACTATCGCTCCAGGGGAGCCGACGGACGAGCAGGGCGAGAACGATGGCCGATTGTCTGCGTGGTGTTCGCGCTGGTTGACAACTTACCCTCTCGCTACATCTTCCAGATTTCGTCAGGGGATGCATGGCCTAACGTGCTGGTGAGAAGGGCGTTTTGCGATCGCGGCGAGCGACTCCGGTGACAGGAATCCCGTCTTGTTGGCCGCAATGACGTGACGAAAGAACTTTTCGGCATCCAGTGTAGGGTCGGCGCGGCGCAACCGGTGCGAGGTGCGCCGCGTCGTAGGTGATCAACGAAGCTGAACGATGACATCGTCGGCGCTGGAGAATGAACGAGGCCATGTCACGGCGCCAGGCGCGCGGAACCCGCGCGAGACCCGCCCGATAGTGCGACGCGAGATATCGAGACGGGCGCATTCCTGATTGATACGCCGTGTCTCGACGCGCGACCAGGACTTGACCAATCAGGAGGGCTCGATCACTCGCCGGCGACATCATCGTTGTCACTCGCCTCGACCGGCTAGCGAGGGTTGTGTCGCGATAAGTTTGGCGGGGTAAGAGATTCGGTAATGACAAGTAGTCCTTATGCCACCAGCGAATAGAACTGCGCAGCAGCGGTTCGGGTATCGCCGCTGCCCTTCATCTGACCTTTTCT
>NZ_JAWRXV010000784.1:0-272 GCF_046534875.1 Paraburkholderia sp. SIMBA_054 | reverse complement strand
CTCGACGTCGCGGGCCTTGGCCTTGCTGCCGCTCATGACGTGGACGACGCCGGCCAGCGCGTCGAAGGCGATGTCCACCGCATCACGCGCGATCCCGGCCACGGCCGGCACCAGGTCGCGCGTCATCGCTTCCATGCGGCGCAGCCGCTGGATGTCGTCGTGGCTGACGTCCTGCGCCTGGTCGTCGATGCTGATGGCACCGTCATGGATGTGCACCTGGCGTGGCCGGGCATCGTCGCGCCGCAGCCACACGCCATCGTCGGCGATGCGCA
>NZ_JAWRXV010000783.1:0-272 GCF_046534875.1 Paraburkholderia sp. SIMBA_054 | reverse complement strand
CCCGAAGCTCGCCCTTCTCAAAACGGGCAAGGTCAATGATCAGGATGGCAATGGAGCGATCGAAGCGGCCGACACGATTACCTATTCGTTCGAGGTGTCCAACACCGGCAATGTCATCGTAAATGAGGTCACGCCATCCGATGAGGGACCAACCTTTAACGGTAAGCCAGCCGGCGGCAAGCTCGGCGCTTTCACACCAGCCCCAGTGACGCTGTCTCCTGGTAAAACACAGGTATTTACCGCCATCTACAAGCTGACGCAGGAAGACATCG
>NZ_JAWRXV010000782.1:0-272 GCF_046534875.1 Paraburkholderia sp. SIMBA_054 | reverse complement strand
CCCGAGAAACTGAGCGACTGGGAAATCGTTCACGTTTGAGGGACCGCATGACGCGCGTCCGCTTGGTGGAGCCAGAAACGACGATGGCGCTCGAGAGCGCCATCGTCTTGCTTACCGCTTACTTTTGGGCGTGCGTAGGTGCGTGCACCCGTGCTTTGGCGCGCGCGTATTCCGCACACCCGTCAGCACATCGCCCAACACATCACGCGATCGAGTCGACGATCTGGTTCAGCGTCGCGCTCGGGCGCATGGCCTTGCTCGTCAGTTCGACG
>NZ_JAWRXV010000781.1:0-272 GCF_046534875.1 Paraburkholderia sp. SIMBA_054 | reverse complement strand
AGATCGCTTCAGAACCGAACTCATTTGAAAGTTCATACAATTCATTCTGCTCGGAAAGCGGTAGAAGAGCCAGTCCCAAAACGGCTTAGCGGTCATCTTGGGCTTGGAAGGCAATGATCAGTCTTTAAAAGCGTTATATTCGCTCAGTTCCATGAGGCGGTAGAAATCGCCCAGCGTTTTGCCGCGTTCGGCCCGGAAGAGGCGGCCTGCGTCGCTGGCCTCAACGATACGGTCGGTCCGGAATGTGCGGAAAGCATTGCGCAATTCGCACC
>NZ_JAWRXV010000780.1:0-272 GCF_046534875.1 Paraburkholderia sp. SIMBA_054 | reverse complement strand
CTGCCAGGATGGCAGCTGCGAAATGGACATTGTATTCCTTAACGCTGGTGGAGGAGGAAACCAGATTGTTGAGTGCAACCGTCATCGGTGTGGAATTCGCACCCGAGAAGGAGGCACCAAACAGAAAGTCGTTCCAGATGTTCGTGAACTGCCAGATCACCGACACAACGATGATAGGTCCCGAAGACGGTAGCAAAATACGCCAGAATATCTGGAAGAAGCTCGCTCCGTCGATCTGCGCCGCCCGCACCAGTTCTGTCGGGAAGGCTTCA
>NZ_JAWRXV010000779.1:0-272 GCF_046534875.1 Paraburkholderia sp. SIMBA_054 | reverse complement strand
ATTCTGGCTGCTCTGCCACCAATTGCAGGGCGGCAGCCAAGACCTCGACGTAGCGCTCATCAGACATGGGCTCCAGGGCGGCATCCCTCACGTAGTGAGAGATCCGGACCGCGGCGGCAATCTTGCTTCGCTCCAGTCCCGCAGGCTGAGACGCAACCTCCGGGCGTTCCTTTTCGCCGTCTCCCGTCTCAAGCCATTCCAAAGAGACGTTCAAAGCATCTGCAATGACGCGCAGCTTGGTCGTGGTCTTCATCACCCCGCGCTCCAACTCC
>NZ_JAWRXV010000126.1:0-9395 GCF_046534875.1 Paraburkholderia sp. SIMBA_054 | reverse complement strand
ATCGCTCCCGTTTTACTTCGTCCCTCGAACATCATTTATGTTGCTCATTGCCCCATCGATTTACGTGCTCACGCTCATCCAGGTGCTGCGGTCAACTGGTCCCGGTGTTCTGAGGCTCAGCATGAACAAGACTGCAAACAAGCATTGGCGTCCGGACTTCGCACGTCTGTGTGGGACGCCATATCTCGCCATAGCTGCGCAGATCGAGGAAGCGATCAAGAAAGGCGTATTCGTTCCCGGCGATCGACTTCCCTCGCAGCGTTCAATTGCAGATGACCTTGGTTTCCATCTGAACACGGTCAACCGGGCTTTTCGGGAAGTTGCGCGACGCGGACTCGTGCGTGGTAACGCTGGACGTGGAATTGTCGTGATCGCCCGCGAAAACCCACCGGTTAGCCGGCGAAGGTGAGTGTGGCTGTCGTTCCCGTCTCTCTCCAGTGCAATGGCTTATTGGCGTTCCGTAGAGAGAATTGCTCCGATGATTTGCTGTGCTCGCGCGGCATGACGGCGCCCTGCTTTACCGGTTGAGCCTTTAATCGCCGACACGCACCACGTGAGGGCTGGTCTTAGCGCACGAAGACCAGCCCGATATAACAATGATGCAACGTATCAACAGGCGACCAGCGGCGGTTGGAATGGCGCGCCGGTTCGCAACGCGAAGGCATGGCGAAAATTTGCATCGAGGTTGGAGCGGAGCCTGCGTCCGGGTTCAATTATTTCGTCACGATCGCTGCCGTAAGGCCAGCATTGATTGCTGGCAGGAGCAGATTCAGCACACGGTTGAATTTGACCAGCGCGCCGTTGTCTACAAACACCACATCCTTAGGGTGGAGATCGAACTGGTTAGCGAGAATCATCGATACCGGCGAGGTGGCATCGAGATGAAAGATCTGAGGTTTGCCGGCACTGCCGTACGGGGCTCGAATGACGAACAACTGATTTGCCTCCGCCGTATTCTGGTTCAGGCTGCCCGCCTGAGAGAGGGCTTCGGCAAGCGTGAGTTTGCCGCTCCTCATGGGCAAAATGGTGGCGGGCCTGTTCACCTCGCCCATGACGTAGATGCCATTCTCGTCGCGAGCAGCGACCCGCAACATGTCGCCTCGTTGCAGCATGATCCTCGCCGGATTCCGGCCGGCGTCGATCAGGTCTGGAATGTTGATCCGTATGGTCTGATCGTCCCGGATGAGGTCGACCCTGCTTTGGTCTGCATTAGGCGTGAACCCACCCGCGCGCCCAATCGCTTCCGGCAACGTCATTGGGATATCGTTGATCTGTTGCAGGCCTGGTGCACGCACCTCGCCATCGATGTATATCTGTGCCCAGCGGAATGACGCGACGCGTACGGTGACCTGCGGATCCTTGTATATTTTCGCGATCAGTGACGCGATTCTCGCCTGGATCTCCTTAACAGTCAGACCCGCTACGTGCACGCTGCCAGCGTAGGGAAACTGCACGTTCCCTTCATCATCGACGAGAAAACCGGGAGCGGCGTCGGAAGGTCGCGAGCTTGGATTGGGCTGACCGAGCGCGGCAACAAGTTCCGGATGATCCCAGACTGTTATCTGCAGCACATCGCCTTTCCCGACCGCATAGCCCGGGGGGTCGGACCGTGCGGTATTCAACATGGTTTGCACCTGCTGTGAGAGGTCGCCTTTTGCGGCGTCCTGCAGCTTTTGAATTTCGTCGAGGTTGATATCGGTGATCGGCACCGTGATCTGTTGTCGCGGCTCGCCACTATATTGACCGCCAGAGACATCTATAGATGACGGCACGATCATCCGCTGGCCCGGCACGGCCGAGCAGGCGGACAGGACGACTCCCAGGATAGCGATTGCTAACGCTCGAATATAACGGTCTGAGACGCACATGGCGGGTCTCCCATTTTTGTGTTGTTGGCTTCGTTGTTGTGGCGTGTGGGCTTTTCAGAGGCGCACTGACCAAAGTATCGTATTGAAGCCTCCGGCGAATAGTGCGGTCGCGCACTCGCCGGGCTGCTACCTTGCTCTTAGGTTTTCTATACGGTGCGCTAGCGCACACGATTTCTCGCAGCGATGCATAGCGTCTGCTTCAGTGTTGCGCAGTACTTCGCTGTTCCTATTCATCCAGCATTTTGCCGATCGCGAACCTTGCATGATCGGGATGGAAGCATGTGGAGGCGAATCGCTGCGTCGATGAGAAGCGACAACTCGATTAACACCGGATGCGACAAGCGGGTTTGAGAGCGACGCTCACGAGTGCAGTGGGTTCACGCACCATCCATGGCGGAAGACACCAGGGTGGCCGTCGACTTGCCTGATGTCCAGATGCGACTCGCCCCAGTAGTTGTTGATGCCGATGCCGGTTACCCACTCGCCACAGCGCGAGTGAATGGGTCACGGATGTCCACATCACCGTAATGCTGATGGGTATGTTGTCCCAGGTCGATACCAACACTGGAGAGGTGGTGGTATCGACCTCAAGGGGCCGTCTGGTCCATACCTGCCCCCGCTTTTCGCAAGCCGATGCAGGCTGTTTGCGGAGCGAGAAGAGTTGCGGAGCAAAGAAAAAGGGCCTAGCCGAAGCTAAGCCCTTGAATCTTTTGGTAGGCCGTACGGGATTCGAACCTGTGACCAACGGATTAAAAGTCCGCTGCTCTACCAGCTGAGCTAACGACCCAAAAGAGAAGCGGAAGTATATCGGTCGAGCCAATATGTGTCAACCAACGCCGGCCGGCCAGCAGGCGATCCACACAAAGAAAAGCCCGGAACCTTGCGGCTCCGGGCTTTCCGGCGAGAGGCGCGCGCATCGGTTATTGAAGAGTCGACACTGCGCGTTTTACTGCGTCCATCAACTACACGCCCGGCTCGTGCCGGACGCCACAACATCACTTGATCTGCGAAAGCTTGCTTTGCGCCGACTGCGCGACATCCGAGCCGCCGTACTGCGCGACGATCTGTTCGAGCGTCTTCTTTGCAGCGGCCTTCTGACCTTGTTCGAGCTGGTTGTTCGCGATAGCCAGCAGTGCTTCCGGCGCCCGCGGATGCTGCGGATACTTCTGGACGACGCCTTGCCACACGGCCGTCGAGCCCTTGTAGTCGCGCAGCGCGTAGAGCGCGTTGCCGAGCCAGTATTGTGCCGTAGGCTGATATGGGCTCTGCGGGTACTTCGCGATAAAGCTGCGGAACGACGTCGCCGCGTTCTTGAAGTCCCCGCTGCGGAACTGCTGCGAAGCCGCGTTGAACGCATCCGTTTCACCCGGCTGCACGGCGCCCTCGACGCCGTCGACCGTCTGCTGCTGCGGCTCGAACTTCTTCAGACGACCGTCGAGGTCGGTGTAGTAGTCCTTCTGCTGCTTCTGCAACGTGGCGAGCTGATTGGCGAGGTCCTCGTTCTGTCCGCGCAACGTCGCGACCTGCTGGTTCAACTGGTCGAGACGGTTGGACTGATCGAGGATCGTGCGTTGAGCCGCCAACAGCTGGCTCGACAGACTATCGGTCTTGGTGCGCAGATCGAGAATCGCCTGGCGAGCCTGATCGTCGTCGAACATGCCTGCGTGCGCGGGCAGGGCCATCACGGCCGTTCCCGCGACGCAGGCGGCTGCGGCCATGCGCAGCCAGGAGAAACGGGGCGTCATACGGCTTGTCACCTATTACTGTTGATAGACGAGGTCCGCGCGGCGGTTCTGCGCCCACGAAGCTTCGTCATGACCCGTTGCCTGCGGCTTTTCTTTACCCAGACTCACGGCTTCCATTTCCGAATCCGGAACGCCCTGCAGCGACAGCGAGCGGCGGACAGCTTCAGCACGCTTCTGGCCAAGTGCCAGGTTGTACTCGCTCGTGCCGCGCTCGTCGGTGTTGCCCTGGATCAGGACGTGACGTTGCGGATGGCTCTTCAGATACTGCGAGTGTTGCTGCAGCAGCGGCTGGTAGTCGTCCTTGACCGAATAGCTGTCGAAGTCGAAATAGATGCTGCGCTTGGCCAGCGGGCTGTTCGGATCGTTCAACGGATCGACGTTCACCGTGGCGACATCGTTCGGGTTAGGCTGAGTGCCCGTCGCGCCACCCTTGTTGGCGTTTTCGTCGAGCTTGACGCCCGAATGACATGCAGCCAGCGCGCCGACCATACCCACGGCAAACGCGATACGAAGTTTGGACATCATGCTTCACTCTCCTTGTGTGTTATTGCATAAACGGGCCCCAGGAAGGCTCGCGTACGATGCCTCCCTGAACGGACAGGACCTGCCGCGTCCGACCATCGGTCGATACTGCGGCCAACACGCCACGGCCGTTCACCTGAGTGGCGTAAAGAATGTACTGACCATTCGCCGCGAAGCTCGGCGATTCGTCATGTGTGGTGTCGGTGAGCGCCGTCGCGACGCCCGACTGCAGATCCTGGATATACAGCTTGAAGCCCCCGCCCGTGCGCGAGATGTATGCGAGCTGCTTGCCGTCCGGGCTCACGCGCGGACTCGTATTGTAGTTGCCCGTGAAGGTCACGCGCTGCGCGCCGCCCGCGGACTCGCCGCCGGCAGGCATCTTGTAGATCTGCGGCTGGCCGCCACGGTCGCTCGTGAAGTAGATCAACTGGCCATCAGGAGAGTACGACGGCTCGGTGTCAATCGCGCTGCCTTGCGTGAGGCGGCGCAGGCCGCTGCCGTCGGCGTTGACGGCGAAAATCTGAGTGTTGCCGGTGCGCGACAGCGCGACGGCGAGCGTGCGGCCATCAGGCGACCAGGCGGGCGCGCTGTTGTTGCCCTTCTGGTCCGACACGACGACGCGGCGGCCCGTAGGCAGATCGTGGATGTAGACGATAGGCTTCTTCTTTTCGAACGACACGTACGCGACCTTCGTGCCGTCCGGCGACCATGCCGGCGAGATGATCGGCTCGGGGCTGGAGAGGGCGATGTGCGCGTCCTGGCCGTCCGAGTCGGAAATCTGCAGCTGATAGCGGTTGCCCGTCTTGATCACGTACGACAGACGGGTCGCGAACACGCCGCGGCCGCCCATCAGCTTTGCGTAGATGTAGTCGGCAACCTTGTGCGCGCTCATGCGTAGGCCGCTTTCCGGGCTGACCAGTTCGAGGCCGCCGAGGCTTTGCTGGTTGACGGTGTCGTACAGCTTGAAGCGCACCTGGTACTGGCCGTTCGGCAGCTTGGTGACGCTGCCTGCCACGAACGCATTCGCGCCCTTGGCCTTCCAGGCGCCGAGATCGACCGAATCGCCTTCCGAAACGGGCGCGCTGCCAGCGTCGATATTGGTGAATTTACCGCTGCGCTGAAGGTCCTGGCGGACGATCGTGCTGATCTGCTGGGGAGAATTGGCCTCGTTGGCAAAATTTGCCGTGGCGATCGGGAACTGGGTGGACCCGACGCCTGTCACGAGGACGTTGAGTTGTGCATGGGCGGCACCGCCGGCGGCGATCAGGCACGACGCTACCAGCGCTCGCAGGCGTAGCTTGGTCATCAAACTCATTCTGTATAGATTCCCCAAAAAACGAATTGCTAACACTTCACGACTACAAACAGACCGACCTGCGCAGATTTCGTTCCCGGTCCGCCCGCGACAGCGTGCGAATCGGAAACGCCTGCGTCAGGCGGCTGGACGCAGCGTGATCGTAAAACTGCCGGGCGTCTTGCCGTCGATGTCCTGAGGCATCGGATCCGACCGCTGGACGGCCCGCAGTGCGGCGTCGTCCCACGCCTGGTTCCCGCTGCTACGGGTGACGGTCGCGCTCAGCAGCGTGCCCGTCGGCGAGCAGCGCACGGAGACGACCGTTTGCAGGCCCGACGTATCGCCGGACCAGATGATGTTCGGACGCACGCGGCGCTGGACCTTCTCCGCATAGCCCGGCGACGTGGCGTTGCCGCCCGCGCCGCTGCCCGTACCACTCTTCGCGAGACCGTTGCCCGTCGAGCCTTCGCCGCCCGCCATGCCCTGCATGGCTGCGAGGCGCTGGCGTCGCTCGGCGTCGAGCTTCTTCGCGGCTTCGGCGGCCTGCGCGGCAGCCTTCGCCTTGGCGGCCTTCGCGGCGTCAGCCTTGGCCTGCGCGTCGGCTTGCGCCTGCTTCGCTTCCTGTTCCTTTTGCTGTTCCTTCTGCTCTTCCTGCTGCTTCTTCAACTGCTCCTGCTTCTGCTGGGCGAGTTGCTGCTGCTTGAGCTTGTCGGCCTGTTGCTGCTGTTGCTGCCTGAGCTTCGCGGCGGCGGCTGCCGCGGCCTGATCGGCGGCGAGCTGCTGCTGGCGCTTCGCCTCGGCTTCCTGCTGGGCCTGCAGCTTCTGCTGACGCTGCTGTTCGGCAAGTTCGGCCTGACGCTGCGCTTCCTGCTGCTTGCGTTTCTTTTCCTGCAGCGCGATATCAGCCTGTTCGTCGTTGACCTGCGGCGCGGGCCTCACGGGCACGGGCGGCGGCACAACGGGGCGCGGCGTCGGCACGTCGGGCACTTCTGTCCACAGTTCGGCTTCAGCGCCCGCAGGCGTGCTGTTCTGCCAGTGGATGCCGTGATACAGGAAGAACCCCAGCAGCACGTGCATCACCGCGGCGAGCGCGAACGCGCGCCACGTGCCGCGCTCGCGCGGCGGTCGAAGCGGGTAGGCGTTTTTCTGTCGGCGGGTCATTGCGATTTGACGAGCAATCCAACGCGCTTGACGCCACGAGCCTTCAGGTCGGACATCACGTTCATCACGACTTCATACTTGACGGTTTTGTCGGCGGCAATCACGACAGGCTGGTCGGGATGCGATGCCTGACGGTCGGTGACGAAGCTGCGCAGGTCGGCCTGCGTCATCGTCTCCTGTTGTGTCGCGCCCGCGTCGTCCTTGTACTTGACGTTCATATTGCCGTCCGCCTTGATGTTGACGACGACGGGCGGCGTCTGCTGCTGCGGCGCGGCGCCGCCGACGGTCGGCAGGTTCACGATCGACGGCGCCACGAGTGGGGCCGTCACCATGAAGATCACGAGCAGCACGAGCATCACGTCGATGTACGGGACGACGTTGATGTCGGCCATCGCGCGGCGCGAGCGGCTGCCGCGCATGCTGGAACGGGCTGAACCGGCCATCGTGGACTCCTTAATGGGCCTGACGTTGCAGGATGTTCGAGAACTCTTCGATGAAGGTTTCGAAGCGGATCGCGAGGCGGTCGATATCGTGCGCGTAGCGGTTGTAGGCGACCACGGCAGGGATAGCGGCGAACAGGCCAATGGCCGTTGCCGTCAGCGCTTCGGCGATGCCCGGCGCGACGTTCGCGAGGGTGGCCTGCTGGACGTTCGCGAGGCCGCGGAACGCGTTCATGATGCCCCACACCGTGCCGAACAGACCGATATACGGGCTGACCGAGCCGACCGATGCGAGGAACGCCAGGTTGGCTTCGAGCACGTCCATTTCGCGCTGGAATGCGGCGCGCATGGCACGGCGCGCGCCGTCGAGAATCGCGCCCGGATCGTTGAGACGCTTTTCCTTGCCCTTCAGGAACTCACGCATGCCCGACTCGAAAATACGTTCGAGCGCGCCGATCGTGTGACGGTTGTTCGCGGCGCTCTGATACAGCGCCTGCAGGTCGCCGCCCGACCAGAAATCGCGTTCGAAGCGTTCAGTCTGCGCCCGCGCGCGGCGGATCGCAAACCACTTGCGGAAGATGAAAGTCCACGACATCAGCGACAGCAGCAGCAGTAGCGCCATCACTGCCTGCGCCAGCAGACTCGCATTGAGAACGAGGGAAATGATCGACAGATCTTGTGTAGTGTTCATAGAGGTTCGTTGTAACGTCCCGGGTGGGGCGTCCGGCTGCAAGGTGAGTCGAAGCGTTCGGTTGGCATTCAGTTGGCAAACCGGAAGCTTCGGCGGGTTCTTCGCCGAACCATGCTTGGTCTTGTTGTGACCGTTACGAGTTCACTGTCCAGCTAACAACGACGCTCAAATACTTGTCGTTGACACTCTGGGGCCCGGTTCGCGCCGCAATGCGGCGTGGACCGGCGGAGGAATGGCGGCCGGCTTCATCGATCGCGAGTCGACACAGCCGACGCGAATCGCGCCCGTTGCCAGCAGCGTATCGTCGCGCCAGGCTTCCTGAGCGAAATCCACCGATGCGCGGCCAAGCCGCTCGATCCGGCTGACGATGCGCAGCATGTCGTCGAGCCGGGCGGGCGCGCGATAGTCGAGCGCGGTGCTGCGCACGACGAAGAGCGCGCCCGATTCTTCGGCCAGCTTGCGTTGATCGACGCCGCACGCGCGCAGCCATTCGGTGCGCGCGCGCTCAAAAAACTTCAGGTAGTTCGCGTAAAACACGATGCCGCCGGCATCGGTGTCTTCGTAATACACGCGAATCGGCCAGACAAAGCCGATTTCCGCGCGGGACTGACTGTCAGACATATTCATGGCGCGCATTTTACCGGAACGCAAAAGCCCGCCGCATTTTCGGGCACTTTCGTGTCCGATTGCGTTCGTGCTGCACGACGGGCGCCGCGTCGCTGCTGCACGACGGGCGCCGCGTCGCTGCTGCACGATCCAGCCGACGCGGCGCGCCCGCGAAACCTAGCCGCGGTGGATGTTCAGGCCGGCAAACGACTGCGCGACGGGCATCAGTTCGATCGTATTGATGTTGACGTGCGCGGGGCGCGTCGCGATCCAGTAGATCGAATCGGCGATGTCTTCGGCCGTGAGCGGCTGGACGTTCTGATAGACGCCGGCAGCCTTCTCGTCGTCGCCGCGGAAACGTACGTTAGAAAACTCGGTGCCGCCGCACAGGCCCGGCTCGATGTCCGTCACCCGCACGGGTGTGCCGTGCAGGTCGGCGCGCAGGTTCAGGCTGAACTGGCGCACGAACGCCTTGGTCGCGCCGTACACGTTGCCGCCCGGATACGGCCAGGTGCCCGCCACCGAGCCCAGGTTGAACACATGCCCGCGGCTGCGCTCGATCATTCCCGGCAGGAAGGCGCGCGTGACCTGCACGAGGCCCGTGCAGTTGGTATCGATCATCGTCGTCCAGTCGTCGAGCTCGGCACGTTGCGCAGGCTCGAGCCCGAGCGCGAGGCCGGCATTGTTGACGAGCACGTCGACGGCGGCGAAGTCGGCGGGCAGGGCGTTGGGGACGGCTTCGACGGCTGCGCGGTCGCGCACGTCGAGCTCGAAGGGCAGAAGGTTTTCGCCGAGCTCGTCGGCGAGGGCCTGCAGGCGATCCTTGCGGCGCGCGGTCGCGACCACGCAATGGCCGCCCTTGACGAAAGCCCTGGCGATAGCGGCGCCGAACCCTGCGGACGCGCCGGTGACGAACACGATCATTGCTGTTCCCTGGTCGGTGAAGAAAGGCCACAAGCCTACTTCCAATGCGGCGATGCGGCAAGAATGACCGCTCTAAGCTGTCTGCACATTTCTGTGCACATCTCGCTTTTTCTGCTTCACCGAGACCGGTTTCACTGATGCCGA
>NZ_JAWRXV010000778.1:0-272 GCF_046534875.1 Paraburkholderia sp. SIMBA_054 | reverse complement strand
ATCTGCTCCTTCACCGCATAAAACAACCGTCACATGCTTTTTTGCTTCCTGTGACATGCGGTAAAAAGCGACTTCATGAGGAATGGAGAGAGGGTGATCTCTACGCTTTACAACTTCAGGCAATAATTGAAAATACTCTTCTTCACTCATTCGATGTGAGTGGAGCTTGACATTGTATTGGTCTGCTGCCAGCTTGGCATAACTTTCTTCAGAAAATCCTTTCTCTTCAAAACTGGTCGAAAAACAATGAATATCATCGTTAGCATACTTGG
>NZ_JAWRXV010000777.1:0-272 GCF_046534875.1 Paraburkholderia sp. SIMBA_054 | reverse complement strand
CTTATTGATCCCGATTCTATAGATACTTTTGCAAAAAGGTTTCTTAACACTGGACGTCCACTACATATTTTAGTAAACGGCGCAGGAATAATGGCTAACCCGTTAACACGCGATGCACGAGGATATGAATCGCAGTTCGCAACGAATCATTTAGGACATTTCCAATTAACAGCAAGACTTTGGCCCACTTTAGTTCAAGCAAATGGAGCAAGAGTTGTATCAGTTAGTTCGCGCGGTCATCGCATTTGTGGTATTGATTTTAACGATCCAAA
>NZ_JAWRXV010000776.1:0-272 GCF_046534875.1 Paraburkholderia sp. SIMBA_054 | reverse complement strand
CTCGCCGTTGTCGGCGATCCACTGCCGCGCCAGGGCTACGGCTTCGTCGGCCGCGTTGCGGCGCAGGGCTTGGATGATCTTGTCTTGCATGGCGTCCGGCTCGGGGGCAAACCGCTATTGTAGCGGCGCCAGCCGGAGCGCCCGCCGCCGCGACCGGGGGCTAGCCGCGCGGCCCCAGCCGGCCCGCCACCCAGCGCTCGGCGAAGCCGTCGCCGCGGGCGTTCTCGAGGAAACCGCAGTGGCCGCCCCAATGGGCGATCTCCAGGTGCGCC
>NZ_JAWRXV010000775.1:0-272 GCF_046534875.1 Paraburkholderia sp. SIMBA_054 | reverse complement strand
GATATAATTTTTCACTCTCTATATTTTCGTAGCTTTTTAGAGGCCTAAAGGAAGCTTCTTTTATTTGTTTACCATTTTCTATCCATTATGAAATATAATAGGAGAAATAGTAATAGCTTTTGGATATAGAAAGCATTAAAAGAAAATGAGGTTGGATTATGAGAGAAACAATCGTTGTAGCTTTAAAGAAAATTGAAGAAGATTACGACGTAAAAGTATTATACGCTTGTGAATCTGGAAGTAGAGCGTGGGACTTTCCATCTAAAGATAGC
>NZ_JAWRXV010000774.1:0-272 GCF_046534875.1 Paraburkholderia sp. SIMBA_054 | reverse complement strand
ATATCGAGGTGTGGGAGTACCCGGACGGGCGTATCGAGATCCGTGCAGATGGCAAGGCGATTGCGTGCCACTCATATGACCGGCTGACAGAAGTCGATCAGGGGGCCATCGTCGAGCACAAGCGTCTGGGTCACGTGCTCCAGGTCTCGCAGGCGATGCAGGCGCAACGCGATAACAGTCGGATCGGCAAGGCGCCGTCAAGAACGCATCTGGGCGCGCCGACCAGATCTCAAAGCCGCTTGCCGGACAAGAAGAAACAACGCGAATTCACG
>NZ_JAWRXV010000773.1:0-272 GCF_046534875.1 Paraburkholderia sp. SIMBA_054 | reverse complement strand
CCAGCGCCGCGATGAAGGCGGTGCCAAAGCTCGTTTCAAGCGCTTTCAATGTGCGCTCGTCGGTGACGAGGCGCCAGAAGCCGGAAAACCCGACTTCGGTGGAACGCAGCACCAATGCCGCAAGCGGAATGAGAATGAGAAGGGTCAGATAGGCAACACTGAAGCCGAACGTCAGCCCGAAACCGGGAATGACGCTCGGCTTTCTGAAGTGCGACCCTGCTCTGGCCCGTGCAGGGAGCGAAGACATGCGTTGGTTTGTTCCCTCTTCAGTA
>NZ_JAWRXV010000125.1:0-9872 GCF_046534875.1 Paraburkholderia sp. SIMBA_054 | reverse complement strand
CGCGATGGTGCGTGGCACGGTGACGCTCGGCTGGGCGCGCAAGCATCATCCGAAGTGGTTTCGCGAGAGTATCAAGTAACCTGTGCGCGGCGCGCGCCGGGCCAGTAGTGCGCGCTGCGTCTGCATATCTGCTACTGTTGACGCCATCCATGTTTCTGACTAGCAGGAACCTGAATTGGTGCAACGCATCCTGGATCCCGGCCAGATCGAATCGATCGATCACTCCGCCATTCCGCGCCTGCGGATGCCGGAGCGCGCAACGCTATTCTCGACGCGCGCCGCACGTCTGCGCCAACTGGCGGATGCGAGTCCGATTGGCGGCTATATCCGGCTGATGGCGACGCTGGCCGACGCGCAGCAGCAAACGCTCGCGCAGATCAGCGCGGCGATGCCCTCCACCGAATCCATCGACCTAGCGCAGCAGCATTCGATGCCCATTGCGCCCGCGACCACGGCGGATCGCGATCCCTTGTGGCGCGACGTATTGCAGCGTCTGCTCGATCGCGTCGAAGCGGCGGGACTGGTGACGCCCATGCTCGCCCGCGTGATCGACGACTTGCGCGTGAAGCGCGCGGAAGAACTCGACGCACTCGCCGACGCGATCCTTGCGCTGCGCTTCAACGAAGTCGAGCCGGCGTCCGCGCCGTTCGTGATGGCCGCGTTGCAGGTGGTGTGGACGGACATCGCGAGCCGCATCGATCAGCGCGCCGTGCCGTATCTCGACGCGCCCGGCGCGTGTCCCGTGTGCGGCGTGCCGCCCGTCGCGAGCATCGTGCGCGTCGGCGGGCAGTTCCAGGGCTATCGCTACGTGCAATGTGGCCTGTGTTCGACCGAGTGGCATGTGGTGCGCGTCAAGTGCACGAATTGCGATTCGACGAAGGGCATCGCGTATCACGGCATCGACGGCGGCAGTGAAGCGCTCAAGGCCGAATCGTGCGACGAGTGTCACACGTATCGCAAGATCGGCTATCAGGAGAAAGACTACGACTTCGAGCCGCTCGCCGACGACCTCGCGAGCCTCACGCTCGATCTGCTAATGAACGAAGCAGGCTATAAGCGCAGCAGTCCGAATCCGCTGCTGTGGCCGGAAGTGCCTTCGGACGAATAAGCCGTCGTCGTAGCAACCGCGCGGGGGACGCAAGCGTGAGCGAAGTGTCGGGAAACCAGTTGAACAGGGACATGCGCGCGTTGCTTGCGCGAGTGCCGGCTGTCGAGCGCGTGCTGTCGTCGGCACAAGCGCAACCATTGATCGATGAATACGGCCGCACGCAGGTCGTCGACGCAATACGCGCGGCCGCCGATTCGCTAAGGCGCGACCTGCTCGCGGGCACTTCTTTCGATGAATCGATCAGCTTCGAAGCGAAGCTAATCGACGATGCGTCGCACACGCTCGCCGCGCGCGCGCGGCCCCATTTGCGCGCGGTGTTCAATCTGACGGGCACCGTACTGCATACGAATCTCGGGCGCGCACTGCTGCCCGACGAAGCCGTGCGCGCGGTAGTCGAAGCGCTCACGCGGCCGATGAACCTGGAGTTCGATCTCGCCACGGGCAGCCGCGGCGATCGCGACGATCTGATCGACGAACTCATCTGCGAGCTGACGGGCGCCGAGGCGGCGACGGTGGTCAACAACAACGCGGCGGCCGTGCTGCTGACGTTGTCGGCGCTCGCGTCGAAGAAGGAAGTGGTCGTGTCGCGCGGCGAACTGGTGGAGATAGGCGGCGCGTTCCGCATTCCCGACATCATGTCGCGCGCGGGCGCGAAGCTGCGCGAGATCGGCACGACGAACCGCACGCATCTGAAGGATTACGACGAAGCGATCAATGCGCGCACCGCGCTGCTGATGAAGGTTCATTGCAGCAACTATGCGATAGAGGGCTTCACGAAAAGCGTGTCCGTCGATGACGTCGCGCAGCTCGCGCATGCGCGCGGCCTGCCGATGGCCGTCGATCTCGGCAGCGGCACGCTCGTCGATCTCGCGCAGTTCGGTTTGCCGACCGAGCCGACCGTGCGCGAGACGGTCGAAGCGGGCGCCGATCTCGTCACGTTCAGCGGCGACAAGCTGCTGGGCGGGCCGCAGGCGGGGTTGATCGTCGGGCGCGCAGAGTTGATCCGCAAGATCAAGAAGCATCCGCTCAAGCGGGCGCTGCGCGTCGGCAAGCTGACGCTCGCGGCGCTCGAACCTGTGTTGCAGCTTTATCGCGCGCCCGAGCGGTTGCGCGAGCGGCTGACGACATTGCGTCTGTTGACGCGTCCCGCCGCCGACATGCAGGAACAGGCGACGCGTGTGCAAGCCGTGCTGCAACGCGCGCTCGGCGAAGCGTACAGCGTGACGGCCGAGCCAATGATGAGTCAGATCGGCAGCGGCGCGTTGCCTGTCGATCAGTTGCCGAGCTTCGGCCTTGCGATGCGCAATGCCGCGGGCAAGCGCGGCGGCCGCGCGCTGATGAAGCTCGAAGAAGCGCTGCGCGTGTTGCCGCGCCCGGTGCTCGGACGCATTGCCGACGACGCGCTGCGCCTCGATCTGCGCTGCCTCGAAGCCGCCGACGAAGCCGTGTTCGTCGCGCAATGCGCGGAGCTGCGGATATGATCGTCGGCACGGCGGGCCATATCGATCACGGCAAGACGACACTGGTACGCGCGCTGACGGGCGTCGATACCGACCGCCTGAAGGAAGAGAAGGCGCGCGGCATTTCGATCGAACTCGGCTACGCCTACACGCCGCTCGACAACGGCGACGTGCTCGGCATGATCGACGTGCCGGGCCACGAAAAGCTCGTGCATACGATGGCGGCGGGCGCGTGTGGCATCGACTATGCGCTGCTCGTGATCGCCGCCGACGACGGCATCATGCCGCAGACGCGCGAGCATCTCGCGATCCTGCAACTGCTTGGCATTACGCGCGGCGCGATCGCTTTAACTAAAACCGATCGCGTGGATGACGCGCGCATCGCCCAGGTGCGCGAAGAGATTCGCGCATGGCTTGCCGCGACGCCGTTCGCCGATGCGCCCGTCTTCGACACGAACGCGACTTCACCCGACGATGCCGGCGTGCGCGCGCTGTCGAGTCATCTGCGCGACGCGGCCGTCGCATGGCGCGCGCGGCGCGACGATGGGCTGTTCCGTCTCGCCGTCGACCGCGTGTTCACGCTTGCGGGGCAGGGCACGATCGTGACGGGCACGGTGTTCGCCGGGCGCGTCGCAACGGGCGACACGCTGATGCTCGAACCGGCGCATCGAGCCGTGCGTGTGCGCAGTATCCACGCGCAAAACCGTGCGGCCGATGTAGGGCGCGCGGGACAGCGCTGCGCGCTCAATCTCGCCGGCATCCATAAAGACGCGATTGCGCGCGGCGACTGGATCGTCGATGCGCGGCTCGCAAAACCGGGCGAACGCTTCGACGTCGAGCTGACGCTGCTCGCGGACGCGGATATCACGCTGCAACACTGGGCGCCGCTGCATGTGCATATTGGCACGCTGCATCGTGTCGCGCATGTCGCGTTGCTCGAAGGCGATACGCTCGCGGCCGGCTGCAGCGCGCGCGTGCAGCTGGTGTTCGATGCGCCTGTCTGCGCGTTGCCGGGCGATCGCTTCATCGTGCGCAATGCGCAGGCGACGCGCACGGTCGGTGGCGGGCGCGTGCTCGATCCGTTCGGGCCGCCGCGCAAGCGCAGGACGGCGGAGCGGCGCGCATGGCTCGACGCGTTGCAGACGTGGCTCGACGACGGCCGCATCGGTCCGCTGCTCGACGAGGCGCCGCGCGGCGTAACGCGTTCGATGCTGACGCAACTGACGGGGCTGCCCGCCGACGCATTGCCGCTGCCTGCCGATGCCGACGAGATCGCGCTGCATGGCAAGGACGCAGGCGATGCCGTCGTCGTGTTACGTACGCACTGGGCGCGTTTGCGATCGAATGTGGTTGCGACGCTCGATCAATATCACGCGCGCTCGCCCGACGAACTGGGACCGGATGCCGCGCGCTTGCGGCGCATCGCGGCGCCGCTGGTGCCCGACGCGATGTGGCGCGCGCTAGTCGACTCGCTCGTGGCCGAAGGTGTCGTTGCGAGGAGCGGGCCGTGGTTGCATGCGCCGGGGCATTCGATCGCGCTCGATTCGAACGAGCAAGGTCTCGCCGACAGGTTGCTGCCGCTGCTTCTGGAAGGCCGCTTCGATCCGCCGTGGGTGCGCGATCTTGCGAAGACGACGGGGCAGCACGAAGATGCAGTGCGTCAGGTGTTGCGCAAGCTCGCGCGGCAAGGTGATGTGCATCAGGTTGTCCGCGATCTGTTCTATCACCGCGACGTGGTGCATGAGCTTGCGCGGCTCGTCGCGGGGATTGCGAATGGGCATGGCGGCGCGCTGGGCGCATCGGGGTTTCGCGACGCGACTGGACTAGGGCGCAAGCGGGCGATCCAGATTCTGGAGTTCTTCGATCGCATCGGCTATACGCGCTTTCAACGCGAGGTGCACTGGCTGAGGCCGGATTCGCATTTGCGTGAGGCGCTTGCTTGCGAATCGGGTGCGTGATGTGGAGTCGCGCAATTGCGCGCGCCACGGATGATGGTGTTGTTTAGCGCTCGCTATAATCGGTTGCGGAAAGTTTGTGGTTGAGGTTAGGCGTCAACGGAAGGCATTCGTATCTGGTGGTGCGGCTGGGCTTCAAACCCAGTAGGGGGTGTCAGCCACTCTCTGGTCGGTTCGACTCCGGCTGCCTTCCGCCACAAGGCTTTTGACGAATCTGAAGATTCGTCGTGTGCAGGTAACCATAAAACTTCCGTTTGGAAGTTAATTGGTTTAATAAATTCGCCAAAAACTTACATATTGTTACACTTCTTCAATTCCTCTATCCGCCATCAGCGTAGGTGCCGGCTGCGTCTGATGCGGCGGCGCTTCAATGCCGGAATTGAGCGAAAGCCAGGGCAACGATCATCCCGACTGCGCAGGCCGCATGTTGGCCGCGCTTGACCTGCGCGACGCGAGTTTATAGGTTGTTAAAACCTCCGGCAAGTCTTGGTATCGACATCAAGAGTCCAAGAACATGACGCGATGTTCCGTATCTGTTGGCACTGTGGTCTTGCCAACTACTATTGCAATAGATATTTAATTAGAGATACGAATGAATGTATTCTCTGAAGATCGTTTGTACTCGTTGTTTGATGAGTTGGAGATACCTTCACCAACAAGGAAGCGTATTCTCGATAGTTTTCGACGGCCTGCGCGGGACTTACAGCCCAACAGGTATCAAGCACCTTTGGATATGCCATGCCCGAAGATGGGATTGACGATTCATGTCGCAAATGGAGTAGAGAGGAAAGCCGCGAATTCATACCTGTTCGATGATGAGGTGCTCGGCTATCTCGACAGTCCGTTCGAGCTTAACGTTAGATATCAAGGTCGAGGAGGTAAGCCTGTTTGTTTCAACTGGACGCAGGGATTTCTTGTATGGACGGCTTCCGCAATCTACTTGGATGAGTGGTTCACGCTGGATTCCCTTAATTCGAAGTGCAAGAACAATCCGGTACGCTTCAAGAGAGAAGACACCATCATTCGCTGTCCCCCGCTCGAGGAGGCGGCCAGCAAACTGAAGCTCACCTATAGAGTACGAATCGCGGAGGAGATCGACTCTATCGCAGATCGAAATATGAATTTCCTTCGGTCATATCTGGTTGATGGGCAGACAGCAACTCCAGGCTTCGTCAGAAAGGCGGATCGGTTCTTTGAACACGTCTCTTTCGCTACATTGGAAGAACTTCGATCAGCACTGCCTGAGCATGGGGTGGACGATTTTTATGTTGCGATAGCGACCGGAGCAATTGTCGCAGATTTCTCAAGCGCATTTGTCTGTGAAAATCACCGCTTTATGGTTTTCCGCGATGTGGAAAGTAGCAAGGTATACAAAGAAGCGTATCAATGTGAGCACCGGTTGACCGCTCTTGGATTGAGTAATCAGCAACCGGATTTTTCGGCCGGCACGAGGTTAATTCTGTGTTCGCATGCATTCACCGTTGCTGTCTCCGGAAACCTCGACGCATTACTGATGCCAGACGACGAAGGGGAGCCCATCGTCATAAAGACTGCCAAACTCGCCGAGTATTGGAAAACGGGTGGAATAACAATCGTCAGTCTTCCGAGATCGGATGGTGACGCTCTGTATCTGGACACACCATGGCGCTACGCCACAATTAAAGCAATAAAAAATGCGGTCGACAAGCTCGATTTGCTTGGAAGGTGGGAGGATGGAGACCGATCTATCGCGGTGACCGAGGCCTATTCAGATCGTACGTATAGAACTTTACGGAAAGTAAAATATGATGCTCTGCATGCCGGAGAAGATGTTCTTGCTGCATTCCTGCCAAAGTGGCCAGATAGGGGCAATCGCCGTCGGAGGCTGAGTGATGAAGTTGAGAAAATAATTAAAGAGATATTCGATGCGGATTTTGAATCTCTTCGCGGACCGAATAAATGGTTCGTTTTCGGCAGACTCTCAAAACGTTTGAAGACTATCGGCGAATCAATATCAAAAGTTACGTTTCTCCGCCGCGTAGCCAAAGAGACGGACGTTAACACGATAAGGCAGCGTGCAGGAGCAAAAGCTGCATACCAGGCGTCGGGTTTCGCATGGATTTTGCGTCATGACACTCCAATCCATGGCGACTATCCGATGCAGTATGTTCATATCGACCACACCGAGCTGGAAATTGAGGTCGTGTCGAAAAAAACAGGTGAGCCGCTCGGTCGACCGATCTTGACCTTGATTATTTGCGCATACAGTCGAAGAATCTTAGGGTTCTATCTTTCGCTCAGAAAGCCGAGATACTTGTCATGTATGGCAGCTTTTCTGGATATGATTCGCCGATTTGGCCGAGCGCCGGAATTTGTGATATTTGACGGGGGATCGGAATTTGGCGCGGCCGATTTCAAATGGCTTTTGCGCTTTCTTGGAACGGGTGAGAAGCCGAGAAAAACGTCTGCGTGTCGAGAAGGCGATGTCATTGAGCGGATCTTTGGAGTGTCTCAGGCGGCTTTTATTCACAATCTTTTCGGTAACACGAAGCTTCGAAGAAACCCAAGGGGCTTAACGGAAGAAACGGATCCAACGAATCTGGCGAGACACACGTTGGAGGAACTCTATGACGGACTTGCACGGTACCTCTTTGAGACCTACGACAAGCGGCGCCACGGGACGTTATGTATGTCTCCGAGGCAGAAATTCGAAATGGGGCTAGACCGCTCCGGGGAGCGGCTTGGACGGCTCAGGCGCATCAAGGATTGCATACCGCTTGCGTTTCCGTCCGTGCGAGGGGCGACACGTAAGATTGATTATCAACGTGGTATCCGCACAAATCTTTCACGGTTCAGGAATCCGCGTCTCGAGAGTCCGCAATACCATAGGCTATCCGTGCCAGTAAAAATGCACCCGATAGATCCGAACGTCGCATATGCGTTTGTTGATCATGAATGGTATCCGCTGCAACGTGAGAAAAGCGACGCCGACGCATCATCGACCGATCCGATAACTCTGGCGGAGTTCGAGGAAAATTTTATCCTTCACAGCAGAACCTTGGCGTCTCAGAGCGAGGCCAATATAGAGGTCGCGGACATTGTGGAGGATATGGATGGGCAGTGTGCAGAGCGCGTGAACGGACAGCGTAACGATTCTGAGGCCGCCGAGCCAAGTGATGAGAGTCAGAAAGCGCGTGTATCTAATGACGGGATCGAATCGGATTCGGACGATCTATCGCTCGAACAGCAACTTCGGGTGTTGAGAGAGAGAGGCTACCATGCGCAAACGTATCGCAAGCCGTAGGGTACAGAAGTGTCCGGATGAAATCTTGAATGCCCCACTAGCTGTTCGAGTGAAATTCTTCAAGGAGGAGATTGTCCATCATGATGCGTTCGATGAAGCGCTCGAAAAAATGGAAACTGCTATTGCCTGCGGTCTGCCGGGAACAATGCTGGTCTTGGTCGGTCCTGCTGGTGTGGGGAAATCCTCGCTGGGGGACGAATTGCATGTGAGGGTAAGCGAAGAATTCTTTAAGTCAAATCCAGACGACAAGTACACGATCCCGTCCGTTTGCATTGAGGCATGGTCGGGCGAGGATGGTCGCTTTGACTGGAAGGATTTTTACGAACAGATTCTTGAAGCGCTCCAGGCTCCGCTGGTCTTTAATACATTGCCGGAAGTCCGGCGAGTAATCGCGGGTCGCGAATTCTTCCTGCCTGATATCACCCAACGTCGTGCACCGACTATCTCTGCGTATCGCGCTCGGCTGCGGCGCTCGATACGTGAGCGAAAACCTCTCGTTCTTTTCTTCGATGAAGCATCCGGAATTATACAGTCGAGTCGCTTGGAACGGGTGAAGATCAAGTCGAACACACTCAGATCAATGGTAAATAGTTCGAACACAACGATGATCGTGTCAGGTGCCTATGATTTATATGATCTGGCGTTGCAAACTGGTCAGCTCGCTCGCCGCGGTGATGTGATTCATGTCCGACCGTATTTGCCGCAGGAGGTGGAATCAGTAGCGAAAGTTTTCTACGCCTTGCAGGAAATCATGCCCGTGAAAGGCGGTTGCAATCTAGAACCGTTTGCCGATCAGATTGTGCATCAGGCACTAAGGACTACAGGTCTCCTGAAGAAAATCATGACGAGGGGCCTCGTGCTTTCGTCGCAGCTCAATCGACCAATCGATGAAGAAATTCTTAGCCAGTGTTACCTCAAACCGGCGCAGTGGAAAAAATTGCAAATGGACATGTTTGACGGATACCTGAAGGTTGAGGGTGTTCAGCATCCAGAGGACAGCCGCAAGCTGGTTCCCGACGAGCAAGACGAGGAAACATCTGATGCTGGCAAGGCGAAGCCGAAAACGGGTAAGAACCGACGTGTTGGCAGGACCAAGCCATCGAGAGGCGTAAGGGATCAAAAACATGCTTGAGTCCCATCGCTATTGTCCTATTCCTTGTCGTGCATTGTTCCACCTGGAGCCATGTGCTGTAGGCGCTTGGGACCGCCAGCGGCTGACTAGCTATGTTCAACACCTCGCTATATCGTCAAGTATCAGTCCGCACGCGTTGCGCGATCACTACGGACAGTGGCCTTACGGTTCGCGTCTCCGGGGAAAGGTCTCTGGTCCCACCAAGGCACCAAGTATCAACGGCGCTGGCGAGTGCGCGCGAAACTGGGTCACCGCCTTTAATGAGCTTACAGGGAGAAGGGATCTTCACGCGCTGACACTTCTGCCGTTTGCGGAGTTTGTCAGGTCTGGAGGCGGTGCGCATTTGCATTCACGTCGAATGTGGTGCAGCCGATGCCTCGAAAGCGACGTCGCTTCTGGGAACCTCCCATATGAGCGCTTGTTATGGTCGATCAAACAGGTTGTTGTCTGTCCGCTACATGAGATTCCATTGACCAGTTCTTGCCCGTATTGTGGTCGCTCCCAATCGACTGAGCTTTCCCGTGATTGCTTGCCTGGGCATTGCGGATTTTGCCAACATTTTTTTGGAGGCGATGGTCAATCCGGCGTTCTTGAGTCGCAAAGCGAACCATCCGAATATGAACTGTGGGTAGCGAGAGATTACGGCAATCTTTTGAACATGTGTGATGAAGACGTTGAGTGTGCGTCACAAGAGAACGTACGGTTAATGATCTTGCAGGCGATAACAACCGCCTGTCAGGGGAGGCCGCGAGATTTAGCAGAGGATTTGCGCTTCGCGCGGGAGACTGTTATGAACTGGGTGGCAGGGGACAGGCGAATTTCGCTCGCAGTGATCAGTTCATTGTCCTGGGTATACGCATCCCATTACACATAAGTCTGTAGGCGCCGAGAAAGTCGTTTACGGTCAATGACATAGCGGATTGGGTTGTAAACT
>NZ_JAWRXV010000772.1:0-272 GCF_046534875.1 Paraburkholderia sp. SIMBA_054 | reverse complement strand
CCATCGATCTCGGCGATGACGGCATGGTCCTTCGGACGACGTGCTTCGAACAGTTCCGCAACGCGCGGCAGACCACCGGTGATGTCCTTGGTCTTGGCGCTTTCCATCGGCAGACGGGCGATAACGTCACCAGCCTTAACATGCGCGCCCGGCTCGACCGAAAGGATCGATTCCACGGAGAGCATGAAGCGGGCATCGCCACCCTTCGACAGTTTCAGGATCTTGCCGGCCTTGTCCTTGATGACCATGGCAGGCTTGAGGTCCGAACCGCG
>NZ_JAWRXV010000771.1:0-272 GCF_046534875.1 Paraburkholderia sp. SIMBA_054 | reverse complement strand
CGGCGCAGCGTCGGATACTGATAGAGCAGAGCATGCCATTTCGGAGATTCGAGTAACTGCTGCCAGATTGGTTCTAGATCGCTTGAATCGGCATCGTGTTCGGTAGCGAGAACATTTGCAAACACCAGACTGGCCTCTGCCGACAACAACTGCATACGAGCGGCGGCACCAAGCAAACGCGGACTCGCTTCAGCAGGAGCGTCACAGCAATAGAGCACAGTCTTCGCGAGACTTGCGTCGTCGGTTCGCAGCGCGCTCAGTGAAGCGCCACG
>NZ_JAWRXV010000770.1:0-272 GCF_046534875.1 Paraburkholderia sp. SIMBA_054 | reverse complement strand
CCACGGATTGAGGCTCAGTATGGAGAAGAGCGGATCCCCGAGCCGACCGCCCGCGAATGAGAACGAGAAGTCGGGGAGCAGCGCCAGCTTCGCCGCTTCCTCCTGACGAAACGCGGCAAGCACCTCGCGCTCTGCGGCGACGAGGTCGGGCCGGCGTTCGAGCAGGGCTACGGGCAGGCCCGTCGCAGGAGCTACCGGCAGGAGCGGATAGGGTGTTGCAAGTTCGATCCCCGGGGCAGGATAGCGCCCGAGCAGCACTTGCAGCCCGGGGC
>NZ_JAWRXV010000769.1:0-272 GCF_046534875.1 Paraburkholderia sp. SIMBA_054 | reverse complement strand
CGGATAGCTCGTCGTGTTGTCCTGCACCGCGAAGCCGATACCGATTGCGGGAATCAACAGCGACGCGGTGGAGATCGTGGTCCAGCGCCGCCCGCCGAATATCGGCACCATGAACGAATAGAAGATGCGCAACGTCGCGCCGGACAATGCGGGCGCGGCCGCGAGCCAGAACAGTTGATTGGTCGAATAATTAAATCCAAGCGACGGCAAGCTCACCGCCACCACGCTCCACATTTGCCAGATGACGAAGGCGAAAAAGAGCGCCGGCACCG
>NZ_JAWRXV010000768.1:0-272 GCF_046534875.1 Paraburkholderia sp. SIMBA_054 | reverse complement strand
CACTCACGCTGTTTTTCTTTCGACACGGCGACGGCCTTTGGCACGTCTTTCCGCCTGACGAGCGGCCGGCCATGAGGATCGCCATGATGGCCGCCTAAACGGCAGTTTGCGCAACGGAGGCAGGATCATGACCCGACAGGAATGGGGTTTGGTGTCGCCGGAAGTACTGGCGCTGCGCATGTGGATGAGTGTGTGGTACGACCATGCAGTGGTGTCTGGTTTCATTCGCGCGCCCTTCGAACTGAACGACGCCGATGCTGAGCGGCTCGAAG
>NZ_JAWRXV010000124.1:0-10499 GCF_046534875.1 Paraburkholderia sp. SIMBA_054 | reverse complement strand
GCGTCTGCGCGGTAAACTCGAAATCGACGGGCGTTTCCTGCTGCCGCACCGTGACGACGGTGACTTCGACGGCCGGGTGCGGTGGGGGCCTTCTTGCAGGCGGTGAGAGATGACAGTGCCAGCAGCGCGAGAGGCAGAAGCAGCCGCTTGCGCGTCGGATGTTTTTTCACAACAAGACAGAGGCAGTTCGATAGCCGATACAACAAAGACGCCATGAGCGCCTCCCCATTCAAGCTATTAGGTGCCGTGCGTCACGCGACAACACGAGCGCGCGCTCGCGCGCCGCGCGGACCGGCAGCCAGGTTCGAATTGTGTTGACGGGCCAAAACGCTGCCAGTCGCTTTGCTGC
This sequence comes from Paraburkholderia sp. SIMBA_054, assembly GCF_046534875.1. NCBI lineage: Bacteria > Pseudomonadati > Pseudomonadota > Betaproteobacteria > Burkholderiales > Burkholderiaceae > Paraburkholderia > Paraburkholderia sp. SIMBA_054. The sequence goes on along the minus strand of NZ_JAWRXV010000124.1, from coordinate 10,150 downwards.
TTCGAAGGTCTCCTTCGCGCCGGTCCCGTGTTCGCCGCCGAGCGTGCTACAAGGGGGCAAGCGGGCTACAAGCGTGCTACAAACGTCCAGACGGTCTAGACGAATACGCAGCTCCGCAATATCGAACGGCATGTCTGCGCACGCGCCGCGGCCGAACGCGCGGGCATCACGCAGCGAGTATCTGGCAGCGGCACGGCCCGCACCATTGGACTTTGGTCCAATACCGATCCCTGGGATCGTGCATTACCCTGATCAGAACGCTGGACGCCTGATGCGACACATACGCGACACATGCGCTCCGAATGTCCTTTCACAGATGTGAAAGGACCCTGGCGAACGAGAGGGCCCAGCGATGCCCAGGGACAACCCAGCGCTTCACCGCAGCCAGAAGCCACCCGTCGCGCCACGGCGCAGGTGGCTTTTCGTCGTCGGTGCCGTCATCGCGCTGGCGGCGCTGGGCTGGGGACTGTATGCCGTCATCGAGCCGGCTTTCCAGACGCGCATCGTCATCACGACGGGCGCGGACAAGGGCATTTATCGCGGCTTTGCGGAGCGCTATGCGCCCATCCTCAAACGCGACGGCGTGACGCTCGAAATCCGCAGCTCGTCCGGTTCCGTCGAGAACTACGAGCGGCTCAAAGACCCCACGAGCGAATACCAGGTGGGCTTCGTTCAATCGGGCACCACCACGCCGCAGGAAACCGATCATCTGGAAACGATTGCCGCCGTTTCATATGAACCGATCTGGGTTTTCTATCGTGACGCGCAGACCATCAACCGGCTCGCGCAACTGCGCGGCAAACGGATCGGCGTCGGCGTGCCGGGCAGCGGGCTATTGGAGGTGTCGCGGGTCTTGCTGCGCTACAGCGACATCACGCGTGACAACACCCAGCTGTTCGAAATGGATGCGCCGAACGCCTGGCGCTGCCTCCAGGACGGCTGTCTCGATGCAGCGTTCTTCATCGGCAGGCCGGACGCGCCGATGCAGCAGATGTTGCTGAACAGCGACCTGAAGCTGATGAGCTTCGCTCAGGCCGACGCGCTCGTGCAGAAATTCCCGTCGCTGAAGAAGGTGACGTTCCCGCGCGCCTCGACCAGCATCGTCGACGATCGCCCGCAAACGGACGTCACGTTGCTGGCCGCGACGGCGCTGCTGGTCGCGAAGGACACGTTGCATCCCGCGCTCGTCTATCTGTTGCTCGACGCAGCCAGAACCGCGCATGCGGGAGAGGACTATTTCACGCCGCTCGGCACCTTCCCCAATCTGAATACGGATGAATTCCCCATTTCCAGCGAAAGCGAGCGCTACTTCAAGTCCGGACGCCCGTTCCTTCAGCGCTACCTGCCGTTCTGGCTTGCGAGCTTCATCGAGCGGCGCCTGCTGATCCTGGTGCCGTTCCTGGCCGTGCTGATCGGGCTGGTGCAGGCGCTGCCGCGGATGCTGGAATCGCGCGTCAAGAAGCGCTTCGTGGTCTGGTATCGCGAGCTCAAGGCGCTGGAAGACGAAATCTGGAAGACGGCGCAGCCATCTGCGCACCAGCTCTCGCAATGGCACAACGAACTCGAGAGCATCGACGCGCAGGCGAGCCAGATACGCGTGCCGACGCGCTATCTGCACGACGTCTATGCGCTCAAGCAGGCGATCAGCGTCGTGCGGCACCGCATCTCGCGGGCGGCGCGACCGACCGGTTAGCGCGGGAAATCGCGCAGTGACTCAGCGGAGAAAATCGATGTTACCCATCCAGAGTTCTGAGAAGTCATTTGCGCGCGGCATGCTCGACGTGCTGATCCGCGCGGGCCTGATCGCCATTCTCGCGATCTTCTGCTTTCGTATCGTCGTGCCGTTCCTCAATCTGCTGGTGTGGTCGCTGATTCTGGCTATCACGCTCCATCCGCTGCTGGTTCGCCTGCGAGGGCAGTCGAAGCGCTACAACGGCCTGGTCGCGACGCTGATCATTCTCGCCGCGTTCGCCATCATCCTCGTGCCGACCTACCTGCTGGGCGTGGCGGCCGCGGATTCCATCGAGCACGTGACGGCCATCATCAAGAGCGGCGGCGTTCGCATTCCGCCGCCGTCCGAGTCGGTCGCCACCTGGCCGCTCGTCGGGCAGCGTCTGTACGACTTCTGGTTGCAAGCCTCGACGGATCTGACGGGGCTCGCGCAACGGTTCGCGCCACAACTGAAGGAAGCCGGGCTTGTCGTGCTCGGCACGCTGGCGGGGCTCGGCGTCGGACTGGTGACGTTCGTCGTCGCGCTGATTCTCGCCGGCGTTTTCATGGCGCATGGCGAGCAAGGCCGTCGCAGCGCGGTGCTGATCGCATCGCGCGTCTCCGGCCCGGAGAACGGCCCGAAGATCACCGAGTTGTGCATTGGGACGATCCGCGCCGTCGCGCAAGGCGTGGTCGGCATCGCGTTCATCCAGATGCTGCTGATCGGCATCGGCTTCGTCGTGATGGGCGTGCCCGGCGCGGGGCTGCTCGGGCTCGCGGTGCTGTTGATCGGCATCATGCAGTTGCCCGCCACCCTCATCACGATTCCCGTGATCGTGTTCGTATTCGCCACCGAGGGCGCGAGCGCCGCGACCATCATCTTCGCGATCTACACGTTCATCGCGGGGCTGGCCGACAATGTGCTCAAGCCGTTGCTGCTCGGCAGAGGGGTCGACGTGCCGATGCCCGTCGTGCTGATCGGCGCGTTGGGCGGCATGATCACGAGCGGCGTGCTGGGTCTGTTCATCGGCCCGGTGATGCTCGCGGTCGGCTACCGGCTGTTCTGGCGATGGGTCGAGGATCAGCCCGCCAGCGAATCACGCAGGGGGGAAGGGCGTTTGACCGGGCGGATTTAAAGCTTCTTCGACGCGCTGTTTGCCACGCCGTTTGCCGTGTCCGGCGCATGAAGTGCTTGCCACGCCGCCAGCGCTTCTTCGAGATTGAAGAACATCCGCCCTTGACCCAATGTCGCGCCGAGCGACGAGAGTTGCACCGCCGCGAGCACGCTGGGATTGAGGTGCACGAGCCAGATCGCGATGCCACGCTCGCGCTGCTTTTTCTCGGCTTCGATCAGCATCTTGAGCGCGGTGTACTCGAGATCGAACACGGCGCTCATCTCCAGGATGAGGACCTTCGGCTGCGCCGCGTCGATCAGCGGCCGCAGCTTCTGCCCGATGTGCTCGGCGTTGGCAAAGAACACGCGCCCCTCGACCCGCAGCACCAGCAGCCCCGGGAACGCCTCGTCGTCGGGATGCTCGTCGGACACGGGGCGGAACACGTGCGTGCCTGGCTTGCGGCGCAGCACATAGACGGGCGGATCGGCCACCTGATGCGCGAGCGCAACCAGCGATACGACAATCGCGACGAGTATGCCCTGCAAGGTGCCGAGCAGCACGACGCCCGCCAGCGCGACGAGCGCCCACAGGAATTCGGTGCGGCGTATCCGCAAGATTGCTCGGAAATCGGCCGGGCTGAACAGGCCGATCGAATAGACGATCACGACGGCGGCCAGCGTCGCGTGCGGCATCAGGCCGATCAACGGCGCGAGCAGCAGCATCGTGCCGAGCGTGACGGCCGCCGTGACGAGCTGGGCGAGTTGCGAGCGCGCGCCCGCCAGCCGGTTGACAGCCGTCTGGCTCGTGCCGCCGCCCGCGGGCATCGCGCCGAGCCACGCGCCCGCCGCGTTGCCGAGGCCCGTCGCGAACAGTTCGCGGTTCGGCTTCGGCATGGGTTCGCCATTGCCCACGAACGCACGCCCGGCCGCGACCGTTTCGGTGAAGCTCATCAGCGCGATGCCGGCGGCGTCCTTCCAGAGCGAGCCGATCAGCGAGAAATCGGGCATCACGACAGAGGGCAAGCCCGTCGGAATATGGCCGACCACGCCGACGCCATGCGCGGGCAGGCCCAGCAGCACGACGGCACCGATCCCGCAGGCGACGGCGATCAAGGGTGCGGGCGCGCGCGGATAGAAGTGCTCGAACGCCACGAGGATGGCGATCGTCGCCGCGCCGACGGCTACCGTCCACCACGCTGCGTGGGGAATGCCCATCGCCAGGGCCGCGACGTTGTGAAAAAACGAACCTTTTTCCGGGTGGATGCCGAACAGCTTCGGCAGTTGATCCAGCACGATGACGACTGCGATCCCCGCCTTGAAGCCCGTCAGAACGGGATCGGAAATGAAGTTCGCGACGAAGCCGAGGCGCAGCAACGCGGCCAACGCGAGCATCCCGCCGACGAGCAGCGTGAGGGTCGCCGTCGCGCGCATCAGCGCGGCCGTTTCGCCGCCGGGAACGGCCTGCGCGAGCGCGGCGGCCGTCAGGATGGCGAGCGTCGCGCTGGTGCTGACGCTGAGCGGCCGCGACGTGCCGAAAAGGGCATAGATGACCATCGGCACGAAGGCGGTGTACAGCCCGACTTCGACGGGCAGCCCGGCCACCGAGGCATAGGCGAGGGCCTTGGGCAGCACGACGGCTGCCGCCGTGACGCCGGCGACGAGGTCCGGCTTGATCCAATCCTTGCGATAACCGTGCACCCAGTCGAGCACGGGAATTCGCAAACGGCTGGCAACGTGTCCCATGATCGCGAGGCCTCCGCATTTCAGTCGGCGACGGTGCGGCTATCGACTACGCAACAGCTCAGGTTGACGCGCGACGGACGTTTTCCGCTGCGATACGTGGATGGCGGTTTCCGATGCTGGCGCGGTTGTGCTTAGTGTAGGTCATTGGTCCTAGCCCGCATCGACTTTGCGTGGTGCAGTAAGATGCTAGGTTCACCAGACAACGAGCCGCCCACGATGGACAGCGTTTCCCCGTTCGACCAGGTCCAGTTGCTCGCCGAATACGCCGATCTGCGGCAGCGCGCGGCCGCGCTCGACGAGCAGGTGCCGGCTTGCCTGCAGCGCATTTCCGACAAACTGCCCCGGATCAGCGGCGAGTCCGAGCTCGCGGATCACTACCGGAGTCTGCTGGTCGGCGCGCGCAGCAAGGCGCTGGTGTCGATCGAAAACTACCATGAGGCGATTCCGTACCTGCAGACGGCGGAATCGCTGATCGTGCAGTTGAACGGTCATCCGGACGGGCAAGCCGAAGCGCGCGGCGAATTGCTGGACCGTCTCGACGAGCTGATCGACGCCGCCGTGGGCATGATCGATCTGGCGGAGCAGTGTTTCGGCGACGCGCAGGCCACCGACCCCGACGCGGTGCCACCGTCGATTCTCGACGCCCCGCTGCACCCGGATGCCTGACGCGCGGCAGCGCTGCAGCGTCGCGTCATGCCCGTTTTCCGCCGAATCCGGCTCGTAGACGGGCATGTCTGATAAAGTTTCGCCTATTCCCTTCAAAAGTCGATTCAACGGTTTTGATTATGAGCACAATCCTCGAAAATGTTCCGACCGGCCAGAAGGTCGGTATTGCGTTCTCAGGCGGCCTCGACACGAGCGCTGCGCTGCACTGGATGCGCTTGAAGGGCGCCGTGCCGTACGCGTACACAGCCAATCTTGGTCAGCCGGACGAGGAAGATTACGACTCGATTCCGCGCCGCGCCACGGAATACGGCGCCGAAGGCGCGCGCCTGATCGACTGCCGCGCGCAGCTGGTCGCGGAAGGCATTGCGGCGCTGCAATGCGGCGCGTTCCACATCTCGACGGCAGGCGTCACCTACTTCAACACGACGCCGATCGGCCGCGCCGTGACGGGCACGATGCTCGTCGCCGCGATGAAGGAAGACGGCGTCAACATCTGGGGCGACGGCAGCACGTACAAGGGCAACGACATCGAGCGTTTCTACCGTTACGGCCTGCTCGTCAATCCCGATCTGAAGATCTACAAGCCTTGGCTCGACCAGCAGTTCATCGACGAACTCGGCGGCCGCGCGGAAATGTCGGAATTCATGCGCCAGTCGGGCTTCGAGTACAAGATGTCGGCCGAAAAAGCCTATTCGACCGATTCGAACCTGCTCGGCGCAACGCATGAAGCGAAGGACCTCGAAAGCCTGGAGTCGGGCATCAAGATCGTCAACCCGATCATGGGCGTCGCATTCTGGCGCGACGACGTGCCCGTCGCGAAGGAAGAGGTGACGATCCGCTTCGAAGAAGGCCAGCCCGTCGCGCTGAATGGCAAGACGTTCCCGAACGCCGTCGAACTGCTGCTGGAAGCGAACCGCATCGGCGGCCGTCACGGCCTCGGCATGAGCGACCAGATCGAGAACCGCATCATCGAAGCGAAGAGCCGCGGCATCTACGAAGCTCCGGGTCTCGCGCTGCTGTTCATCGCGTATGAGCGCCTCGTCACGGGCATTCACAACGAAGACACAATCGAGCAGTACCGTGAAAATGGTCGCCGCCTCGGCCGCCTGCTGTACCAGGGCCGCTGGTTCGATCCGCAGGCCATCATGCTGCGCGAAACGGCGCAACGCTGGGTCGCGCGCGCGATCACGGGCGAAGTGACCGTCGAACTGCGTCGCGGTAACGACTATTCGATCCTCAGCACGAAGTCGCCGAACCTGACGTATCAGCCGGAGCGTCTGTCGATGGAGAAGGTTGCCTCGACGTTCTCGCCGCGTGACCGCATCGGCCAGCTGACGATGCGCAACCTCGACATCACCGACACGCGCGACAAGCTGCGCATCTACGCGCAGGTCGGTTTGCTCGCACCGGGCGAATCGTCGGCGCTGCCGCAACTGAAGAACGATACCGAGTAAATCGGGCTTCTGACGGGGCGGGTCTCGCGCGAGTGCTTCGTTCGTGAAGCTGGCGCGGCCCGCCCCGTTTCTTTGATACGTGACGCTGCGTCACAATTTCCTGCCTACGCATCCGTTTTCCCTTCGCTCCCTTTCGCGCCTTTGCGAATCAGGCTCATCTGTCCATTGCGTTCGAGAATCGCCGCATACACGTCGTGCAGATCGAGCGCGTGAAGTTCATGCCGCGCGGCCTCGAAAACATCCGTGCGCGTAATCAGCGCAGCTGACATCTGACGGCTATTGAACTGTCCGTCGCGATATACCTCCCGTTCGACACCGACCACCAGCGATTCGAGCCGCGGCGAGCGCACGCAGCACCACGCTAGCGCGCGATGAATCAGCACGATCACCAGCGACGCCGCGAGCGTCGGCACCACAGGTGATGCGCCGATGATGACGCGGCTCAGCGTGGCGCCGAGCAGGATCGCGACCACGTAGTCGAACGGTGAGCGTTGTCCGAACGAGCGTCTGCCCGAGATGCGGATGAACACGAGCGTCGCGAAGAACACGACGATCGCGCGCATGGCTGTCTGCAAGGCGGTGAGATGGTTGCCTTCGCCGAATAGCGTCATGATCACGTCCATGTTGTGTCTCCTTCCTTTGATCGATGCGTGACGGTCGCTATGCGTTCGGCCCGTCGATTGCAAGCGATTCAACGGATTTGCAATCGTTGTGCCGCCTGCGTCAACGATGCATGCATTCGCAATAGACATACGCAAAGCACCTTCTATGATTAGGGAGGCACTGCGTACCGCGAAACCTCTGCAAGGAGACGCTCAATGGACGACACCCGCCCTCAACTCACGCCGTTGCAAGCCGATGAACTGCGCAACATGGACCGCTTCTGGCGGGCATGCAATTACCTGTCCGCCGGCATGATTTACCTGCGCGCGAATCCGCTCTTGCGCGAACCGCTGAAGCCCGAGCACATCAAGCGGCGTCTGCTCGGTCACTGGGGTTCCGATCCCGGCCAGAGCTTCGTGCTGGTGCATCTGAACCGGGTGATCAAACAGCGCGATCTGAACGTGATCTTCCTTTCGGGGCCGGGCCACGGCGCACCCGCGACACTCGCGCACAGCTATCTGGAAGGGCGCTATTCGGAGATCTATCCGGACCGTGGCGAAACGGAAGAGGGCATGGGGCGTCTTTTCAAGCTCTTCTCCTTTCCGGGCGGCATCGGCTCGCATTGCACGCCCGAAACGCCGGGCTCGATTCACGAGGGCGGCGAACTCGGCTATAGCCTGTCGCACGGATATGGTGCGGCGTTCGACAACCCTGATCTGATCGTCACGGTGATGATCGGTGATGGCGAGGCGGAAACCGGGCCGCTCGCCACCTCGTGGCATTCGAACAAATTCCTGAATCCGGCGCGCGACGGCGCGGTGCTGCCCGTTCTGCATCTGAACGGCTACAAGATTGCGAACCCGACCATACTTGCGCGTATCCCGCATGAAGAACTCGAAGCGCTGTTGACGGGTTATGGTTACAAGCCGTGGTTCGTCGAAGGTGACGAGCCGGAGAAGATGCATCAGCAGATGGCGGCGACGCTCGACGAGTGCATCGACGAGATTCGTGCGATCCAGCAGCGTGCGCGACAAGAAGGCAATACGCAGCGGCCGCGCTGGCCGATGATCGTGCTCCGATCGCCGAAGGGATGGACGGGGCCGCGCGAATTCGGCGGACACAAGATAGAGGGTACGTGGCGAGCGCATCAGGTGCCCGTCGCCGATCCGGCGAGCAACGGCAAGAGCCTGAAACTCGTTGAGGAATGGCTGCGTAGTTACGAGCCGGAAAAACTCTTCGACGAAGCGGGGCGGCTGGTTGCCGAATTGCGCGCGCTCGCGCCCGTAGGGCCGCGGCGCATCAGCGCCAATCCGCATGCGAATGGCGGAGCGTTGTGCAAGGCGCTGGACCTGCCGGACTTCACCGAATACTCCGTCGACGTGGGCAAGCCCGCAACGAACTACGTGTCGCCCACGGATGTGCTTGGCCATTTTCTGCGCGACGTCATGCGTCGCAATATGACGAGCTTTCGCGTATTCGGCCCCGACGAAACCGCCAGCAACAAACTCACGGCGATCTACGAAGCATCGCAGAAGACGTGGCTCGCGCAGATCGTCGAATCGGATAGCGACGGCGGCGATCTGTCAGCCGATGGCCGCGTGATGGAAATGCTGAGCGAACATACGCTGGAAGGCTGGCTCGAAGGCTATACGCTGACGGGGCGGCACGGTCTCTTTGCAACGTACGAAGCGTTCGTGCATGTGATCGATTCGATGTTCAACCAGCACGCGAAATGGCTGGAAAAAGCCAAACGCGAGTTGCGCTGGCGGCAGCCCGTGCCTTCGTTGAATCTGCTGATCACGTCGCTCGTGTGGCGTCAGGACCATAACGGTTTTACGCATCAGGACCCCGGTTTTCTGGACGTCGTGACGAACAAGAGCCCCGATGTCGTGCGCATCTATTTGCCGCCCGATGCGAACTGTCTGTTGAGTGTCGCCGATCATTGCCTGCGTTCGCGCGACTATGTGAACGTGATCGTCGCCGACAAGCAGCCGCACTTGCAGTATCTGGACATGAAGTCGGCCATCACGCATTGCACGAAAGGCATCGGCATCTGGGACTGGGCATCGACGGATCTCGACCACGAGCCGGATGTCGTGATGGCGAGCGCCGGCGACATTCCGACCATGGAAGCGCTCGCAGCCGTGGAGATCCTCAAAGGGCTGTTCCCCGATCTGAAGATCCGCTTCGTGAATGTCGTTGACCTGTTCAGGCTGATGCCCGATTCCGATCATCCGCATGGCTTGTCGGGGCGCGATTTCGATTCGCTGTTCACGACGGACAAGCCGGTGATCTTCAACTTCCATTCGTATGCGTCGCTGGTTCACAAGCTGACGTATCGCCGCACAAATCACGCGAACATTCACGTGCATGGCTATGCGGAGAAGGGCAACATCAATACGCCGCTCGAGCTCGCGATCATCAATGGGATCGACCGGTTTTCGCTGGCGATCGATGTGATTGATCGTGTGCCTCGTCTGCGTGGCGTCGGCGATCACGCGAAGGAACGCTTGCGCGATCAGAAGATCCAGCACCTCGATTACGCGCATACCGAGGGTATCGATAGCGAAGAGATTCGGGAGTGGAAGTGGGTTGGGTGATGCCCGGGCGAGTGGGTTTTGTTTTTTCGCTGGCATCCGAGTTTTGCCTTCGTGGCGCGGGCGTTGCCGGGCGGTGTTTTGGCTTTGCGCTGGCATCCGCGTTACGGTGTTGGCTGTTCACGCGTTGCACCTGTGCGGGGTGGCACCTGCTTTGTATGTGAGGGCTGGTTGGTTTGCTTCGGCTTGCGCTGGCATCCGCGCTATGTCTTCGTGCTTCAAGCGTCGCCCCTGTGCGGGGCGGCACCTACTTTTCTTTGCCG
>NZ_JAWRXV010000767.1:0-272 GCF_046534875.1 Paraburkholderia sp. SIMBA_054 | reverse complement strand
CGTCAGCGAGCTGAGCGAGGACACCCCGGCCTGGGCGATGCGCTTGAGCAGCACGTCGATCAGGGCGAAGCCGATCCATACCGCCAGCAGCCAGGGCCAGGCGCGGCCGCGCGGCACGCTGGTCGCCTCGCCGGGGCGGTGCAGGATCGCCACGATCGCCAGCAGGCCGGTGGCCAGGCCCGCCAGCCGGATGGCCTGGGCCTGTTCGCCGAACCACGCGAACGCCGCCGCCAGCGACAGCAGCAGCGACAGCCGCTGGGCCACGTCGCTGC
>NZ_JAWRXV010000766.1:0-272 GCF_046534875.1 Paraburkholderia sp. SIMBA_054 | reverse complement strand
ATCGAAAAACGTTCGCGCAACGCGAGCACGATGCCGTCGAGCCGCTCGTCGCCGGGATGGCCTGCCGGCATCACGAGATGCGCGCTGAGCGCGTTGCCGGTGGTGGACAGCGCCCAGATGTGCAGATCGTGCACGTCCTCGACACCGGGCTGATCGGCGAGATAGTCGCGGATGCGCTCGACATCGACGCCCGAGGGCACCGCATTGAGCGCGAGGCGCACCGAGTCGCGCAACAGACCCCACGTACCGTAGACGACAACCGCGACCACGAG
>NZ_JAWRXV010000765.1:0-272 GCF_046534875.1 Paraburkholderia sp. SIMBA_054 | reverse complement strand
AGGTTCAGGATACGGTTGAAACGAACCAGCCCGCCCTGGCCCACGTACACGACGTCCTTCGGCTGCAACTCGAACTGGTTCGCAAGGATCATCGATACCGGCGAGCTCGCGTCGAGGTGATAGATCTGCGGCGATTCGCTCGCGGAATTTCGGATCACGAACAATTGCCGCGTGGAAGCCGTAGCCTGGTCGAAGCTGCCGCTGTCCGAAATGGCCTGCGAGAGCGTCAGCGAACCGTTGCGCATCGGCGTGACCGTCGCCGGCTTGTTCAC
>NZ_JAWRXV010000764.1:0-272 GCF_046534875.1 Paraburkholderia sp. SIMBA_054 | reverse complement strand
GGTCCCCAAAGCTTGTGCCTTTCTGCACGCCGCTGTCAGTTTTCGTCCTTGCGGCTTTTGCGATACGTGAGAGAGGCGCCGTTCGCGCGGACCGCGGTTTATGCGCATAAACTGCTCCGCGCTGGCGTTAGCTCTAGCCTCACCCAAGACAGTTGTTACGTCTAGTTCGCAGGGTTGGTAGTCAGGCTTCGCCTCGCACGGGACACCGCGTTCTGCATGGTGATCGTCAAGTCGCCGCTCGCCCCTCGCGGGCCCACGGACCTACTAATAGC
>NZ_JAWRXV010000763.1:0-272 GCF_046534875.1 Paraburkholderia sp. SIMBA_054 | reverse complement strand
CGAACGATAGGCTCGTTGACTTTGGCCACGGTATTCATTGCACCATTCCTCCCACACGCAAACGACGTTCAACGCGATGCAGCGCGAAATTGGTCACCTGCGTCAATACCAGATACACCAGCGCGATAGCGAGATACACTTCAAGCGAACGATAGGACACGCTGATGATCTTCTGGCCTTCATGCATCAGATCGTCGATCGTGAGCAGCGACACCAGCGCCGAGTTCTTGATCAACGCGATGAATTCGTTGCCGAGCGGGGGGATCATCCGC
>NZ_JAWRXV010000123.1:0-10821 GCF_046534875.1 Paraburkholderia sp. SIMBA_054 | reverse complement strand
CCGGCGCTCGCATGCCGACACGAGCCTTCTCAAGGGACTGCGCATCCTGCTTGTCGACGACTCTGCGGAAGGGCTTGAAGGTTTTCGTGCGCTCCTTGAACTGGAAGGTGCGCAGGTGCGGCCCGAACGCAATGGTCCAGATGCGCTGGTGGCAGCGAGGGAAAACGAATTCGACCTGATCCTGTCAGACATCGGTATGCCTGGCATGAGTGGCTACGAACTCATCGCTGAACTGCGCAAGCTGCCGGGCATGGGGGCGGTGCCGGCTTTTGCCCTGACGGGGTTTGGAAGGCGGAGCGATGCGGAGGAAGCAGTCCGTGCCGGCTTCGATGCGCATCTCGGCAAGCCTGTATCGTTGCATGCGTTACTCGGCGCGATCGAGCATGCCCGGTTAGCGAAACCCTGATCATGAGAGGCGTGCGCAAGCATGGAAATCGCGCGCCGCCGACATAAGTCATCACGCCAAAATGCCCGCGCTAAAACGAGATGAGGTATTTTTGCGAAGTGGCGATGTAGATCGGGACATTGTCGTACGCCAATGCTGCGCGTGGAACGCGGCCCCTTCCCCGGATCTGTCTCAACTCGAAGCGCGAACGGTCATTTGCGGGAGGTGTGCAACTTGCTGCATTGGGACCGTGTGTTGCCGGTCACAGAATTGCGCGGTTCAGACGGGTAAGCGTTTTGCATTAGACAGCGCGCGGCAATGGCCTTCAGGCTTAACGAGCCCGAAGGCCGACATTCTTTGTAGCGGCTTCGCAGGATCGCGATCGATATCGCCGGACGTCGCGTGGATTCAGCACGATGTACGTTGCTTGGACCGGCTACGAAGCTCAGATCCAGAAGGCTTTCTCCAAATTCCAGATAGCACCAAATCTTCCCGATCCATGGCATTTGGACCTTATCCGACGCGTCCTATCCTGTGACCGACCTCCCCGCTATTGGACCAAAGGCCAATACCTAAACCGGCACGCGATTATTAAGCTAATACAGCAGAAAATCATCGTCGTCAGCGTATGCGGAACGGTTTGGCCTAAGGGCGCGACCTTGGACCGGATGCGAGCCCTCGGCTCGGCCGTGCCCGTCAATCGGATTATTTGCCACCGCAACTGCCTTTCCCGCCGCGCCGTGGACTCCAGTAGTTGTGCAAAGCACCATACGAGGAATGGAGGTAGAGATGTCTGAGCCGAAAGAACCTGCAGTTCCTGGCGCGCGCAGAGCGTTTCTGAAAAACGTGGCAGTTGCGGGAGCCGCGACCGGATTGTCGGGTGTCGTAGGGGACACGTTGGCGCAAACCGCCGCTGTCCGAGCGAGCAGCGCGGCCAGCAAGCCCGCGACACGAGCAACGCTTGATATCAACCGGCAATATGCAGAGTTCCTTTCGTTCGCCGACGCGCAGGATTTCGAGGATGCCAGCCGTGGATTGGTCGCGACGCTGCCCGAACCTGTCATCATCAAAGGGACAGGTGACTATCCCGCCTGGAACCTGCAGCAGTTTGCTTTCATCACCGGAGGCCCTGAAAACAACTCCCCGCCCACGGTCAATCCGAGCCTCTGGCGCAACGCCAAGCTCAACATGCACCACGGACTCTTCCAGGTGGTGGACGGCATCTGGCAGGTGCGCGGTTACGACCTGTCCGTGATGAGCATTATTCGGGGCAACCAGGGCTACATCGTTGTGGACCCGTTCGTCACGGCAGAGGTCGCCTCAACTGTCTGGAAGGAACTGGTCATTCCTCATCTGGGCGACAAGCCCATCACGCACGTCATCTATACGCATAGCCACGTCGATCATTACGGCGGGGTGCGCGGCATTGTCAGTGAGGACGATGTGAAGGCCGGCAAGGTAAAAATCGTGGCGCCTGTCGGTTTCACTGAGGCGGCGGTGGGTGAAAACATCATTGCCGGCAATGCGATGGGACGGCGGGCAAGCTATATGTACGGGTCGCTCCTGCCGCGTAGCCCCACAGGCGGCATCGATGGCGGATTGGGTAAAACAACGTCGGTCGGCACCATCTCCATGATCACACCGACCACATTCGCCGAAAAAACCGGACAGACCATGACGCTCGACGGTGTAGACATCACCGTGCTGATGGCGCCAGAGTCGGAGGCACCATCCGAATTCATGTTTTATCTGCCGAAGTTCAAGGCGTTCTGCGCGGCGGAAGACGCCACGCATACGCTACACAATCTCTATACGCTGCGCGGTGCGAAGGTACGCGATGCGCTGCTTTGGTCCAAATACCTGCAGGCCTCGATCGACATGTTTGGCGGCGACGCGCAGGTGTTGTTCGCGTCGCATTACTGGCCCACCTGGGGCAACGACCGGATCGTCGCCTTCCTCGGTGCCCAGCGCGACATGTACCGCTATCTGCACGATCAGACCACGCGTCTTGCCAACACCGGCTACACGCCTCGCGAAATCGGGGAAACCATTCGTCTACCGGACAGTCTCGCCAAGCACTGGTATTGCAGAAGCTATTACGGCACGGTTTATCACGACGTGGTCGCGCAGTACAACCTGCGTCTTGGCTTCTTCGATGGCGTGCCTGCAAATCTGCATCAGTTGCCACCCGTCGAGAACGGCAAGCGTTACGTGGAGTTCATGGGTGGCCCCGCAGCAGTTCTGAGCAAAGCGCAGGCTTATTACGACAAGGGTGAATACCGTTGGGTCGCTGAGGTCGTGAACCATGTCGTATTCAGCAACCCGCAGAATACGGCAGCGAAACAGTTGCTGGCCGATGCCTATGAGCAGCTCGGCTATCAGTCAGAGTCCGCCCCGTGGCGTAATTTTTATCTGACGGGTGCGATGGAACTGCGCGACGGTATAAAGAAGGTGCCGGCTCCAGCGCCCGCGAGCCCCGATACGATTCGCGCCATGCCGCTTGAAATGTTCCTCGACTATCAGGGCATTCGATTGAATGGTGACCGTGCAGCAGGCAAGACCGTGCTTCTCAACCTCACACTGACTGACACCAGGGAAAATTATGTCGTCGGCGTGGAAAACAGCGCGATTCACTATTCGAAAGGGAAGACAGCGAACAATGCTGACGCGTCAATAACGATGACCCGCGCCGACCTGAACAACGTCATGCTGGGCACGACCTCAATGCAAAAGCTTGTGATGTCGGGTGGAGCGAAGGTCGACGGCAACAGCCAGAAGCTCGGCGAATTCATTTCCTGGCTGGACAACTTCGATTTCTATTTCAACATTGTCACGCCTTGAGGTGTGGAAATGTGCGCAATCTGTAACTTCAAGATCGAGTTCAGCGTCGGTCACCCGCTGGCACTCAGCGTGGCCGTCGCTAGCCGAAAAGCGATTGAAGCCGGACTGATCGGCGAACTGGACGTCGACGATGGCCCGCTTTCGGCCGCGCGAAAGCGCATATCTGCGGTCGACGCCCTGAACCTGCTACAGGCGCAATTCGAAGTCTCACTTACGACGGGGGAACTCTTGGCACTGCCGGACTTCTATGTGCTGCTGATCGAAGACGACACGTGGGGGTTCTTCCACCCCACGATGGACGGTTTCGATCCGGACATCGTGCCCGAGATGCCCGACTTAACCACGGCTGATGAACTCAAGCGCAGCAACGTCGTTGTCACGTCGCAGGCGGCCCTACGTGCCTGGTTGAGTGGCGCGTTCGATATCGAGAATGCGCTTCGCGACTCGGTCTTCGTGATCGATGCGCCATCCAGCCATCACACGTCCCTGGTTCAGATGTTCGTGACGGCGGGGTCAGTTGCGGTTAGCAGCAACTGATGCGCGAGGTGTGGATAAAAGCACTGACTTCATGCGGCGCTTGACGGTATTCGATCATCAGGAGATCGTCGCTTTGGTTTGCGCTACTATGCAAGGCGGTACTCTTTGCCCGCGCGTTGCTTTGCCGGGGAGAGTTTCCGAAGAACCGCTTTGTGCTGAGCCCCGATGGGGAGCCTGGACCTGGTGCTCTGGCATCCGTCGATTTTACGACCATGCAGGTCCTGCGCTCAAGCGGTTGGCAAGGCAATGTACGTAGAATGTTGCGAGCATTGCGCTGAAGTGGATATCCCGTGGATGGCGGCAGGCAAGGACCCTTAACGAAACGGGGTGAGACTCGGGAAGACCATGCGACGCTGATCCTGATACTGGCTAATTG
Organism: Paraburkholderia sp. SIMBA_054; assembly: GCF_046534875.1. Lineage (NCBI taxonomy): Bacteria > Pseudomonadati > Pseudomonadota > Betaproteobacteria > Burkholderiales > Burkholderiaceae > Paraburkholderia > Paraburkholderia sp. SIMBA_054. Next base: position 6,682 of record NZ_JAWRXV010000123.1, on the reverse strand, counting down.
ATGCAGTGCGACTGAGCGTCGTCATTGAACATCACGAACTACGGAAGAAATACATCGAAATGATTGGTGATCAATCTCCCGTCTAGCATCGGCGCAATAGACTCGCGTCGATTCGGACCGCGGGTCTATCAAGTTGCCCTCCCTGAGCGATACCGCGTCTCCCGGTTTCTGTTGCTTGCTCGCCAGTTGCTCTGCCTTCCGGGTGAATCCGGCCAGCAGTTTGACCTGCGCCGGCTTGTGAACCATTATCTAAGCGGTATTGTGAACTCGCCGCTGCCATTCGGCTTCATCCGGATCTCAAGATCCAGGCGCAAATCATTGCGCTGGGAATTAGGACAGTGATGGCGATCACTATCAGGTCGCGCCACCAGGCGCCACGCAGGTCGTCGAGGTCAAAGGTGCTTGCCACATAGACTGGATAATCGCCAAGCCGTCTGAAGCTGACCAGCATATCGTCCCCGCGTCCGCCGCCCTCCTGCGTGAAGTTTCCAAACAGCACGTTTTCCTTTACAGCCTGCACAAAGTTACCGTTATGCTCGAGTCCACCCCGTGGAATGTCGGGTGAACTGCTCGCTAGCATCGCGGCTCCCTCGCGCCTGTACAGACCTACCGTGTAACCGGAATCGTTGTCGAGAAACTTGGAATACAAATCGACCAGATACTTCCGACGCAGCGCAACCGAGATGATCCCGAGATGCCCGTCTCCGTTACTGGCACGCTCAACGGAAGAGACAAGCACGGTTTCACCATCGATGCGTCGGTAAAGCGGCAGGGAGATATATGGATGGGAAGACGAATGCGGCGAAGAGCCGAAGCCGCCGCGATCGGTAATGGCAACAGCAGGTGGCGGCGAATACCGGCTACTGGCAATCAGATCTCCCCCAGGTCCGAACACGGAAAGCGAGGCTACCTGCGGAAGGCCGTCCAGAAACGCCGCCAGCTGACGATGTATCTCCGGTTCGCGTTGCCGTATCTCTTCTCGCGTCGCATTGCCAAGCAGATCGAGAGTGCGCGCCGTCAGAACTGCGTTCAGGTCGAACACTCTTGACGCATTCTCCTGCGCGACCCTGGACAGTACAAGCAATCTGGAGTTGGCGTCCGCCAGTCGCCGTCCGTAGTCAAGGCCGCCATATACAAGTACACAGATTAGCGGAACGAGAACCGATGCCGCAAAACTGACAGCCAGCGCGCGGCGCACTGTCTGGAAGGGTGACGCAAGGGGCGTGGATCCGACTGGAACGAACTCGGGCATGCTCAATCGTGTGACCTCCTCCAAATGGGACCATATGGCACAATATGCCTGATTTTCCCGCGTTTCAAAATAGGGAGTGATCTCGCTACATCGGAAAGGTGTGGCACAGTGCTCCTGATCAATGGAACATTTATCGACGGCGACCGGTGATTCTAGTAAGGAAGGCGGTAGGAACGAAAAGGACTTACCCGCGGCGTCGACGGTCGGAGCTTGAGGGTGGTCGCTTGGGCACTCGCCGCCCCATATCCATCGTCCGTAGAGATTTGCGAGTGTATCTGCTCGCGGCTGGCGGCCCGGCACCCAATCGCTGCACTGGCCTAATTCTGCTGTAATTTTCATGACGTACGCTTGGGTACGTCGGACAAATCGTGGTGTTGCGTCCAGCCTGAAAACGCCAGCCGGGTCAGTCAACATATCATTGCTGGAGTTCGTGATAATCGAGCGGTTGGATGCCAGTTCTCTACGCCTTTGACTATTCCGACGGAAATCCGGTCTTGTCTGCAGCGAAAAGACAAGAGATCGGGCGAACCGACATTGCAGGTTGAGCAATGGAGGCGAATGCCCGAGAGGGGACGCGTCAGCCGGCATATTTCGGAGCCAGGGGCATGAGATCGTTGAAGAGCCGGATTGTCGGAACATTGGTCGTGCTGTTCGCTGCCGTCGGCGCCGCCGATGCCGGCGCATCGTACTGGCTTTCGATGAAGCATATTGACGAACTGCTCGACCAGCATCTGCAAGGCGCGGCTGTGTGGCTCTCGGCCGGCAAGGTCGGCACGATCGGCACGAACGGTCCCCCACAGCATTCGATCGACGGGTTCGTCGGGCAGATATGGAAACGGGGGCTTTCGACTCCGACCGACAACACCGACCCGGACGTGACTTTCAGCCGGGACGCACCGGGCGGATACTCGGTCGAGCGGATCAATGGTCATCGCTACCGACTCTACACGCTTAGAAAAGACACGGACGATTTGACGTATCAGGTTGGTCAGCCTATCGCGTTTCGCGAACAGACTGCTGGGCGCGCGGCGCTCGAAAGTCTTGTGCCGACGGTTTTTCTGATACTGCTCGTATGGATCGCAATCCCGCTGATCGTCAATGCCGCGTTCGCCTCGCTGAAGCGCGCGAGTGCGGATGCGGAAACAGTCGGTATTGGGCGCCTGACGCCGCTCGACATATCGCACGTACCCGAAGAGGTGAGGCCCTTCGCCGATTCGATCAACCGGATGATTGCCCGCTTGCAGGTCGGCATTGATGCAGAGAAGCGCTTTATCGCCGATGCGGCGCACGAACTGCGAACACCGATTGCCGCTTTGCAGCTGCGTATCGATAACCTGGAAAACGCGCCCGATGCGACCGCGCGCGGCGAGCGGTTACGTGAACTGCGCGAAGCGGTGGTCCGCACCGCGACGATGATCCGGCAGATTCTTGAGCTTGCACGCGCCGATGCGCAGCACGATCCCGGTTCCGCCGTCGATGCGCTTGACGTGCGCGAGATGGTTCGGACGCTCGTGGCCGATCTGCTACCCATCGCGTACGCGCGCTCGATCGACCTGGGCGTCAGGCGCTTCGATGCCACGCACGTGAATGCCAACGCCGGTGAGTTACGCATGGCGGTACGAAATCTCGTCGAGAACGCGCTGGGATACACGCCCGCTGGTGGTTGTGTGGATATCGATGTATTCGAGGATGCGACAGGCGCAGTCATACGTGTGACCGACACGGGACCCGGCATTCCTGAGGAGGCGCTCGGCCGCGTGTTCGACCGCTTCTTCCGTTTGAATGCCGAAACGGTCGAAGGCAGTGGCCTGGGTTTGTCGATCGTGAAGTCAGTCGTTGCGAAGCATGGTGGCTCGATTTCGCTTCAGAACCGGCGCGACGGCCGAAGCGGGCTGATCGCGACCGTCGTTTTGCCGTCGCGCGTGATGGCCATCGTTGATGGTTAATTATGTGGAAATCGTCACCACAGCGCGCCGAGGGTATCCTGCCTCTGCTTCTATGTCACCCTTGCCGCAATTGGCTGCTGCTCCTCCCTCCAGATGGCACAACGCGGGTCCCTCGGGGCACCGACGTGGCTACCACCCGAACCTTCCCGCACCTGCACTGCGCGACGACCGCCCACCACATGCCGTCACATCAAACGCCAGTCGCCCGTCTGTCGCATTTCGGCGACATTGCTGGACGGCAATCGGCAATCGGCAATCGGCAATCGGCAATCGGCAATCGGCAACCGGAGCAACCCGTATCGGGTCGCAAACGAACATTTATACCCGCTGTCCACCGTGAACGCTTTTGCCGGCGTGTTGCCCGCGATCGCTGTCATAGTCGGAAGTAAAGTGAGCGTTACAGCAACACACAGCAGCGCAATCAGAGCCTACCGGCGCTTGACGATCATTGACCGTGCTGGCCATCATGACCAAACTGAGACGCATGTGTCGCGTAAGGGCCATTGAGATATTTTTGCGGCAAACGTTGAAGAACCCGGAGGGCTCATTTTGAGGCCGACAAAGTGGTACAGATCGGGAACAGTTTTCGGAAAAATTCCAAGGTCAGCGAATCCGGCTGTTCATCAGGTCATTGCCGCTTGCAAAGCCGTGCGACCGTCGCGAGGACGTACTCGCGACTGGCGGGCTTGACAATCCATTCATCCCAGCAGGGCGCCCCCGGAAATGGAGGTCTTGAGACGGCGGTAAAAACAAGCACAGGAATGTCACCAAGGGCTGGGTCGGCACGTAGCGCGCGGCATAGCTCGCCACCGTTCATGATGGGCATCATCCAGTCTGTGATTACAAGGTGTGCGCGTGCGACACGCAGCAGATCGAGCGCGACAGCACCGTTCGGCGCGACGCGCACGGTATAGCCGGCGTTCGTCAGGATATGGCGCCATACGAAAAGCATGTCCGGCTCGTCGTCGACAAGAAGCACGGTAGACATCGTCCGCCCCGGGTTGAGTGGCGGGACTGTCGCACGCTTCATGCCAGACGGTTATCGGATGTCCCGTGCCTTGTTTCCCGGTTTGGGATACGGTCCCCTGGCTGACGAAACTGTGCCGTCTGCCCAGCTCGAACGCGCGAGCTCTGGTCCGCGTCGGCTGTCTCTGGCACGGTCAGGAAGGTTGCGGCTGAAACCTGCCGTCAACGGGGCGCGTTCCCGTCAGCAGGATCGTCCGTGCGTCCGAGTGCCGCATTCAATGCGTCCAGCAACCTGGGTGGCGGGTAAGGTTTATCCAGAACGGTGGTAAAAAGATCGGGGTGGGCCTTGGCGGCCACACCTTGTGCCGCGGTCGCGAGGATGATGGGGATATGTGCCAGTCTGGGGTCTCCCTTCAGGGCCTGTGCGAGCTCCAGCCCCGACATGGCGGGCATCATGAAATCGGTGAGCACGACATCGGGAATGACCGATCCGATAATGTCCAACGCTGACTTGCCGTCCCGCGCGGCATGCACCGTATACCCCTCAGCCTTCAGAAAGAAGGAAAGGAAGTCGGTTATCAGGGATTCGTCATCAACTACAACGATCGTGGTCATGCCGATTCGCCCATGCTCGTGTCTGTGTGCGGTCCGGTTCGTGGCGTCGTCGCAAGACTATGACCGTTCCGGATCGTCAGTCACCAGCTTTCGTGCGTCATTGAACGGGGCTGACATGGCAGTAGGAATGACCAGTCTGGTGATCGCAGGCGTAAAGGCGCTATCCCGGAGCTTGATGACCTTCATGCCTTGCGAGATTGTGCCCTCGACCTCGTCGAGCTGCATGCCAATCACGTTGTCGAAGAGGCTCAGGACTTCAGGCGACGTTGCGGTTATCTCAGGTGCCGACAGTTCTCTCGTCTCCCAGGTACAGAGAGTCGAGACTTCGAGGGAACGGAGCTGGTTGGTCAGCGCCGCCACGAATTCGATCAGCCGGTGACGGTCGACTGCGGCCCGATCGAAGCCGGCCAGCCCGTCGATGACAAGCCGGTCAATACGCCGTGCCTGAACGGCGTCGAGCAGTTGATAGCCCAAGCTGTCGATGACGTTTTCCGTCAGTGGATTCCACAGCACGATGAGCGCGCCGCTGGCGATCAGGGCATCGATGTTGATGCTGAGCGCGTGCGCCTTGCTGGCGAGGCGCGCCGGTGTTTCATAGAAGCCAAAGTGCAGGGCGGGCTTTTGCGGTGTGGCCAGTTGCAGGAAGTTCAGGCCGAAGCTGGTTTTCCCGCTGCCGCCGGGGCCGACGACGATGGTCGCAGAACTGGCGGGCAACCCGCCGCCGATGCGCGCGTCCAGATCGGCGACACCGCTCGATACACGCTCCCGCGGGGCAAGATCAAGTTTGGTGGGGCGGGCATACAGCGCTTCGAGCCGTGGATACACCACGACGCCGGCATCGTTAATCTCGTAGTGGTGAAGGCCTCCGAGCGATGCGCTGCCACGGGACTTGGCGACGCGCATTCGCCGCACCGTCCTCGAGCCGAACAGTTCCTCCTGAAGCTGCAATACGCCGTCGACCATCGTGTGTTCGGGGCTGGAGTCGTCGATCCGTGCGCTTGTCAGAAACAGCACCGTGCAACCGCTGAACGCAGCATGGCCCTGAAGTTCCGCCACGAAGGTCTTGACGTCGAGCGTGCTGTGAGTGGTTTCCCGCGCGTTCAGCAGGCCGTCGAGTATCAGCATCGACGTGCCCTGACGTGCAAGCTCGCTGCGCAGCACCTCGACAAGTGCGTTCAGACCATCCACCCTCAGCGTCCGGAACAGGCTCAGATAGGTAATGCCGTTACCGACCAGTTCGGGGTCGAAGAAGCTGAGCGTCGAAAGGGACTGGAACAACCGGTCGTGTGACTCTGCGAGCAGGGTGATATAGAGGATCTTTCCACCCTGTCTGACCTGATCGAAGGCGATCTGGTTGGCGAGAATCGTTTTCCCGGCGCCTGGGCGTCCCTGGATGATGTAGGACGATCCGGCGACCAGGCCGCCACCCATGATCGTGTCAAGGCCTGGTACATGGCTGGTTAATCGCATCAAGGTCTGGTTCATCGCTTGGCCCGGTTCGATAAGGGTTCGCACGGAGGTCAGGCCGCGGAGGCGAGTGGTCTACTGCTCCACGCATTCCGGCCCAATTTGACAGTTGCACGATTTTCGCACGATTGGACGCGGCCGGATCCTGTGCGGATCCCGGATATGACTACAGGCTGCGGGCGGGCGAGATACAACTGCGTGACGCAACCCCTGCTCTATATCTTCTACGGCTGGGTTTCCGACATGATCTGATGAGGCACAGAACGGGCCATAAGCCTCTGCGCGTTCTAGTGTGAAGCGATCCCTTCCACGAGCGGCTTTGCATTGAGGAACGGACGTCCGCGTACGAGGGAAAAGAGGGTTGTGTCGCGATAATGGCGGCAAGGCAAGAAAATTCCGCGATGACAAGGAGTCCTTACGCCACCAACGAATAGAA